>CACVAZ010000074.1 GCA_902727995.1 uncultured Sulfurovum sp.
GCATGTTTTTTATAATCAGGTTCTTTTTGTTTATTTGAGATTCGTTTACGCATTCCAAGAAGTTTAGTTTCAATAAAATCACGGTAAATAACCCTAAAAATGGTCTGTGGACAACCCCAACCACAAAACACACGTCCACCAAGAGCCGTAGCAGCAAAAATACCAATAAAAAGTAACATGAGTAGAAATGGCATCATATAAAGCTCTTGCATGTCAAAAACAGTTCCCATAAGGTGAAGTTGTTTATGATCGAAAGAGAGTAGAAAAATTTGATTTCCTTCAATGGTAATAAAAGGGAGAAGTAAGGCAAATAGGGTGATTGCAGCAAAAACGTAATAACGCTTTATTCTAAAAGCAGTGGGAATATTAAAAGTGTTTTTCTCTTTCTTTTCACTTTTTTTAAGCTTTGTGGTATCAATTTCTTCCGTTTGGAGTGTTGCACTTTCCATGTTTTATCCTTTTCTTGGTTATAATATTTTGATTATAGTAAAAATAAGCTATAATTCTCCTTATATCTTTAGCTTATAATTATTATAACTTTAAATTATTTTTAAAAAAGGTTTTACTTGTCTTCTATAAAATGTTCCCATTGCCAACTAGCGTTTGATACCTCTATGATGATAAAAGAAGAACCAGAACTTTATTTTTGTTGTAATGGTTGTCAAGGTGTTTATCACTTACTAAAAGAGGATGGCTTAGATGATTTTTATGACAAAATGCGAAATGAAACCATAGCTCCTCCTCTTAAAAATGCTAATGATGCTGAAAATTTTGATTTAGAAAGTTTTAAAGAGCGTTATATTAAAGTAGATGATAAAGGTTTTTCAAGAGTTGACTTAATCATAGAGGGAATACATTGTGCAGCTTGTGTTTGGCTCAATGAAAAAATATTACATCAAACAGAAGGGGTATTAGAAGCGAGTATTAATTTCTCAAATAATAAAGCAAAAGTTCTTTGGGATGCTGATGTGATTAAGCTTTCTACTATCATAGAAAAGATTCGCTCTATTGGGTACAATGCCTATCCCTATGAATTTAATGAAGCTTCACAAGCATCAGTAGATGCAAAACGTGATTATATTACGCGTGTGGGTGTCGGTATTTTTGGGGTTATGAACATCATGATGATAGATGTTGCTAAATATGCAGGTTACTTTTCAGGGATGGATTCTGAAGTCTTGCATATGATTCATCTCGTAGAGTTTCTTTTTTCTTCAATGGTTCTTTTTTATTCTGGTTGGGTTTTTTTTAAAGGGGCATATTATGGTTTAAAAAATAAAATTATTAATATGGATTTACTGGTTTCAGGTGGTGCGACCATCACTTATATCTATTCACTTTCAGTACTATTTGGAGCTAAAGGGCATAGTTATTTTGATTCAGTAGCCATGATTATATTGTTTGTATTGGTTGGAAAGTATTTAGAGGTTTTGGGTAAAAAGTCAGCGATGGACAGTATGGATAAAATGAAGTCTCAAATTCCCTTAGAAGCGACGATTGTAGAAGATGGGATTAAAAAGGTGGTGATGCTTGACCAAATAAACATAGGAGATATTATAGAGGTTAAAAATGGAGAAAAAGCATCGGTTGATGGTAAGTCTATTGTTGATATTGCTACTTTTGATGAAAGCTCTTTAAGTGGTGAATCCTTGCCTGTAGACAAACAAAAAGGTGAAAGCATTTTTTCTGGAACAATTAACACAGGTATGGTGATGAGGTATGAAGCAACTAAAAACTATGCCAACTCAACGCTTTCTACCATGATGAATTTACTAGAAGACTCTTTAGGCTCAAAACCTAAAATAGAAGAGATGACCAATAGGCTCTCGAAGCATTTTTCATTAATGATTGTTCTTTTGGCTATCTTCTCTTATATTGGCTGGTATGCGTATTCTGGAGATTTTGAGAAATCACTTATTATTACTATTTCGGTTATTGTGATTGCTTGTCCTTGTGCTTTGGCTTTGGCAACACCCATTGCCTCATTGATAGGAATCTCTTGGGCGACTGAAAAGGGTTTGTTGTTTAAAGAAGCACGATTCATAGAAACTTTTGCAGAAGCAGACATGGTCGTAGTTGACAAAACAGGAACCATTACAGAAGGAAACTTAAGTGTTAAGTTAGAATCAAAAATTTTGAGTGAAGAACATTCTCAACTCCTATATGCTTTGGTTGACAGCTCAACACATCCGGTAAGTTTATCAATTAAACGACATTTAGAAAAAAAGCATAAACTAGAAGAACAGCTTAGCTTGGAAAACATAGATCAAGTATCAGGAGAAGGTATGTCGGCTAGGTACTTGGAACAAAAGCTTCTTGGTGGAAATGCTAAGCTTATGCGAAATAATGGCATAGAAGTAGCACAGAGTGACCATACGGTTTACCATTTTGCACTTGATGGAGTATTATTAAATTCTTTTGAACTTGAAGACAAAATTAAAGAAGATGCTAAAGAGTTGATAGAATTTTTTAAAGTGAAAAAAATTGACGTTTTTATGGCAACAGGAGATAACCAACAAGTCGCTCAAAAAGTTGCTAAAGAAGTAGGGATAGAAAACTTTATGGCTGAAATGTCACCTCTAAAAAAAGCAGAAAAAATAATGGAATTAAAAGAGGAAGGAAAAACAGTCGTAATGATAGGTGATGGTATCAATGATACCCTGGCCTTGTCTCATGCTGATATTGCCATTGTGATGGGTTCAGGAGCTGATGTAGCCTTAGCAATTTCTGATGTGGTTATTTTAAATAATTCACTTAGTGGCATCAAAGACTCTTTTGTCGTTTCAAGACGAACCTATAAGTTTATTAAACAAAATTTGATGATATCATTGGTTTATAATTTGTTGACTATTCCTTTAGCAATAGCTGGTTACGTTATGCCATTGGTAGCAGCACTTTCCATGAGTTTGAGTTCCCTCTTGGTAGTAGGAAACTCAATACGTATTAAACAAAAAGATTAAAAGGAAAAAATCAAATGAATGAAGTTTTACAATTGGAGTTAATAGTTGGCGTGGTCGTAACCTTTACGCTCATTACTATTTTTGTAGCATCTGCAAAAAGTGGGAGTTTTGACGATCAAAAGAAAATGATGGATGGTATGCTTTTTGATTCCCCTGATGATTTACGTACAGCAGCTGAAAAAGAGGCGAAACAAGAAGATATGAGGAGAAAAAAAGAAGCAGAGCGAAACAAAGAGAATTAAAAATCTCTTTTCTAAGTTAACCAATAAGTTAGTAAAAATAGACCTGTAATGTGAATGCTCTTAATAAGTGTCATAGCTACGATGTTACCTATTTGACAAGAAGTACAAGTATTGTATTTTTTACCTTCATATTGAGCATAAAAAAAGTAGCCCAAAGTAAGAAGAAACAATAGAGCAATGAGTATATATTCTAAACTTTTTAACATATTTAAATGGCTGTCACTTAAGAGGAAAGAAGAAGTAAGTACTACAACACCTACTATAACACCATATTTAATAGTCGTTAAAATCTTTTCGCTTTTTAATCCTGTGGGGCATGATTCTAACGTTAGTTCATCAGAATTACTTGCTAATTTTTGTTCAAAAAGTTGTTTTTCTTCAGGGCTTAGTCTAACTAAAAAAGTTGAACCCATCAAGTAGTCTACTTTACGTTGAATTAAAATGGCTAAGTCATCTTCTGCCGTTAAAAACTGTTGTTCGCCTTGTCGATTTTCATACATCAATTTTATTTTTTGAGCACGAGTCGTTGTAGCCGTAAGTTGGGGGAAATAAGCCGTTGTTTCAACGGGATTGATTTTACCTTCTTTGGTAAAAACCACAGGATTTATAATTTCTATAAATTCATTTTCTTTTTTAATGACCATTACGCTTAAAGGTGAGCCAATTTGAAAGGCTGCTAGACCATCTAAATGATTTTCTTCTATGGTCTCTTTTAGGTCAGTAAGTAGTTGGGTAAGGGTTTCATCAAAGTGACGTACTGTACCTCCAAACCCAAAATTGGTTTGGGTAGGGTAGGTAGTAATATTTTTTATCAAAGTTATTTAAGTCTTAGTGACTTTTTGAAACAACAATTAACATTTTTACATTTATAACCATAAACCTAAAAAATTGCCATATTTTACAAGTTCTCATTGCTAGTGCAAACTTACCTGGAAGCATTGTTAAATTAAATTCGTCATTTTTTGCAAAGTTTAATTCTTCTTTTATCATTTTGTTTCCTTATTATTAAAATTCTTCTTGAAAAAAGGCAAGACCGTTTTTCAATTTATTCCACTAAAGTTTCAGCTAGAAGCTTTAGAGATTATTTTGATAGCCTATTATTCTGGAATTAAAGTCCAACCTGGCTTGAGTTTTGCTTTATAGATAAACATATGGTGTAAGATATGTTTAATCCAATGTCCAGCAAGACCAATTTCACCAAAAGTATATTTGGTGTCACGCCCTGTTCCTGGGTACTTTTCAAAATCAGGAACAACAGGATAAACGGTCATTGCTGCAGCTGTACCATGAAGTACACCTTTACCTGCACTTGCAACACAAGCAGCACCCATTTCAGCCATTGATGCTTTGTGTAACTCTACATCATCACCTGCCTTGATCATATCACATACAGAGTGTGCAACAGCTTTACCAATAATTCCTGCAGGCATACCTGTTCTAGGTGGTGTAGGGTTAATTGGTGTTCCATTTGGAGAAGACATTGGTTTAGAAATTAAATGTGGAGGTGCAAAAGCAATACCTGCAGCAAATATATTTCCAAATGATGGGTTTTGGTAGGTTTCTGGCCAGTCAGATGCTTTCCAGTTTTCATAAGCACCAGCATCGTATTTTGCATCAACTTTCATAAAGCCGTTTGGCATGAAAAGTTGATCTGTAATATCAGCACCATCTTTAGCATAAGCTTTGAATCCTACCCCAGAGAAAGGAGGAATAAGCATTGCAAAATCAAAAGTTTCTTCATGCATTGTTCCATCAAGTAGTTCATACTCAATTTTTCCTTCTTCAACTTTAGAAGTATGTGCCCCAATAATCCATTCAACATTACGTTCAGCATAAAGTGATTCAGCAAAAAGTTTAGAACTTACAGCATATCCACCAACTTTCATGTGTAGTCCACCCATACCAAAGTCGCCTAAGAATGCTTCATTTGAAATCCACTTAATATCAAGCATATCTCGAATACCAGCTTTTTTAGCTTCATGTTCAATGTTGAAAATATACTCAAAAGCAGCCCCTTGACAAGTACAAGTACCATGACCCGTTCCCACAAGAATTTTTTGTCTCTTACCAGCTTTTGCTTTTTCAAATGTTTTTGTAAGTTCATCATTGGCATGAACAGCATGTTCAGCCGTACAAACAGAAACAGTATTGCTTCCCATTTGCCCAGAACCATCTCCAAGTCCTGGTGTTGCATCAAAGTTTAGTTTTGGTCCCGTTGCATTGACAAGATAATCATAAGTTAGTGTTTCTGTTTCACCAACCGAACCTTCTTCTGTAGATTGAATAATAATAAATGGAGTATCATCTCCTTCTTTACCTTCAGGATGAATGGTCGTTGCCAAAGCTTGTTTATAGATAATTCCAGCTTTTTTATAGATAGGGGCTAATGGAAAGACAACATCTTTCTTTTCCATTTGTCCAACACCTACCCAAATGTTAGATGGAATCCAGTTCCATTGAGAATTAGGTGTTACTACGACTACTTCATGGTCTTTACCTAACCATTTTTTTGCAAATGTTGCTGTAGTGTGTCCTGCCACACCACCACCCATAATTACTAATCTTGCCATTTAAATATCCTTTTTAAAAATGATTTTTAACTATTTTATGAATTAATAAAATATAAAATTATTATCTATTATAATAAAATTTAAGTTATTAAAAGTTGATTTAAATCAATTCTTTTTTTTAAATTGACTAATAAACATATTAGTCAATTAAATAAGCTGAAATTTCAGAATATCCTATCAATTCTCCAATTTGAACTTTAACTTGTAGGGTATAACGCCCTTTTTTAGAAAGATTTAAACTTTTGGTTGTGTAGTAGTTGTTATTAAAGGAAACGAGTTCTTCTAAGGTATCATCAACTCTACTATGTGGACGAGTTAATAAAAAAGAAACTTTTGCATCCTCTATGATTTTCCCATCTTTTTGACTCACTAAGTATTTAAAAGAATTTGGACCCTTGGTAAGCTTAATAGGTTTCTTTTGAGCTCTTTTTGCATTGGTATTTTGTAAGCCAACTTCCAAGTTTATGAAGCTAGTACTTTGAAGTTCAATGTTATATTTAGCATTAAATTTAGCTTGTAGTTCCATAATCTTATTGATATTCATATCAGCCATTTGGTACTTTAGCATGTAGTTGTTTGATTCATGCACAGGAACAGACATGGCTTGTTTTACTGTCCAAATAACCATTCCAATACCAAAAGTAAGTATAGCCATAACAAATAAAAACCAGAATCTATTTTGATTTTTTTTAGTCATTTTTTTCTCTTATAACGAGTGGGCGTATTAAATAAATCCAAGTAACTAAAATAAGACCAATAACAACAATGACTCTTAAAATAGAAATAAGTGTTCTTGTGTCATTAGGAATGGTTGTCTCCATCTCTACTTTTTTAGAATCAGCAATGTTGTCAGCAAGTTCAGAGTAAGCTTGAACGACCCCAATATTTTCTTTGTCTTCTTTGCTGTTTTTGTCTTTAACCGTAATAACATTTAGTCCAGCATCACGTACATCGGAATAATCATACAGTTGGGCAATATCTTTTGATGAAGGAATAATTCCTACTCGACCTGTAATATCACTTTTTGGAGTAATGAGTGCATTGGGTGCGAAAATATAAAGGACATTAGGTTTATTCATTTTGTCATTAAATTTTTGACTGTATTCAACTAAGTTAAATCCAACTGGAAATGCTTCATTCGTTGAAATTATATAAGCATTTATCGTTGTTTTAGTTAGTAGTTCATTCCCCATTTTATTAATTAATTCAATGGCTTCGGGTTTGAGGTTGTCATTTTTAAGTATAAATGAGGAAGCATTGAGAAATGGTGAAAAAAGAAAAGCGAGGAGTATCGCTTTTCGAAATTTAAACATGTTTAGCATATTAACCAACGTAAAGAAGGTTATTGGCTAGTGAAAGGTAAACAGCAATAATTGCTGACCCAACCATGCATACGATTAAGATATTGGTCATGTATTTTAACATAGTATGTCCTTTATTATTTTTCTTTTGGAGATTGGAATGCAAATGCTCTTTGCTGTTCCATATCTGCAATCATTTTAACATTATGAATGTTTCGAATTGGTGTTTCATCGTATGGTTTTACTGCTCCATGACGATAAGTTACTACAACTGCTAATTGAAGGAAAATTAAAACAGCAATTAATAAGATAACTGAAATCATCATTCCTGGAAGACCATGAAGACTCCAAATGCTTCTTTTTGTATTTTCTGCCATACCAGACTCCTTATTGTGCTATTGACTGAATATAAGCAGTCAATGCTTTTTCTTGAATAGGGGTAATCATAGTTTTAAATGATGGCATTCCACCAATAATACCTTTTTTACCATTTTGTAATGTATGTGTAAGAAGTGTTTCATCATAACCTACAAGGTTTGGAGACATGCCACTATTACCTTTTGAATCTGCACCATGACATGAGGTACAAGCTGCATATGATGCAGGAGCCTCACCTTTTAATCCACCAGCAATATAGGTTGCAATGTCTTCAGCATCTTGACCTGAAGCCATACCTGCTGGCATCATACCCATTGGATAACCCAATTGATTAGAACCATTTTTAATAACATCTAAAACTTGTGCTTTTGACATTCTTGTGGTTAAGTCATGTGCTTTACCTGAAAGTCCATCACCTGTGTTCCCATGACATGGAGCACACTGAACAAAGTAAAGAGACTTACCCATACCTGTTAATACTTCAGGACTTGCATTTTCATATTTCTTTTCATATGTAGCTTTATGAGCGATGACTTCTTCATTGTATTCACCAATTTGACTGTATTGGTCAACAGGATACCCAATAAGACCATACCACATTGACCAGAAAAAAGTTCCTAGAAATGCATAAGCCCATCCCGATGGTAATTCATTTGTTCTTTCACCAATTCCATCCCAATTTTCATCAACTAGTTCACCTGTAGCTGTATCTGTTTTCATTTGATTAACATATTTTACAACAACACTTGATGTAATTACTGCAATTGCTATTGCTCCACCCATTGCGATTGCATTGACTCTGTCGGTTAAGTCAATGTCCATGCTCATGACAACCCAAATGGTTGCAATGATGAGTAGGGCAGCAAAGCCTAATGCTTTTATCGTTAATGCATTCATTTAATTTGCTCCTTTGTATTTTCTCTTTCGGAAGCGATTTTATCTTCTACAGGAGGTGTCCCAATGCTGTCATCGAGTGCAATTCTCCCATATTTTTCAAAATCTCGCTCACCTTTTTTTTCTGATCTATAAAGGTATATGATATACCAATATAATATCACTGTTAAAAAAATGGTCAAAAAGAACATGCCGTAGCCTTGTATATCTTGTATGTCCATTTCTTTCTCCTTATTTTAAACTGTTAAGATAAGCAATCATCGCAACAATTTCTGGTACTTGACCATTTGCCACTGCTTTTTTAACATCTTCACTTTTCATATCGTCAGCAATTTTTTTAGCATCAGCTAAAACTTTTGGACGATGAGCTTCCCAAGCAGCTCTTGTTTTTTTAAACTCAGGACCATAAGGTGTAAAGAATGCATTCTTAACAGTTACAGCTTCGGCATAAGCCGTTTCAATATCTGCAAGATTTGTAAACATATGTTTATAAGCTGGCATGATCGAACCTGGAACAATTGCAGGTGGGTTTAACATGTGATTTTCATGCCAGTCGGTTGTACGGTAGTTACCTACACGATGTAAATCTGGACCCGTTCTTTTTGAACCCCAAAGAAAAGGTCTATCATAAGCATACTCTCCTGAAAGTGAGTATTTACCATAACGGTCTGTTTCAGACTTGAATGGACGAATCATTTGTGAATGACATGCAATACAGTTGTCTTTAACATAAAGATTTTTTCCTGCAAGTTCTAGAACAGTTTTAGGTGTCTCTGTTGTTAATGGACGAGCAGCCTGTGCAAAGTTTGGAACAATTTCAAGTAATCCTGCAAATGAGATAACAATAGATATCAGCACAGCAAAATAGAATGGATTCTTTTCTAACCAATGAAAAAACATAATATTACCTCCTTATGCCATAGGTGTTTTAAACTGTGGTTCTTCAGTAAGTTCTCGACCAGCAGTTATTGTTTTGTACATGTTGTAAGCAAACAGAATGAATCCTGTAAGATATAACACACCTGAAACACCTCTAATTACGTAATATGGGTGAAGTACGGTTACGGTATCAATAAAGCTGTATACCAAGTTACCATATTCATCAACAGCTCTCCACATCATACCTTGTGTAATACCTGCTACCCACATAGAAGTAAAGTAAAGTACTACGGCTGTAGTTTGCATCCAGAATTGAATACCCATAAGTTTTTTAGAGTAAATTTCTCTTTTCCACATACGAGGAGCCATATGGAATAGTGCTGCCATGGTCATAAATACAACCCAACCAAGTACACCATCATGAACGTGTCCTGGAATCCAGTCTGTAAAGTGTGCAATTGCATTTACTGATTTAATCGCTTGAATAGGACCTTCAATAGTTGATAACATATAGAATGTAGAAGCAATAACCATAAATTTAATTAATGGGTTTTCTGCTAACTGATTCCATTCACCTTTCATGGTAAGAAGCATGTTAATTGCTGAACCCCATGATGGTAAAATTAGAACGATTGAGAAAGCTGAACCCATAGTCTGCATCCAGTCTGGAACAGTTGACCATAAAAGGTGGTGTGAACCAGCCCAAAGGTAAACGAACATTAGTCCCCAAAAAGAAAGTAATGACAATTTATATGAATAAATAGCTTGACCAGATTCTTTTGGAAGGAAGTAGTAAATCATACCAACAATTGGTACTGTAAATCCAAAGGCAACAGCATTGTGACCATACCACCATTGAACAAGTGCATCATTGGTTCCAGCGTACATTGATACTGAGTGGTTAATTGAACCTAGTCCATCAGTCATAAAGTAAGTTGGAATTGACATGTTGTTGAAAAGGTAAAGCATAGCAATTCCAAGGAAACAGGCTAGATAGTACCAAATAGAAACATAAAGTACTTTTTCTCTTCTAATACCAATAATACCAAAAATAGAAACTCCCCACATAAGCCAAATAATGACGATGACAATATCAATCCACCATTCGTATTGTGCATACTCTTTACCAGCAGAGATACCAAAAACAAGGGTGATTGTAGCAATAAGTGCACCTATGAAGTAAACCCAAAAGTGAGCTTTACCAAGAATCATCAAAAATCTTGATTCTGCCATAGAAACTTTTAAAACTCTTTGTGCAAAGTAGTACCAAGTAGCAAAGACTCCAGATACCGTAAATCCAAAGATTACAGTGTTCGTATGAACAGGTCTTAGTCGTGAAAAGGTACCATATTCACCAATAAGGTAGTTTAATTCAGGGAATGCTAGTTGTAGTGCGAGAATGGTTCCCACTAACATACCTAAAAAGCCAAACAAAATAGTTACATAAGTAAACATTTTTGCGACAGTGTAGTCATATTCTAATGCTGCATTTGATTGCATACATTACCTCCTTAAAATTATATGGCTGTAACACTATGATTAAGAATAAAATATAATCATAATAATATAGCCTAGAGCTCTAAGTATAATATGTTTTTTTTATATAAAACTTAATAGAGTATCAAAAATTTTTATTTTTTTAGGCAATCTTATTAATTTGTGTAGAAAACGTATTTTTTTGATTTAAATGAGACAATAAGAGTCCTATTTAACTATATTGTGGGCTTTGATTGCTTATTCATTAGTAACGATTTATTCAATACTTAAGGTATAAGAAGGATAAATATGATTATATACTTAAGTTTAAGTAATTTATTAATATAGATTACTATAAATTCATATAATAATTATTTATTAACTAAATAAAGAAAAATAATTTGTCAATTATAACTTTATCTTAGCATTAAAAAGTTGATTTAAATCAACTACGATTAAGGGTAATTATTTTTTAATCTATAAGCATTGTAATTTCTAATATGAGTATTTATTGATATAGATTAAGAGATAATTTTGATATAATTTTAAAATGATTATAGAGAAACTTCGAAAACTAAATTTATTTAAAATGCTTGATGATAGTGAAATAGAACGTCTAGCAAAGATAAGTATGGTAAAGAATTTTACGCGAGATAATATTTTGTTTTATGAAGGTGAAGAGCCACAATACTTTTATTTATTATTAGAAGGGCATTTAAAGCTCTATAAAACTGATTTAAAAGGCAATGAAATAGTCATACACTATTTTAGAGAAGCTTCTTTTATTGCAGAAATAGCCTCTTTAGAAAACATTAAATTTCCTGCTACGGCCATTGTTGTTGATAAAAAAATTGAAGTTGTATTAATAGACAAAGAGAAGTTTACTAAGATTTTACAAGAAGATGCACATTTTTCCTTTCATATTATAAAGTCTATTACATTAAAAATAAAACAATTAGAGTTGGTGATTAATCGTAATATGATTTATAATTCTATGAGCAAAGTATGTTCATTTATTGAAGAGAATCCTGATTATATTCAAATAGCCAAAAATAAAGAAGTTGCTAACATTTTAAATATGGCACCAGAAACACTGTCTCGTATTTTAAGTCGCTTACGTAAATTAGAAATAATTGATAAAAAAAATATAATATTAGATGATGATAAGCTAAAAACATTTTTAGAGGTTTAGAAAGATATGAGTAAAAATTTATTATTTAAGTATTAAAAAACAACAATGATTTACATAGAGGTACTTAAATAGTGAATGAAACAAATCAAATTTTTAAAGGTGAAAAGGATAGTCTCATATCTTTCATAAGAGTATTATAGTTGAAAATCAAAAAAAAATATTGATTTGAATCATCGTTTTAAATTATGTTTTAGGTATACTTATATTAATTATAATCAAGGAAAATAATGAAAGATTTGAATAACGCATCTTTAATTCAAAAATATAATATTCCAGGACCTCGATATACTTCATATCCTACTGTGCCATTTTGGGATAAAGAGGGGATTTCAAAAGAGAATTGGATAGCTTCTGTTAAACATTCATTTAATGAAAGTAATACAGAAGAGGGAATAAGCCTTTATATTCACTTACCCTATTGTGAAAACCTTTGTACTTTTTGTGCTTGTCATAAACATATTACAAAAAGACATTCAGTGGAAGATGAATACATTGATACAGTTTTAAAAGAGTGGAAACTTTATGTTGATTTACTAGATGACAAACCATCCATAAGAGAAATTCATTTAGGTGGGGGAACACCTACTTTTTTCTCTGCTGATAACTTAAGAAGAATGATTGATGGTATTTTTAAAGAAGCAACACATCATGAAGTGTTTGATTTTTCTTTTGAAGCACACCCAAATGACACAACTAAAGAGCAACTGCAAACCCTTTTTGACTTAGGCTTTACCCGTACTTCTTTTGGAATTCAAGATTATGACCCAACGGTTCAACAGGCGATTAATCGTATTCAAACCTATGAAACAGTTTCATGTATTCATGAACTTTCTAAAGAGATAGGGTATGAATCTATTTCTCATGATATTATTTTTGGTTTGCCTCATCAAAATAAAGAAAATATAAGAACAACCATCGCCAATACCATCAAACTAAGACCTGACAGAATTGCGTATTATTCTTACGCACACGTACCTTGGATCAAAGGAGTAGGGCAAAGAGGATTTGATGAAAATGACTTACCTAAAGATGAATACAAACGTGAACTATATGAGTTAGGAAAAAAACTCTTTTTTGAAGCAGGTTATGAAGAGATAGGTATGGATCATTTTGCTTTACCTACGGATAAAATGCATCAAGCCATGATGCAAAAAAAACTACATCGAAACTTTATGGGCTATACAGCAGGAAAAACCAAACTAATGATTGGTTTAGGAATGTCTTCCATTTCTGATTCTTGGTATGCTTTCGCTCAAAATGAAAAACGTGTTGAAGATTATGTGGCAAGAGTTAATGAAGGAAAACTACCTGTCTTTAGAGGTCATTTATTAACAGAAGAAGATTTAGTCGTTAGAAAACATATCTTAAACCTCATGTGTACCCTTGAAACTTCATGGGCAGATGATTCTATGAAATTAAATAATATTGATGAAATTTTAAAACGTTTAACGGAAATGAAAGAGGATAATTTGATTGAAATCTATGACAATAAGTTAGTTGTTAAAGAATCAAGTCGTATGTTTGTACGTAATGTTTGTATGGCATTTGATTTACATTTAGTAGGAAGTAATCCAGAAAGCCGAATCTTTTCGATGACGATTTAATAGCTTGAGTTAGGTATCTTCCAAATTTTGGAAGTCAAGAAAATGTTGTAGGGAAGGTAGTTTATTACTAAAGTTATAAACATCCCAGCTATTTACTAAATTAACTTCTTCGCTGAATATTTTCTTGGTAATTTTGGAGAGATATAGTAATATTCATGTCTTTTGCTTTTTTTATCCATCATTGTACACTAGTTATAACTTCAAAACTTATTTTGAAAAGTTAAGAATAAGTGGAGCTTTTTTATTAAAAGTACATAAAAATAAAAAAGGAAACTGTCTAGTTGTTGATAAGGCAGTAAGTAATAAATTTATTCTTATGTGAATTGAAAGAAGAAAATGAATGAAGAAAAAGAAGAACTGAATCAATATATAGAACGAATTTATGAAATTTTTTCATCGTACTATCCTGAAGCTACATTGACACTTTGTTCCTGTTGCTCAACAAGAGAAGAGCAAATTAAATTAAGTCGTATTGTACAAACTCCATTAAGAAGTTTAAGCGATAGTGATTTTTTGATTTATGAATCAGCATTATCTATTAATAGTGGAGTTTATCTACACGCTATTAAATATGCTATTCCTCTTTATATGGAAAGTATATTAAGTGTTGAAAGTTCAATTTGTCTTTATCAAGATTCTTTAAGTTTTTTAAAAGGAATTGAAAAAAAAGATTGGAAAGAAAGAGAGTTAGAAATCATTGAGTCTTCGCTTCTTTTCTTTTTAGGATATTATCTTAATACACATCCCCATGAAGTTTTTGAGAATATTTCTCAACTTAATATTATTGATATTATTATGCTTTTTGAATATTTTGATGTTCAAAAAGCTTTGGACGTATGGCTAAATCATACAAGTTATACAGCATTACTACATTTAAAAGATCTTATTTATTCGAGAGGAACAGAAAATAATAAACGTTTAAATAAATGGCTGAAAGATGAAAAAGTACGTAAAGTCTTTTGTAAAAAAATTGAAAATTTAATTCTCTTTGAAAATCAAAAAGCTTCAGAAGATGACTTAGAAGAGTTAAATTTTTTTATGAAATTTTATTGGTAAAATAAAGAAAAAAACTCTTTTCATATTTTTGATAATCTCACTAATGAAAGAGAGGAACTTATATTTTAATTTAATTAAAATTCTAAAAACATTTGAAGTTTTTCTTTATTTATCACTTTACAGTCTTTGTTTAAGATTTCCATTTTTTTAAGTTTTCTTAAAACCCTTGATAGGGTTTCTGGTGCCATACTTAAAATATTGGCAATCTCTTTTTGTTTGCTTTTTATTAAATCTTGGGGATTTTCTAAAATGAAAGAACATACTTTGGTCGTGGCATCATAGATAAGGTTCCTATTAATGGCAATTTCTAATTCTCGAATCTTTTTTGTTAATGATTTTATAACATCAAAAGGTAGGTCTGTATGCTCTTTAAGTAAGTTGATAAACTCTTTTCTATTAATTAATAAAACTTCTGTTTTATCTTTCATGGCAATGGCTGTGGCACGAAAGGGGATGTTTTCTAAAGTTGGCATTTCTGCCATTAGCAGTGGTTGTGTAAAATAATGCAAAACGAGTTCAGCACCTTTTAAATCATTTTTATAAAATTTAACATGCCCATCTAGTAAAACATAAAAGTATTGAGGCATTTCTCCTTCATAAAAAAGAATATTCTCTCGAGAGAATGTTTTTAGTACAGATATATTCAGTATTTTTTGAAGTTCTTTTTCATTCAGTGCTTGAAAAATTTTAACTTTTTTAAGTTTTTCTTTAATCATAAAGTAAGTATATCTAAATTAACTTATTAATTTTACTTATAGGCTCTACCAAATTATGGTACAAATAGATAAAAATTGACCAAAATCAATATTTATACTGATAAATAGGAGTATGCTATATTTTTAAATTATGAAAAATAATAGGAGCAAAGATGTCATTAAATAGAAGAGATTTTTTAAAAAACTCAGCAGCTGTTGCAGCAGCTACTGCTGTGGGGATAGCTATTCCAGAAGAAGCCCAAGCAGCAGCAACCAAAGCTGAATCTAAATGGAGATGGGATAAAGCAGCCTGTCGATTTTGTGGTACAGGGTGTGGAATTATGTTGGCAACAAAAGAAGGAAGAATTGTTGCTGTAAAAGGTGATCCTGCTGCTCCTGTTAATAGAGGATTAAATTGTATTAAAGGGTATTTTAATGCAAAAATTATGTATGGAGCCGATCGATTAAAAACACCTCTTCTTCGTATGGATGACAAAGGAAATTTTGACAAAAAAGGTAAGTTTAAAGCTGTTTCTTGGGAGAGGGCTTTTGATGAGATGGAAGTACACATTAAAAAAGCACTTAAACATGCGGGACCTGAAGGGGTTGGTGTTTTTGCATCAGGACAATACACGGTTATGGAAGGGTATGCTGCTCAGAAAATGATGAAAGCAGGGTTCCGTTCAAATGCCATTGATCCTAATGCCCGTCACTGTATGGCTTCTGCTGTGGTTGGTTTTTACCAAACCTTTGGGATTGATGAGCCAAGTGGTTGTTATGATGACATTGAATTGACCGATACCATTGTTTCTTGGGGGTCAAACATGGCAGAAATGCACCCAATTCTATGGTCAAGGGTAACGGACAGAAAACTTTCCAATCCTGACAAAGTTAAAGTGGTTAATATCTCTACTTATAGACATAGAACATCTGACCTTGCTGATATTGAAATTATTTTTTCACCTAATACGGACTTAACACTTTGGAATTACATTGCACGTGAAATTGTTATGAGAGATGATGCTGAAAAAATTATCGACTGGGATTTTGTTAAACAACACATGGTGTTTGCAACAGGACCTACTAATATTGGTTATGGTTTACGTCGAAGTGATGAGAAGTCAATTAAAGATGGAAAATACACAGCTTTAGAAATGGAAGTTGTCTCTAAAGAGATGGCTAAAAAAGTCTCTGCAAAAGAAGCACCAGCACTTGAACCTTATGGGTACAAAGAGGGTGATATGATGACAAATATAGCAGGGACGCTTAAACACTGGGAAATTCCTTTTGAAGAGTATAAAAGATCGTTAGAGCCTTACACTTTAGAGTACACAGCTAAAACAACTAAAGGTGATCCAGCAGAAGACATTGAAGTCTATAAGAAAAAACTTCAAGCTTTAGCCAATCTTTACATTGAAAAAAGAAGAAAAGTAGTAAGTTTTTGGACAATGGGTATGAACCAACATACCCGTGGTACTTGGGTCAATACTTTGGCATATAATGTTCACTTTTTACTAAATAAACAAGCTAAACCAGGTTCTGGAGCATTCTCATTAACAGGTCAACCTTCTGCTTGTGGTACAGCCAGAGAAGTGGGGACATTCTGCCACAGACTTCCAGCAGACATGATGGTTGCCAATCCTAAACATAGAGAGATTACAGAAAAAGGTTGGAATGTCCCTGCTGGAACCATTAATCCTGTAGGTAATCAGCATATTATGAAAATTCACCGTGATATTGAAGATGGTGTTATGAAATTTGCATGGGTTAATGTTTGTAATCCTTATCAAGATACAGCCTCAGCTTCTCACTGGATTAAAGCAGCACGAGAGATGGACAACTTTATCGTAACTTCTGATGGATATCCAGGGATTTCAGCAAAAGTTTCTGACCTTGTTTTACCGTCAGCGATGATTTATGAAAAATGGGGGGCTTATGGAAATGCAGAGCGTCGTACACAACATTGGCGACAACAAGTACTTCCTGTTGGTGATTCCATGTCAGATACTTGGCAGTGGATAGAACTTTCTAAAAGATTTACGGTTAAAGATGTGTGGGGAAGCCAACCACTACGTGGAAAAAATGAAGATGGTACGCCTAAAAAACTTCCAAATGTTATAGCAGCTGCTAAAAAGATGGGCTTCACGGAAGACACTACCATGTATGAGATTTTATTTGCGAATGAAAGAGCAAAGTCTTATAAAGTAGACATTACTAAGTTCCCTCAAAAAGGTTATGATGATTCTGAGTCAAGAGGTGATAGTCGTAATGTACTTGGTTCAGATGGTAAACCTTGGAAAGGGTATGGATTTATGATTCATGAGTACCTTTTTGAAGAATACGCAGGTTTTGGACGAGGACATGGACATGACCTTGCACCATTTGAAGTGTATCATAAAGTAAGAGGACTTAAATGGCCAGTGGTTGATGGTAAAGAGACACAATGGAGATTTAATGTTAAGTACGACCCATATGCATCTAAAGCAGCAAAAGAGTCAGGGGCTACTGACTTTGCATTCTATGGAACATTGGCTAAAGCATTAGCACAAGGTGATTTGACTGGTATTAAAGACAAAACGAAAAAGTCACTTAAAAACAAGGCAAAAATCTTTGCAAGACCGTACATGGATCCACCTGAAATGCCAGATGAAGTTTACGACATGTGGATGTGTACAGGGCGTGTCTTAGAACACTGGCACTCTGGAACAATGACCATGAGAGTACCTGAACTTTTTCGTGCTGTTCCAGAAGCTTTATGTTACATGAATCCTAAAGATGCTAAGAAAAAAGGCTTTAAACAAGGTGGGCTTATTTGGGTTGATTCTCGTCGTGGAAAAGTAAAAGCAAGAGTGGAAACACGTGGACGTAACCGAACACCAGAAGGACTTGTATTTATTCCATGGTTTGATGAGAAAGTATTTATTAACAAAGTTTGTCTTGATGCAACTTGTCCAATGTCTAAACAAACTGACTTTAAAAAATGTGCCGTAAAACTTTATAAGGCGTAAGACAGATGGAACACTCTAAAAACAGAAGAAACTTTATGGCAACAACGGTGCAAAGTATTGGTTTGACTGCTTTGGGTGGTATGTTATGGAGTGGCTATACAGACAGCGTAAAAGCATCACCATTGGTACTTAGACCACCAGGGGCATTACCTGAAGTAGATTTTTTAACAGCATGTATTAAATGTGGTTTATGTGTTGAAGCTTGTCAAAACAGAGAGACGAATGTTGACAAAGAGACAGGAAAACAGCGTGAGGGTACGCTTATTATGGCAAAAGGAGGAGATCCTTTATTGATTGGAACTCCTTTTTTTGTGCCTACGCAAGTACCTTGTTATATGTGTGAAGACATTCCTTGTGTTCCTGTTTGCCCCTCAGGAGCTTTAGATTTTAACAGTCTTTTAAATGAAAAAAAAGAGTTAGATATTAATGAAGCCTCTATGGGTTTAGCGATTGTGCATAAAGAGTCATGTATTGCTTTTTGGGGCATACAGTGTGATGCTTGTTATCGTGCTTGTCCTTTACTGGATGTTGCGATTACTTTAGAATATCAGAAAAATGACCGAACAGGTAAACATGCTTTTTTACTACCAGTGGTTCAAGACAATGCTTGTACAGGTTGTGGACTTTGTGAACAGGCTTGTGTGACTGAAGAACCTGCTATTTTTGTTTTACCCAATAAAATTGCTAAAGGTAAGGCTGGTGACCATTATGTCAAAGGGTGGGATATAAAAGATCAAGAACGTGTGGGCAATGCCCAAGCCATAGAAAATACAACGGATATCTCTAAAAGAGATTCAACTGATTATCTAAATTCTGGGGAGTTTGAGTGATGAATAGCATTAAATACTTACTGCTGAGACGAACAACGCAGATAGGAATTTTATTTTTATATTTTGCTGCAAATGCTTACGGTTGGAAGATATTGGCTGGAACATTTGGAACGTCAATTATTTTTGAAACCATTCCTTTGGCTGATCCCTATACAGCTTTACAAGTTTTAGCGACAGGTTTTGTCTTGGGAACAGATGTATTAATTGGTGCTTTAATTATTACATTTTTTTATTTTATTGTTGGGGGACGTGCTTTTTGTTCTTGGGTTTGTCCTATTAACATGGTGACCGACTTAGCAAACTGGTTAAGAAGAAAGTTACATTTAGATAAAGAAGAGGTTAATTACCGTTTCTTAAAACGCTCTGCTAGATATTGGATTATGGTTTTAGGATTAATTGTTTCAGCCTTGGTAGGGGTAGCTGCCTTTGAAATTTTTTCGCCCATAACCATTATGCAACGAGGAATCGTTTTTGGATTTGGAATGGGTGGTGCTGTGGTATTAGCTATTTTTCTCTTTGACCTTTTTGGGGTTAAAAATGGATGGTGTGGACATCTTTGCCCCTTAGGTGCTGCCTATTCAATTATTGGCTCTAAGAGTTTAATTCGTGTGAAACATAATCATGTCAATTGTACCAATTGCATGGACTGTAAAGTAGTATGTCCTGAAAGTCAAGTGTTACCAATGATTAACAAAGAGAGTATATTTGTCACAAGTGGAGAGTGTACCAACTGTGGACGTTGTGTCGATGTGTGCAAGGATGATGCATTAGAGTTTAGTATTAGGAAGCTAATATAAAATAATTAGGAGGAAAGAAGAGATGAAAAAATTAATAAAACGAGTAATAATTGGTAGTTTATTAGCAACGGCTAGTTCTTATGCTGTGAGTGTCGCCGTGTGTGCAGGGTGCCATGGTCAAAACTTTGAAAAAAAGGCGATGGGTAAGTCTTTAGTGGTTAAAGACATGAGCATTAAAGAGATTATAGCTGCACTTAAAGGGTATAAAGCAGGAACCTATGGAGATACGATGAAGCAAATGATGATGACACAAGTTATTGATGTTAAAGATTCTGATTTAGAAGCCATGGCAATGCTTATTAAGATTAACCCTGGAATACAAACTGAACAAGCCACAGGTTTTGCAGCAACTGCAGCTGTTGCTGCTGCTGGTGTACACATTGATTTGAATGAACGTGCTTCAGATGAAATGCGTATTGAACAAGAAGATTTAGGAAATAGAAATACAGTTTCTGAAGTAGCTCTAGGACTTAGAAAAACAGATCTTTATAGTGAATCTAAAACATATGGGAATCAAGCAGACTATGATAGACCAGCACCTGGTTCATCAACAAAATTTGAGAGAGCTTTTAAAGATGCTCCCCCTATGATTCCACATTCAGTTGAGGGTTTGCTCCCTATTACTAAAATGAATAATCAATGTTTAGGATGCCACTTACCAGAAGTTGCTCCTGCTGTTGGATCGACCCCAATTCCAGCAACACACTTTACAAATTATAGACCTGAAACAAAAATGAAAGATGGTGAAGTACTTAAAGAAGGTAAAATAGTTGGGAAAGAATTAGGAAACACCTCTGATATTAAAATAGCCAAATCTCATAAAGCTGATACACTTTATCAAGGTCGATTTAACTGTACGCAATGTCATGCTCCTCAGTCTAAAATGCAAACAGCTGTAGCCAATACCTTTAGACCAGATTTTGGAAATAATTCTGAAAAAGCACATTCGTCATTACTCGATCACATGAATGAGGGTATTGAGTAGTGGCAACCTCAAGAAGAGATTTTTTTAATGCTTTTAGAAAACCCTTAAGAAAAGAGGAGGCAACTTTAAGACTAAGACCTCCTTATGCTTCGAGTGAATCTCTTTTTGAAAGTGTTTGTGTAAACTGTGAAAGTAAAGCTTGTGTTGCTTCATGTGATGAGCAGATTATTATTGTACAGGAAGATGGAACGCCGACTTTAAGCTTTTTAAAATCTGGTTGTACTTTTTGTGAAGCCTGTGCCATTGCTTGTACAGCAACACAGAATGAAGTTAATGTTTTAAGTTTAGACAACACTCAAAATTCAGAAGTTTTAAATGCAAGGTTTAACATTTCCACAACATCTTGTGTTGCACACAATGGGGTGATTTGCTTTTCTTGCAAAGAACCGTGTATTGATGACGCCATACTTTTTAATGGAATGTTCAATCCCATTATTGATCTTGATAAATGTACAGCATGTGGGTTTTGTTTAAGTCGCTGTCCTACGATTGCCATTGATTTTACACTAATACCTATAAATGAGGAAATAAGTTAATGAAAAAAATATTGATAACGTTGATTTTAAGTTTTTCTTGGCTTTTTTCTTTTACAAGCCTTTCACCTATCTTGACCATAGAGGTTAATGGTACAAGTAAAGATATGGTACTTTTTAATAATGAACTTATCATTGCTACAGATAATGGCTTGTTACAAGTTTATGATTATGAACAAAAAAAGTTTATAAAAGAGATACAGTTACCAAAGGTAAAAGATTTTATGGGTGATTTGGTTTCTCCTAGAGTTTTTTCAGTTGATAAAATAGAAACACAGTATCTCCTTTTGAGTGACAGTGGAAAAGGTGGCTATGTTAATATGTGGGTAGAAAAAAAAGGTGTTTTAACACAACTTTTAAATGCCAAAGTAAAAATGGCTGCTATTAAAGCACGTTTTATTGATGAAAAGCATATTTTATTGGGCTTATTGTCCAATGAAGCTGTACTTTTTAATGTCTTAACAAAAAAAGAGATTTATCGTGTACAACTAAATGAATCTAAATTTTCAGATTTTGCATTAAATGATGATAAATCACAAGCTGTCTTTGCCTGTGAAAGTGGTGTGTTAAATATTATTGACAGTAAAAGTGGAAAGATAGTTAAAGTTTTAAAAGGTGTGAATGTAGACAATGTCTATAAAGTAGATTTTAAAAAAGAGATTATTTCAGGAGCAGGGCAAGACAGACGAGGATCAATTTATAATGCACTGACAGGAATGGGAACTTACATAGAAGGTAGTTTTTTAATTTATGCGACTGGACTTAGTCCTAGTACCAATAGCGTTGCCTTTGCCATGGATGAGCAAAATAATATAAGCATTTACAAGCGTAAAAGTAAAGTGAAAATAGCAGAGCTTAAAGGTCAAAAGAGTACACTTAATAACATTGTTTTTAAAGATGAAAATATACTTTTTTCATCCAGCGATGATAATAATGTTTTAATGTGGAATTTAAAACAATAATAAAAAGGAGAGAGAATGAATATATCAAGTATTGTGGTTCAAGTATTACCTAAGAATTACGAAAGTGTCAAAGAAGCATTAGAGGCTTCTGGTGTTTGTGATTATCATTTTGGTGATCAAGAAAAAGGTAAGATGATTGTGACTGTTGATGGTGAGGGTGTTGAAGAAGAGATTAAAAAACTTGTTGCCATTCAGCAAACTTCTAATGTGCTAACAGCAGATATGATGCAAACTTACCAAGAAGAGCTTGAAGGTGCAATAAAAGAGCTTGAAGAGGCTGATATTGTTCCTGATATGCTGAACATGGATTCTGTGGATGTACGTGATATTATTTATAATGGTGACTTACGTAAGAAAGATTTCCAAGGAGGTGTGTAGATGGTTGTTATTCAATCTATTATTCAAACTAATCCTGTTGGTCGTTGGTACATTGAACTCTCTGATACCATGAAAGAAGATGGACCTGAAAATAAAGTAGCTTGTCTAGACATTCCTGAGTATGCTCAAAAAGTAGAAATAATGGGGGCAGAGTATAATGGTGAAGTTGAAGTCGCTTGGTCAAGTGGAGAGGGTGTAACCGTTGAACAAATTAATGAAGTACGCCAACAAATTATGGCGTATGAAGCTGAAGTAGAAGCTATTAACTCAGCTCAGTAGGTTGCTTTTCATCTTCTTTCTTTAAAGGAGTTTCTTCACTAATTTCTTTTTTCTTAGGAATAATATCTTCATTATAGCCTTGTTCTTTACGTGATTTTATGTCATTGTGGTCAGCTCTCATGATATTAAACATTAAAAGAACGTAGCCACCTACAAAAAAGACCATGAAAAGAAAAACAATAGGGAGTATGATATAAAGGGGTGTTTCATGCATATTATTTGAACCAACTTTTAATATCAGCCCAAAAACCAGTTTCAATGCCTTTATCTTTATTATCCAATTCAGTAAAACGATTACAACCTGCTTTTAGTCCAGCATCACAAGCTTTTTGATAAAACTTTTTCTCAGTTTCTCTACTTTTTTGAACACCAAATCCACCACGGTAGATAATGGCTACATTGTAACAAGCATCGCCACTTTTTAGCTCACAGGCTTTGGTGAAAAATTCTCTTGCTTTGGCATCATCATGTTTGTTTAAATGTCCATCTCGGTAGATAACAGCTACAGATTCACAAGCAGTCTTTATATTGCGATTGCATGATTTCGTGAGGTACTCGGTGGCAATAATGTAGTTTTTATCTTTGTAATATTGAGCTCCCATAACATCACAAGCTCGGTTCTCACCATACAGACATGCTTTACGCATGTATGCCATACCTTTTTCTAATATGTCTTGTGCTTTAGCATTGTTTCCTTGGGTTAAGGGAAGAGCGAGTTGATAACATGCTGATGCATCATCATTGGCACATTTTTGTTTGAGTAACCCTTCACTTGTAGCCCAAAGGTTTACTGTAAGTAAAAAGGTGAGTATTGCTAGAGTTTTTATCATTGTGTTTATCTTCTATTTTCATTTCTTCTTATGGCATCCATAAGAGGTTGATTTTCTGCTTCCATTGTACTGAAACTTTCATCTAAGTATCCTTGGAGTTCCTCTCCCTCTAACTTTGATTGAACAGCTTTATTATAATGTTTAAAAAAGTCTTTATAAGGAGTAGCTGAAGAGGAAAGTAGAAGTTTTAAATCAACATTAGGAAAGTATTTTTCCCATGAAGGATTAATTTGTCGAACGACTTTGTTATTGTTTATAAACGTAGTTGCAGCAATAAGAATCATCACCATAGACAAAAAGACAACAAAAAAGATAATGGCTTGTGCAATACCTAGTAAGTCAAACATTGATGGATTAAAAATTCCTACATAAAGCATAATAGGAAGAGAGATAAAAAAAGCAATAACCCATTTTGCAGGAATACCATCAATAGGTGCTTGATCAAAAACGAGTCTTTTTGTAGCCACTCCATTTTTAACTTTTGTCATTGTTGACAGTATGGTTTCTAAAGAGTAAATTTCTTCTTTAGTATTATTTTCTTGTTGCATATTTTTATTTCCTTGAATAATAGAGTTATATAAGAACTAAAAACATAGTCTTTATATAAGTCTATTTATTCCCATATTAACTATGAGAATAAAATAGTACGTAGTTACTAGATATGATGTTTAATGTATTCATCAATACTAAGAATAATAATAATCGCTAAAAAAGCTGCATTAATTTTCCAAAAGACTGAACGTGCATTGCTAAGCAGAAAATTCTCTTTAAGTAGTTCTAGTGAAGAGATAAATGCCCATATTCCAACAGCAACACTTAATAGCATTGAAACCATAAATGGTTCAAAAATAGAGACTAAGAAGATACCTGCTTGAATGGTAAAAACCAGCCATACAAAAGTGAGTCTTTGTAAACTTGCTTGACCAAAGAGACGCATAGCAGTTGGATAACCACCATCTTTATAATCACCATGAAAAAGCATAACAAGTAACCAAAAATGAGGTACTTGCCAAATGAAAAAGTAAAGTGCTAAAGCAATGAAGTCTAGTTCCATTAATGAACTTCCTGCTACAAGCCATCCAATAGCTGGAGGAATAACCCCCAAAATAGCTCCAGGTACTACGGCTAAAGCTGATTTTTTCTTAAGTGGGGTATACATAGCGTTGTACCAAATAAAGGCAAACATAAATATGTTAACACCTGTCAACCCTAAGAGGCTGTAAATAAGAATCATAGAAAGAATAATCAGAATAGCAGAAATAATATAACCAGTTAAAGGAGTCATACGTCCTGCAGCGATTGGACGGTTTTTGGTACGCTCCATTTGAGAGTCTTCTTTGTACTCTTGCACCTGATTGAGTGTTGAAACACCCATCGCGACAAGAAGTACAGAAAAGGTTGCCAAGAACATGTCTGCTCCTACATCTCCCTTTGCCATAATGTAGGCAAAGAGTGCAGATAAACTTACTGCGAAGGAGAGAACAAATTTAGTGACAATAAAAAAGTCTTTTATCATAAAAAAGACTTTTATTTAGCGTTTTGCATATATTTAACAAGTTCAGCTACATCAGCATCTGAAAGTGCAAATGGTGGCATAACACCTGGGAAGAATCCAGCAGGTACATCTTTATCTGGATTAATAATAGCATTCTTTAAGTATTCTGCATCATATTTAGCACCAATACCTTTAAGTCCTGGTCCAACTAATGTTGCCTCAGAATCAATAGAGTGACATCCAGCACAACCATTGTCTTCGTAAAGTGATTGACCTTTTGAAATAGGTGCTGCACTAGCATCTTCAAATGGTGACTTGGCATTACTTTCAAACCATTTGTCATAATCAGCTTGTTCCATAACAACAATTTTTGAGTACATATAAGAGTGAGCAGTACCACAGTACTCTGCACATTCTACTTCATATTCCCCAACCACATCAGATTTGAACCATTGCTTTGTCATACGACCAGGGACAACATCTTCTTTCATACGGAAAGCAGGTACAAAATAAGAGTGTATGACGTCATTTAGTGGTGCTGTCATTTCTAAAATAATGTTTGTTCCAACAGGTACATAAAGACCTCTTTTTACATCACCAATTTTTTTGTCATAAACAGAAGTGATTTTATGAACATGCCCAGCTTTGTTAGCAGGGTATTCATATTTCCATTTCCATTTAGAACCTTCAACTTTAACAACAATACTCTCTGATGCTGCTGGCATAGTTCTAAGAGATTTCATAGAACTATAACCATAGTAAAAAAGAACCATCATAAGCATAGTAGGAATTAACGTCCAACCAATTTCAAGTGCTGTGTTGTGGGTAACATTTTCAATTTCTTCATCTTTAACATTACTCTCTCTATATTTCCAAGCAAAGTAAAACATTGGAATAAGTACTGATAGTCCTAGTACTATTGAAATCCAAAAGTTTATCCAAAATGCTTGGTCTACATCTTTGGCAAATGTTGATGCCATTGAGTTAAAACCACTTAGTGAATTATTAACGTCCATATTGCCTCCTTTTTAGTGTGCTACTGGAGCAGCTGTATGACCTGCTTCAGGTGTTGCTGTTACTGAAGCCGTAATATGGCTCTCATCTTTAAACTGGAATTTTTGTACATCAACACCAATTACAATTGCGAAAAATGTAAATACAATAAATAGAGAGAAACCTGTCATCCAAATGATAAGTTTTTCACCTTTTAAGTGCATATAGAACATTAAAATTAACCAACCCTTAATGACTGCAATAATCATTTGTGCAGCAAAGGTTGATTCAGTCATGAACATATGGGGCTGAACAAATGTTACAACCGTCAATAATAAGAGCCCTACAAGTATTTTGTAGTACCCTGATCTTTCTTTTGCGTAATCTATAGTATTAGTGTCCACCTGTAGCTCCTCCTGCTCCAATCATGTAGTAGTAAGGAAATACAAATACCCAAATAAGGTGTACAATATCCCAATACAATGCAATGTTCCAATATAAAATATGGTGATCTGGCGTTACTTTTTGGGCATTTATCCGTTTAAGTAACCAAATCATGAGTCCTATACCAATTATAATGTGGAAACCATGAAGTCCCGTCATTGTAAAGTAAAGTCCAAAGAACAGTTTTTGTCCGAGTGCTAATGATGACTCAGGTAATAGTTGATCATGCATTAAGAAAATACCATGATTGTATTCAGCTCTCCATTCAAAACCTTTAATCACTAAGAATAGTGTAGCTAAGATAATGGTAGCCCAAATCATTTGTTTTGCTTCTTTAACTTTACCAACTCTCATGTTAAGTAAACCAAGACCCATTGTGAGTGCTGAGATAAGTAACACTACGGTGTTAATACCACCAAGAAGTCTGTTTAAAGATGCCGAAGCATCTAAAAAGTCTTGTGGGTGTAAGGTATTGTAATAAGCCAATGCCATGAACATGGCACCAAACATTAATACCTCCGTAAACATAAACAGCCAAAAACCTAGTTTTCCACCGTAAAAATCACCTTGCCAACCTTGAACTATATGTTCATTCCCATTGCGATCTATCGCAATTTCTGGTACGTATGGACCTGACATTAATCTATCCTTTGCATGGTTTTATAGTCAAATTTAACCACTGGTTGACCATGATGGTACTCATATGGGTTAAAGTCAACGTAAGGAACTTTAGAATGGTTCTCTAATGGTGGAGGTGATGTTGGTAAGTGCCACTCTAAAGTTGTGGCATTCCATGGGTTTGTTCCAGAAGGTTCACCTTTTGTCCAACCTTTGTAAAATACTACAAACATATAGATTAGTCCTGTAATAAAAATAACAGCACCTAGAAATGAGACTTGGTGATAAATCTGAAATTCTGGTAAGTAATCAAAGTAACGTCTTGGCATACCATAATAACCAGCAATGAACATTGGAAACCATAATAAATTAAATCCTACAAATTGAAGGTAGAACGAAATTTTTCCGTGGTATTCATTGTACATTTTACCTGTAACAAGTGGGAACCAGTAGTGGAGACCAGCAAAAAATAAGAATACAACTCCACCTAGCATCGCATAGTGAAAGTGAGCAACGGTATAGTAGGTATCTTGAAGGTGAATATCAACACCAATCATAGCAATGGTTACTCCTGTAAGTCCACCAATAGTAAAGGTAATAATTGTTCCTAAAGCCCATAACATCGGTGTAGCAAGAATAATTTTACCTTTGTACATGGTTGCAACCCAGTCATAGAACTTGATACCTGTTGGAATGGCAACAAAGAATGTCAAGAATGAGAAGATAATTTTAGCTGTATCTGCCATACCTGATGTATAAAGGTGGTGACCCCATACTAAGTAACCAATACCAGCAATAGATGCTGACGAAATAGCAATGGCTCTGTATCCAAATACTTCTCTTCTTGAGAATGTTGGAATAATTTCAGACATAATACCAAATGCTGGAAGAATCATTAAATATACAGCAGGGTGAGAATAAATCCAAAACAAGTGTTCAAATAATACTGGGTCTCCACCTTTGGCTGGATCAAAGATACCAATACCGAAGTATTTTTCCATGATTGCAAGAATAAGTGTAATACCAACTACTGGTGTTGCAAGAAGTTGAATCCATGCTGTGGCGTAAATACCCCATACAAATAGTGGCATTTTCCAAAAGTCCATTCCTGGTGCTCTAAGTCTATGAATTGTTACTAGGAAGTTAAGTCCTGTAAGAATTGAAGCCATACCAAGAACAAAAGCTGCTACAAGTGTAAAGATTACATTGGTACTAGTGTTAATAGAATATGGTGCATAGAAAGTCCAACCTGTATCAGCAAAACCTGCATCAGTAAATAATGAAGCTAAGGCAATAAATGTACCAACTACATATAACCAGAATGTAAACCAGTTAAGTCTTGGGAAAGATACATCTTTCGCACCAATCATAAGTGGCATTACAATGTTACCTAATACTGCAGGAACCCCTGGAATAATAAATAGGAAAATCATAATTACACCATGGAGTGTAAATGCTTGGTTAAAAGTGTCTCCATCTAAAAATTGACCACCTGGGGCTAAAAGCTCCAAACGCATCATGAAAGCTGTTCCTACAGCTATAAAAAAGTAGAAAAACATTACAGCTGCATACATGATACCAATTCTTTTATGGTCCACGGTAAGCATCCACTGCATGAATTTACTCTTCGGATGCCCAATGGCACAGTGTGTTTCGTCGAAATAAGTTTTACTCATCTAATTGTCTCCTTTATTTGGATGATTGTCTCTGTCGTCGTTTCGGTTACTCGTTTTTACAAGATAGATAAAGAAAAATAACATGGTTGCTAACATAATGGTTGCTGCTATTTTTTCCCATTTGAAAATATAGGTTTTGGCTTTTGGATCATAAGCAAAACAAAAAAGTAAATTTTTTGCAATGGTTGGTCCAACTTTACCTTCACCTGCTTCCATTAATGCCATTTTTACATCAAAAGGAAGTTGCTCTATACCATTAAGGTAACGCGTTACTTTTCCTTCTGGTGACAACATAATAAGTACAGCTGGATGAACCCAGTCGACCACACCAGATGTAGGGTTAACAGTTTTCTGATAAGTGAATCCAACGGTATCGGCAAGAATTGCAGATGAATTGTTTTCAGAAAGAATGAAGTGCCATGCATCAGGTACATATTGTCTTGACATTGAAGTGAGGTGAGTCTTACGTTTTGCTGCAGCTAATGCTGGTGTTTCATTTTCAGCAAACGAAATTGTCAGTGCTTTGTAATCTATGTTTTCAGCTAAGTCAAGTCGGCTTAACATTTGTGCCATATCTTCTAGTTGTGGAGTACAGATACCTGCACAACGAAAATAATTAAGAGAAATGATGGTTGGTTTCCCATCCATATAGTCTTTTAATGTACGACTTTTCCCTGTTTCATCTATAAATGTTAAATCAAGAGGAACCATAGCCCCTAATTTTTCATTTAATCCAAGATTATTAGCTTGTAATACAGACAGCGATAATAGTACAAGCATCATGATTTTTTTCAATTTACCCTCCAGTTAAAATTGTTCTTATTATATTGTTTACTGCACAAGATAATAATCTACAGAAAATTTTATTCTACTGTTACTTAAATAGCAATGAAATTGTTTTATTATGGGGCATCAAGAGAAGTAATATGTTACATAAATTCAGATTTTTATTTATGTATAATTTTATCTTCTAACTTTTAAGTATAATAACTTATTTAGGTTAAGAAAAGTTTTATAAATGATTTAATAAATTTAGAGAGAAAAGAGAGTACATGAAAGAAAATAATATGGTAAACGACACAGTGTATGGACATATTCCTTACAGTAAATTTGAAGAGAAAATCTTGAAAAGTAAAATTTTGAATCGCCTTCTTTTTGTTTCGCAAAATGCATTAGCTTATTTTGCTTTTCCTTCTATTTCAACTAAAAGATATATCCATTCTTTAGGAACGATGCATGTGGCTTCTCATATGTTTAAAAATTCCTTGATTAATTCTACTATTCAGAGAAATAAAAAGTTTTTAAATAAAGCAAAAGTTGAAATAGAACAATTAATTACTGATAAT
>CACVAZ010000075.1 GCA_902727995.1 uncultured Sulfurovum sp.
TTGGATTGATTATTCGGCTTATTTGAGCTCGGATAATATGATTCTTTATATCCAAAAAATATTTGATAACTATGGTAAAAATTATAGGATAGATTTTTATTAGGGTTTAATTTTTATTGGGTACTTATGATGGCTATAAATATTAAAGACTATAAAACTACAAAAGAATCAAATTTAACACTACTTCTATAATTTTTATCATCTGAAATCACTCTTGTATATTCATATCTTATTAGATATGAGGATTAAAACATATTTTTTTAATTATCATACATCAAAACAAAATTCTTTTATCTTATCTAAAGCTTTTTAGTCAACTTTTGCTAAAATTCGATAATTATTTTGGAAAAAAAGGATTGTAATGAATATTACAGCAACAAAAACTGATGCAGCTAATGTATCAGTAGTCGCAACTATTGATATGTCAGATATTGAAAAAAACTTAAACAAAGCTGCAAAAGAAGTAGCAAAGACTGCCTCTGTCGATGGTTTCAGAAAAGGTAAAGTACCTTTAGTAAAAATAAAACAAATGTATGCAGAACAACTTCAACAAGATGCTGAGAATCAAGCTGTTCAAGACATTCTTGAAAAAGCTAAAAAAGATTTAGATATTAATCCTGCAGATATTATTGCTGAACCAACATTTAAAAAATATGACAAAAGTGATGATAAGATTGAAACAGAACTCATTATTTCACTTAGACCAGTAATTGAAGCTGAAGGATACAAAGACCTTGCTCCAAAATATGATGCACCTTCAGTAGAAGAGTCTGAAATTGACGAAAAGTTAAAAACACTTTTAACAGCCAATGCTCCTTACGCTTCACTTGAAACAAAAAGAGCTTTACAAAAAGATGACCAAGCAAACTTTGATTTTGTAGGTACCATTGATGGTGTTGAATTTGATGGTGGAAAAGCAGAAGGTTTTGACCTTGTTATTGGTTCAGGACAATTCATTCCAGGTTTTGAAGATCAAATGGAAGCAATGGAGATAGACGAGCAAAAAGACATTACCGTTACTTTCCCTTCTGATTACCAATCAGCTGATCTTGCAGGAAAAGAAGCTGTATTTGCTGTAACACTTAATGACATTAAAGAAAAAGCTGAAGCCGTACTTGATGAGGAGATGGTTAAAAAACTACTTCCAAATGAAGAGGGTGCAACAGCCCAAACAGTAAAAGAAAAAGTTTCTGAACAAATTAAGTCTGAAAAAGTTTCTAAACTTTACAATGAAACGCTTAAACCAGCACTTATTGAAGCACTAGTAGCCAAATATGACTTTGCACTTCCTCAAAATATTGTTGACCAAGAGATTGATGCTCAAATCAATAACAAAGCAAGAGAGATGAGTGAAGACGAATTAGCACAATACAAAGACAATGAAGAGAAAATCAATGAACTTAGAGAAAGTGTTAAAGAGACAGCAACAAACTCTGTAAAAGCTACCTTCCTTGTTGATTACCTTGCTAAACAAGAAAGCGTTGAAGTTAACGATCAAGAAGTTTCTCAAACCATTTACTACGAAGCAATGATGTCAGGTCAAGATCCTCAAGAAGTAATTAAATACTACCAAGAGAACAATCTTCTTCCTGCTGTTAAAATGGGCATGATTGAAGACAAACTCTTTGCTAAAATTATTGGCATTGACCAATAAAAAGTAACCTCACCTTTTTCCTTCGTGGGTAGAAATGCCCACACTAAAATACACTTCTAAGTTAAAAAAGTGTATTCTCCTAACAATTAAAAATTATAAAATAAAGGTACCATTAATGAGTTATATTCCTTACGTTGTAGAACAAACAGGTCGTGGTGAGCGTTCTTATGACATCTATTCAAGACTATTAAAAGACAGAATCATTATGATGAGTGGTGAAGTAAATGACCAAGTAGCTTCTACTATTGTAGCACAACTTCTTTTCCTTGAAGCACAAGACCCTGACAAAGACATCTATTTTTACATTAACTCTCCAGGTGGCGTAATTACTTCTGGTCTTGCTATGTTTGACACCATGAACTATATTAAACCTGACATTGTGACCATTTGTATTGGTCAAGCAGCTTCTATGGGTGCATTTTTACTTTCATCAGGAGCAAAAGGAAAACGTTATGCCCTTCCCAATGCAAGAATCATGATTCACCAACCATCAGGTGGAGCACAAGGTCAATCAACTGACATTCAAATTCAAGCTGAAGAGATTCAACGTTTAAAAGATACGCTCAATGAAATCATGGCTAAGAACTGTGGTAAAAAAGCAAAAGAACTTGAAAAAGATACCGAACGAGACAACTTTATGTCTTCAAAAGAAGCTGTAGAATATGGTCTGATTGATCAAGTCTTAACTAAAAGTTTCAGCTAAAAACAAAAGGTAGGAAATGATTCAAGATATTGTCGTCTACCCAGACAAACGCCTTAAAGAGGTATCTGACACCGTAAGTGAATTTGATGAAGAGCTACATAAACTTCTTGATAATATGTACGATACCATGCTTGACAAAAAAGGGGTTGGTCTAGCTGCCATTCAAATTGGGATTGCCCAACGTGTACTCATCATTAACCTCCCAGAGAATGATACTGATGATGCGATAATAAAAAAAGAAGATACCTTAGAAGTGATTAACCCTGTCTTCATAAGCATGAAAGGTACCTGTAAAAACCAAGAAGGTTGTCTTTCTGTTCCCGGTTTTTATGAAGACATTGAACGTGCTGCACATATTGTTATGGAATATCAAGATCGTCATGGAAAAAAGAAAATCATTGAAAATCAAGATTTTTTAGCCATTGCACTTCAACATGAAATGGATCATTTAGATGGAAAAGTTTTTGTGGAAAAGCTCTCCTTTATAAAACGTAAAAAATTTGAGAAAGAGTGGAAAAAGAAGTTTAAATAACTTCTCCTGCTCTAGTTTTATTAAGATTCTTTTAGACTATTACTTTTTCATTTTCCATTCATTCACTCTTTTTAACTATACTTTTAAAATTAATATGAAAAATACAGGAATTAAGATGATTGAAGAAAAGAAAAAGATAAGTTTACTGCAAAATAGTATCTATATGTTTAAATTTTTAAACATCTTATTCCAAGAAAAGCTTCATCCTTTAAAAATGCTAAAAGTGCGTTTTATACACTATCGAGATAGCAGTCTTCAAGTTAAAAATCTTGCAAAAGAAACTACAGAGCTTAATAAATCTTTAAAGTCATCAATTAAAACCATTCCCAAAAAGCATACACTAAGAACTTTAAATTATCCTCTTTTAATCCTTTTTGATGCTGAAAATATGCCCATACAAGAACATTATAAACTCATACGGACAATTGTTATTGAGGAATTTGGCTCAAAAAGTTGGAACAAGGCAAAACTAGAAACAGCCTACAAAGAATCTACGGAATTTTATAATAATGCAGGATACAATCAATCCATTAATACCCATTATGTCGATTATGGTAAAGATAAAGCTGATGATAAACTAGTTGAAATTGCTCAAAACTTAAAAATTCCCAATATCATTATTGTGAGTAATGACAATGCCCTCATTATTCGTCTCCAAGAAGTAAGTAACACCATCAAATCGGGTAAATTTTTTGCTTATAATGGTCGATTTTTAAAAGAATATACCAAAACAAATGAAGCCATTAAAAAATCTAAACTTCAAAGTCTTAAAGAAAAAAGAGAGCAACTCTTCAAAGAATACACACAAGTCAATCAAGAAATTGAACATTTAGAAAAAACTTTTACTAAAGCTAAGAAAATTACGTATAAAGCAAAACAAAGTATTCCTAAAACCATCAAAAAGAAGCCAACACTCTCAAAAAATTTAATAATAGCCAACCTTGATGAAAATATTAGAAAAGATTTAACGATTAATCCTCTTTTTATCAACTTTACTGAAAAATTAGTACAAGTAGATGCTCCAAGCCACAAAGAAGCTAAAATTCAAGTACATAAAGTCTTAAAAGTATTTGAAACTTTACCTGCGATTCACAACCTTTTAAAGACTAAAGGGCTAGAAATTTCGGTCTTTAAAATTGCTTTACGTTATGCTATCAATGAGTTTGATGTTAACAATTATCAAAGTAATAATTTTATTGAATTCATTCAAGAAATGATTGAAGAGAGTGCTGTCAAGTTGGTCTTAAAAAAACCCAGCCAATACAAACTTCTTTTTAAAGAAACACTTTTCAATGAATTAGAAATGAGTGAAGTTCTCAAAGTTAATGACTATGGATTAAAAGAAGGTGTGCTAGAAAATAATTTTTCAACTTCCTTGGATTCAGAATTTCTTAAAAATCTAAAAAGTAGGCTATAAACCCTACAACGCTTCTCCTGCTCTAAGCCCACAAACCCATGCTAAATGTAAATTAAACCCACCTCTATCACCATCTACATCTAAAACTTCGCCAACTAGGTAAAGCCCTTTTTGTTTTTTTGACTCCATACTATGAGCCTCTACTTCTTTTGTGTCAATGCCTCCTGTGGCTACTTCTGCACCCTTATAACCTTTATTTCCATTTATTTTAAACGAAAAACACTTAATTTTAGAGACTATTGGTTCTAACTTCTCAAGGTTCGAGGCTATTGAACCTATGGTTTCATCTTCTAGCTTTAATGGCTCTAAAATAGGCAATATTAGCTTTTTATTAATAAAGCCTTGCATCCATATCTCTAAAGGTTTTAAACTTTTTTTAAGCAAACTTTTTTTCATCATAGAGTGTAATTGTTCAATACTCATTTTGGGCATCAAGTCTATTTCTAAAGTCACTTCTGGAGTACTTTTCAATTCCTCCATTACTTTACGGCTAATGTCTAAAATGGCTAAACCAGAAAGTCCGTAGTTGGTAAAAAGAACATCTCCTTGCTTTTGAATTGTGCCACTTTTGGTATTTAACGTCACCCGACTTTCCACTTTAACCCCAGCCATACGGCTTAAGTATTGCTCTTTGAATGGTGAAGTCAACTGTACTAAGGTGGGAAAATCTTTGATTATGTTATGCCCAAAAGAACGTGCAAAACCTATACCATCCATTACCCCACCTAACTGTGGTGCAGAGCAATGTCCTGTGGCTAACACTAATTTTTTAGATTTCATGTTTATGTCATTGTACTCTAAGCTAAAGCTATTATCTCGAAATGAAACCTTTTTTACTTTAGCATCACAAATAATTTTAATACCCAGTTGTTCACACTCTGAAATGAGCAGTTCAACGACCGACGATGCTTGAAGCGACATGGGAAAAACTTTTCCCTCTTTGGCTTCAATCAGCTCCAAACCAATGGATTTAAAAAACTGTTTAATATCTTGATAACCATAGCCCTCAAAAACTTGAGCAATAAATTTGGGGTTATGTGAATAAAATCGCTCCAGAGTAGGGCGTTGATTGCCAATATTACATTTCCCATTTCCTGTGGCTAAAAGCTTTTTTCCAACTTTGTTGTTTTTCTCTAAAATCAACACTTTTTTACCACGCCGTCCAGCGACAATGGCTGTCACCAAACCACTAGCCCCTGCACCTATAATTACTACGTCTGTCATTATTCTCTCCGTTTTACTATGGATTCATTTTGGGCATCATACAAGTAGTGAATAACTTCGCCACTAATAATCAAGTTTATCACCTCATCAATCACCTCTAAGGGGGCAATAAACCATTCACGTGGATGGTGTTTATTCCCCTCATTATCAAA
>CACVAZ010000076.1 GCA_902727995.1 uncultured Sulfurovum sp.
ATTTGACCTTTATAGAGGGAACGAATTTTCGTTGCATTTCCTTTTAAAATGGTGTCACCAAAACTTACTTGACCGTCACCACCTATAACTGCATTATCCTTACCTTTATAAGCAAGTATCGTAGTTGCGTGAAACACTCTATGCTTCTCCCTGAATTTCTACTGTTGTTGTGGCATGAATTCCATGACCTAATTTAATGTCAACTTTATGTTCACCCACTGTTTTCAATGCTTTTTTAAGCTCAACAGTTTTTTTGTCAATCTCAATGTTCATTTGCTCTTTAATGGCTTTAGCAATATCATCTTTACCTACAGAACCTTGAATCCCAGCAGGAGCTAACTTTTTCACAATAACTATGTTCTTAGCAGCCAACTCTTTTTCTTCTTTTTTCAAACGTGTCAAAGTATCAGCTAAATCTTTTGCCATCGCCTCTTGTTCAGCTTTCCATTTTTCTACTACTTCAGGTGTTGCCAACTTAGCCATACCTTTTCCAATTAAAAAGTTTTGACCATATCCGTCTTTAACTTCTTTAATTTCACCTTTCTTTCCTAGGCTTTTAACATCTTTAATTAATAATACTTTCATAATTTATATCCTCTATTTGGTAAGTCATAATTTTAGCAAATTTTTTTATATATTAGCTATAATAAGACTTAATATTTTTATATTCAACAGTATATGTTAAATATAATTTAATTCTAATATTTTTATCCTATAATAAGTGTAATGAAAAATTCAAACCATGTGATACCAAAAAAACGAAACTACCTTAACATTGTTATTAATATTTTAGTTAGTATTATTTTAATTCCAATTTTTTCAATGCTCTTTTTCTTAGATATTCCTTATGTCTTTATCATCCAAATACTTATATTTATTCTTTATCTTATAGTTCTAGTAAGTACAAAACATTTTAGCCAATTTTTTAATGAAACGCATCTTCTTAAAGAACGCTATAATGAAGCACAAAAAATGCTGTCTAGAAAAGAACAAAAACTAGAAGCACTCCTTAAACAAGCCCCTGTTGGAATTTTCTATTACGATAATGACTTAAAGATACTAACACACAACATCATGTTCAAAAAACTGTTCGGTATTCAAGAAACACTGGAATCCTTTAATCTTAAGACCATTAAAGATAAAAAAGCCATTGAAGCACTGCAATATGTTTTAACTACCCCTTCAGAAAAAGAAAGTATGGGTTCTTTTAATTTTTCATTTCAAAAGAAAGAGATATGGATAGAACTTACCTGCTCCTCTTTGCTAAATGATGACAATGAAATTATTGGGGGCATAGGTACAATTGAAGACAAAACTACTGAACATACTGCCTATCAAAAAATAAATTATATTTCTCTGCATGATGCATTAACAAAACTCCCCAACCGAAGAAGCTACCAAGGTTATATGAGTACTTTAATTACCGAAGTCGAACATAGAGATTCATACTCTTTTTTATTTTATTTAGATTTAAATCATTTCAAACAAATTAATGATACCTTTGGTCACGTAGTAGGAGACAAACTATTACTTTCAGTTGCCAATAGATTAAGAAGTCTCAACATTGAAAACAAATATCTTTCCCGTATTGGAGGAGATGAATTTATTATTGTTGTTCCTTATTCAACTAAAGAACTTAGCATTGCCAATGCCAATGCCAAAGAAATTGCCTTAAACATTAAATCCGTATTTAATACAGCCTTTCACATTGAAGAACTTGATTTATACATGACCACTAGTATTGGAATTGTTCTCATAGAACCAAATGCTTTAAATACCGAACAAATCATGCGTCAAGCTGATATGGCAATGTACCAAACTAAACGTGAGGGTTTAAATAACATCCGTTTTTATGACCACTCTTTAGATATAGAACAACAAGAGTTGACCTCCTTACAACATGACTTAAAAGGTGCCATAAAAAACAATGAACTTGAACTATACTATCAACCTATTGTCTCCATTAACAACAACTCTTTAAATGCCATTGAAGCACTAGTCCGTTGGAATCATCCGACAAAAGGGCTTATTTTACCTGATAGATTTCTTCCTATGGCAACAGAGTCAGGACTTATTACAAAAATTGGATGGTGGGTTGCCAAAGAAGTATGTAGACAATTGTATGTATGGGAAAAAGCAAAAATCATCAATTTTGAATACATCTCTGTCAATATTAACGCAAGACAACTTAATGAAGTTAACTTTGTAGAACAGCTTGATACTTGTATTACAAAAGGAAATATCAATCCTTCACTCATAAAATTGGAACTTACAGAAACCACATTGCTGGATAATTTTACTAAAACTCAAAATATTATTCAACATTTAAAAGAAAAAGGTATTGAATGTAGTATTGATGACTTTGGAACAGGTTATTCCTCACTCTCCTATCTCAAAAAATTTGCTTTTAAAGTGCTAAAGATTGACCAAGTATTTACCCAAGACATCATGACTAACAGAGATAACAAAGAACTTGTTAAAAGTATTATTGACATAGGAAAACAATTTCAATATAAAATTATCATAGAAGGAATAGAAACAGAGCAACAAAGATTAGAACTCATGCACCTTGATAGCTCAATTTACTATCAAGGTTATCTTTGTAGTAAGCCCATTCCAGCTAAAGAGTTTGAGCAAAAATTTTTGACTTACATTTATCATATTTAATTTATTTTATTTTTTCGACCTCGACGAAGAAAGAAAAAGAAAAAGACTAACAATAAAACAATACTTAAAATCCCTGCAATACGGGTCATATTATTAAGCATAAGACCAGCTTCAGGTGTTTCTGTAAAACAAAAAGGCGAGTTATTTCGAGGAATAGAGTGACGTACTCTTTCTTCAGATGCTTCTTTAATTGCCAGAGTAATATCAGCTGGAAGTTGATTAATTCCATTAAGATAACCCGTAATCTTTCCTTTTGGAGAAAGCATAATAATTGATGCACCATGAATGTACCCAAGGTCTCCATTTTCCATTTTCATGGCTTTGTACTTAAAACCAACACTTTGAGCCAATTTAGCTGAACTGTTATTTTCTCCAAGGACAAACTGCCATGCATCCTGAACGTAATGACGTGTCATTGAACTAATTATGTTTTTCTTTTTAGTAATGGCAAGAGAAATATTTTCATCTTCTGCAAAACCAACCGTGATTACTTTGTAATCAATATTTTCAGCTAATTGAACTTTGCTTAATGTTGCAGCCAACTCATCAAGTTGTGGACTACAAATACCTGCACATCGGTAATAGTTTAAAGTTAAAAGTGTTGGTTTTCCATCCATTAACTCTCGAAGCGTCACTTCTTTAGCTTGTTCATTAATAAAGGTTAAATCTAGAGGAACCGTGTCCCCCAAGTTCTGCCCAATACCAGCACCTTTTTCAGAAAAGAGTGGAAGGGTTAGGAGTAGTAAAAAAAGGTATTTTTTCATAAGTAGTACTTTGTTTTAAGATAATTCCGAATTATACTTAACATGCCTTAAAGTGCATGAATTAAAAAGAGAAAAAGGCAGGGTTAAAAAACCCTACGCAAACCCCTTCAACTCACCTTCAACCTTAGCCATTTTCTCACTAGCATCAGCCAAAGCTTGTCTGTTTTCAGCAATTACTTGTTCAGGAGCATTGGCAACGAAACGTTCATTGTTTAACATTCCATTTAATTTATTGATCTCTTTTTCAAGCTTCTCTTTTTGCTTTGTAAGCTTCCCAATAATCGCCGACATGTCCACATCATCCGTAGAGATAAACGTCTCTAAATTGTCAGAAACATCCGTAACCGAGTTTTCCAGTTTAGCCTCTACAAAACTAAGTTCTTCAACTTTTCCAAGCTTTTCAATAAAAGGTTGCATCATTGCCACATCTGAACCAGCAGGTACTTTTACAGCTGCTTTTTCAATTTTTTGGTTCCCTTTATCAATCAATGTTTTACAACGACGAACCGATACAATCGCTTCCATGATTAAGTCAAACTCTTTCATAATTGTTTCATCAACTTCACCCACTTCAGGGTAAGCTTCTACCATAATTGACTCGCTGTCTTCTAACTCACCAACGGAAAGTCTTCGGTAAAGATTTTCAGTAATAAATGGCATAAACGGATGAAGCAATTTCATCGACGCTTTAAAGATACTTCCAAGCTCAGCTACTGAAGCTTTGTCTGCTTTAGAAAGCTCAATTCCCCAGTCACAGAACTCACCCCATAAGAAACGGTACAGTACGGTTGCAGCATCGTTAAATCGGTACACATCCATAAATCCACGTGTCTCTTTAACAGCCAAGTTAAATCGTGACAACATGTATTTTCCAAGAGGTGTTTTTATGTTCTCTGGATTCAAGTCATCAAAATGCTCTTGGTTTAACTGTAAGAAGTTCGTTGCATTAAAGAGTTTGTTCGTAAAGTTACGACTCTGCTCTAACTTGTCTTCACTCAGTTTAATGTCACGCCCTTGAACAGCAAGTACAGCCAAGGTAAATCTAAGTGCATCCGTAGAGTACTTCTCAATGGTCTCTAAAGGATCAATAACATTTCCTTTAGACTTCGACATTTTTTCCCCATGTTCATCTTTTACAAGTGCATGTAAATAGATATCTTTAAATGGAAGCTCACCCGTAATGTTCTCACCCATCATTAACATACGTGCTACCCAGAAGAAAAGAATGTCAAATCCAGTAACGAGTAAGTTATTTGGGTAGAAGTTTTTCATGTCATCTTCATTCCAAAGTTCCCCTTTAAAGGCTTCATCATTTCCCCAACCCAGTGTGGAGAATGGCCATAGACCTGAAGAGAACCAAGTGTCTAGTACATCAGGGTCTTGGTGAATCTTTTCAGAGTTACATTTTGGACAAACATGAGGAGCATCACCCTCTTCAACCCACTCATGATCACAGTCATCACAGTAAAATACAGGAATCTGATGTCCCCACCATAACTGACGAGAGATACACCAGTCACGCAGTTCACCCATCCAAGCGTTGTATGAGTTAATCCAATGGCTTGGGAAGAACTCTGCTTCACCATTGTTTACTTTTTCAATCGCAGAAGCTGCAAACTCTTTTTTAACAAACCACTGCTTAGAGATGTACGGCTCAACAATATTCTTACATCGGTAACAATGCCCAACTTGATGTGCATGGTCTTCTATCTTCACCATAAATCCAGCTTCATCTAACTTTGCCACAATGATTTCACGAGACTCTAAACGCTCTAAACCTTGGAATTCTCCACAATGTTCGTTAAGGAATCCTTTGTCATCAAAAATGGTAATAAACTCTAAGTCATGACGCTTTCCAACTTCGTAGTCATTCGTGTCATGTGCAGGGGTAACTTTTACAAACCCTGTTCCAAACTCCATGTCCACATGACTGTCACCAATAATCTCAACTTCACGGTCAATCAATGGCAGTTTAATCTTCTTACCTATCAAAGCGTTATGCCGTTCATCATCAGGGTGAACCATAACAGCCGTATCCCCAAAGTAAGTCTCGGGACGTGTTGTCGCAACCGTAATGTTCCCCGAACCATCAGCCAATGGGTAGTTAATATGGTACATTTTCCCCATATGGTCTTCATGCTCAACTTCAATGTCCGACAAAGCACCATCATGCGTACACCAGTTAATCATGTAATTTCCACGAACAATAAATCCGTTGTCATACATCTGTTTAAATGATTT
>CACVAZ010000077.1:0-1291 GCA_902727995.1 uncultured Sulfurovum sp.
TTTTCTTCTAAAACTCATTTTCCTTTTATCTTTTTAGATTATAATACTCATAATAAAAAATAATGAGGGAAAATTATGAACATAGAGTTAATAAGTGAGATCGTTGACTATGGGGTTTTAGGACTTCTTGCATTTATGAGTTTTTTAACACTTTTATTTTGGATAGAACGCCTTCTCTTTTATCGTAAACTCGATGTTAGAAAATACAAAACCGTCGAAGCATTGGAAATAGATGTTACCAACAACCTTTCTATCATCTCTAGTTTTGGTGCAAATGCCCCCTACATTGGTCTTTTAGGTACTGTTTTGGGAATTATCATTACTTTTTATACCATGGGACAAACGGCAGATATGGATGTTCAAAACATCATGACTTCACTCGCTCTTGCACTAAAAGCCACTGCTATGGGTCTACTTGTTGCCATTCCTGCCATTTTCTTTTACAACCACTTAAACCGAAAAGTTGAAGTACTCATTAACAAGTGGATTATTCACAACAAGGAAAACTAATGCGACGCTCGGCAAAGTTTGACACCATTAACGTGGTTCCTTTTATTGACATCATGTTGGTACTTTTGGTTATTGTTTTAACCACAGCTTCGTTCATACAAACAGGTCTCATAAAGCTTGACCTACCTGAAGGTTCTTCTAAAATCGAAGAGCAACCAAAAAAAGAACTCAAAATCTCCATCAAAGAAAATGGCGACATCTTTTTTGATAAAAATCAAATACCAAAAGAAGAGGTAGAGAACTTACTTTTAAAACATAACAAAAAAGACCCCATTCACCTCTACTCAGACAAAAATGCCAAGTTTGACAACTTTGTCTTTATTTTAGATATTTTGAAAAAACATGAATATGAAAACTTAGGGATAATTACTAAAAAATGAGTCAATCACGTTACCTTACTGCTTTTTTACTAAGCTCTTTAACTTTTATTTTGTTTTACTTTGCTTTTCTTTCATTGGGAAAAATAGAAAAGAAGTTAAAAGCAGATCCTCCAAAAGTCATTAAAATAGCGATTATAAGCCCTCCAAAAAAAATTGTAAAACCTGTCCCTCCTGTGATTAGCCCTCCTACACCAATGGCTATTCCTACCCCCATAGTACCTCCTGTTATGGTCAAAAAAGTAGAAAAAAAAGACCCCCCAAAAATCATAGTCAAACCTAAGCCAAAACCTAAAAAAATTATTAAAAAGAAAGTTATTAAAAAAGTTAAACCTAAAAAGGTAGTGAAGAAAAAAGTTATAAAGAAAAAGATTGTTCCCAAAAAAGTAGTCAAAAAGAAGATA
>CACVAZ010000077.1:1391-5671 GCA_902727995.1 uncultured Sulfurovum sp.
CTCCTGTCTATGTTGCCCCTCAACCTGTGGTAAGACCTGTTGTTACAGCTACCCCAACACCTCCTCCTAGTCATAGAGTCAACAATGAACAACATAAAAAAGCCTTTTTACGAAATGTTCGCTCTAAAATTATTGCCAATAAAACCTACCCAAAAATAGCAAAAAGAAGACACATCGAGGGTTCAGTTAAAGTACGTTTTGACATCACAAAACAAGGACATGTTTCTAACATCCGTTTTGTTTCAGGAAAAAGTATTTTCCAAAAAAGTATTAGATCAACTCTTGAACGAACCTTTCCTATGGGGATTCCAAATGAAGTAAGAGATGAACTTCCCATTTCAAATGTTTCAGTTGTTTTACATTTTAATATTCGCTAAATACTTAAGTTAAAAACAACTTCCTCATATAGCTTTCCATTAATCTGTAAAGCCAATTTATGTTCACCAGCGTAGAGTTTTCGTGTTGTCATATTGGCTTTAAAAGGATGTTTTTTACCTATCCTTACAAGCTTATCTTTTTTTATCTTTAGTTTTTTAATCTTATGTACTTTAGAGCTTAGCTTTCCTGCTTTAGTTTGAAAATAAAGTACATAATCAATCATTAAATTCTCATCAGCTTGTGCTAGTATGTCACAAGAAAAGTTTAACGCTTCCCCTACTTTAACCTCTAAACTATCTGCTGTAAAATTCTGCACTTCGATCTTAGGATTAGCCCCATAACCAAGTAAGACAAGAGCCTCAGTATTTCCCTCTTTTACCAAGCCTCTAAGTGAATGAGAAAGTATAAATTGCATCTCTTTTCGTGCTTGTTGATTAGAGGCTTTCCAACGCTTTAGAGTGGCTATGACCAAAGGAGCATCGAGTTTTGCAATGTCATTTAAATGATTCGCCACAGAACGCGTCACAAAACGTGTTTTATCCACATATAGCTTGTCTAGTAAATAAATGGCTTTAACATACTCCGTACTCAATTTCTTTCCCCAAGGTAATTTCGGTCGACAACCCTCAGATGCTAAACGTCGTTCATGATAATTCTCTGACACAGCACAAGCTTCTAACATCTCAAAAGTTTGTTCTGGAAAAAGATTAATAAAATCACGAATGGCATACTCCACAGAAAAGCGTTTGGTCATCTCTCGCAATGCTTGAAGTGAAAATGCTAAATGTTCCTCCGTACAACCAAAAGTAAGCACAAAGTCACTATAAGAAGCGTAAATAAACGCTCCAAAGTCATCATCACTTTTCTTTGGGTCAAGTTCACAAGGAAGTGCTTTAAGTAAAATAGTCGTAGCGTCTACGTAGTTCGGGGGTAAATACTTCGCAAACATCTCACGTATGTGTGATATTCGCTCTTTTAGCTCAAGTTCTGAAAATTGATCTGTTACTTCTTTTTCAAATTTTTCTTGTTCAAAAATGCTATAAACAGCTTTTATTTCAGAGGCTATTTTTGCTACTTTTTTAGGGTTAAAAAGTTCATCTTTGAGTGAGAATTTTTCTGCCATGACAATCCTTTATCACTTGTAAAATAATTTGTATTTTTTACTTTTTTATTTTACAGTAGTTTAACTCAAAAGAAGAATTAAACTTTAATGGAATGAAGGCAAACAATAATCCTATTGATTCAAATAGTTTTCTACAGCTCTCTCACGACTACTTGCATGGGTTTGTAACTCTGTAATAGCACGTAAAAAATCACTGCTATTATTTAAAAAAGTATATCCAGCTTCCTCTGTTGTCGCATAATCCTCTATGAGCGTTGAATAGGTTTCATACGTAGTTTGCATAGTAGGGACATCAAAGGCATCATTTATAACCTCTTGAAGATAACCATCGTATTTAGCCTTATAGACATCATCAGCATAAATATTGGCGATAAGAGGCCAGGTACTAGATTCAAGATTTGAAAAATCTAAATTTAATGCTCCACCCATTTTTCCTTCTTGCAAAGCTTCATTGTTATCCCAAGGAATCCACGTTAACTTAGAATTATCTGGATTGTTATATAAATAATAGTTATGGCTCATTCGTCCATAAGTATCCCAATTTTGGATAATACCATTCACAGCAAGGTACTTTAAAAATACATCAACATCAAAAATAGCTTCAAGATTAGTTCGCCATGTTGCAGAATCACTCGTACGTGTATCTGCATGTAAAGCTGTAAAAAGAGACTCTATGTCTGACCAATCGGCATCATCTTCATTTGTTTTCTTAGTAAAATCATCTTGATTAAAACTACCTGCAACAAAATTAGCACTGCCCTCTTCTGGTTTGTACAAATTACCCTTATCACTTGAAAACTGTGTGTCAAGTACCGAACCATCTACTTCTTCAACCAATGTGTAAAGTCCAAAATACTCAGGTCCATCACCGTGGTCAACATAAAGTCTATAAAATGCTGTATTCGATACAGCCAGTCCAGCTTTTCTAAAAACATCAGCAGCTACTTTTTCTCGTAAAAATGAGCTATCTTCATAGTTATTTTTTAAAGAAAACTTCTTAAATCCATAAAAACGTTGATTATCAATCTGTGGATACTGATCTTCAAATTCATCAAAGTCCAATTTAAAAGAAAGTTTTAAAATACCACTTTCCCAACTGCTTTGTAAACTAGAATTCCCTTTAAAACGAATTCCAACACGGTACCACTGTTTTCCATTATACACAACATCAGCAGGTACAAAAATAGGATCTTCATCCGTATCTATTAAAGTATTTTCACCTGCTCTACTAGAACTTTGTCCAAAGGTACCATAAGTATTGGTCATATCATCGAGCATACTTTGCCAACGCTCAGAAGTTACCACAAAATCTAAACGCTTTACTTCCGTATCATCAAAAACTTCATCAAAATTTGGTTCAGCACTTTTACTATGCGTTGCCTCTGTCCAATCAGTCGCTTCAAAATCAGTATCGGTATAAGTAAGCGTGGTATTAATATCTGTTGTAGAAGAATCTGTATCATCTGTAGTACACCCTTGTATCATAAAAAAACTCATCATAAGTAGTAGAGGGAGGAAAACATGTAGCTTTGTCTGTTTCATTTTTAACCTTTATAGTTTACTAACGATAATTATAGTGAGTTCAGTCAAACAGTAGGTAATAAAAAGTAAACACTTGGTAACACTAACTCAATATAAGCATTAACTACTTTGACATACAGCATACAAGAGTCTAAATCAAAAAACTTAGTATAGATAGAATACTTTTAGATTTTTGTAAGTAAAATCTTATTTCTTCTCATCCATCTTACCAATAGCACAAGAGACAAAACTCTTGGCTGTTGTTCCCACAGTTTGAAAACTATTTAAATTGTCACTTGTTAAAGGGTAACCCAAAGAACGAAGCTTTAATTTTAAAGCTTCCATTTGCCTCTCCTCCACATCAAGCGTAATCTTGCGTGGTTCAACTTCAAGGTCAACTTCTACTTCACCAAACTCTTCCAACAAAGCTTTTTTCAACGTACCAGCACAACCACTACACTTTACATTTTTCACTTCAAATGTTTGTTTCATCATCTATCCTTTTCTTCTAAAGTTAAAGTCTATATGTTACACTCCAACCATGAAAACTATATTATACATTCTAACACTTCTCGCCATAATTACTACTTTAGCTTTAGGATTAGAACAATCCGTAGCCTTAGGATACCTAGCCTTCGCGATATTACCTTACGTCACTACCTTATATATTCTAAAAATATCAGAGCACAGAACAGCCAAAAACACAGCCTACTCCACAGCCATTTTTGTTGTTTCGGTAGGACTTTACTTTTTAATCGACACCACCTACATGGAAAATAACCTAGAACATAAATTTTCTTTTTTATTTATACCCATATGGCAGTTGACGATGTTACTTGTTTTGGGATTGGTGGTTTATTTTAGTAATGAGAAGAAGTCGTAGGGTGGATTTTATCCACCGTGAATGGGAATTGATAAACTTTCAATGTTTTGCCAAAAGGCTTAAAAAACTTTATCTATCACCCTTATTGTAAAAGAGGAATTTATAACATATCCATCATATTTTCATATATAATAACCCTTACAGCAAAACTCTTTTTTATGCCAATTTTTGTTAACGGTGCGTTGTCCCAAAGGGATACATTTCAATAAAAACAGTACCCTACAGGGTATTCTAATTTTATAGGGAAAATAACAGCTACTTTCTTTATCAATCCCTAAAACAAATCATGCTATATTCAACCAAATAAAACAACCATAATTTTTAAGGCAAACCCATGTCACAAGAACCAGAAGATTTACCAACTTTAAGTAAAAC
>CACVAZ010000078.1 GCA_902727995.1 uncultured Sulfurovum sp.
TACTTCAGCTAAAGTAAATTTGTATGTTGCTTCTGCTGATAATAAATCAAGTTCATAAAGTTTTGGAGCCTTATCATTATAGTTATAATCATCAATACTATAAGCCTTACCAGTATTACGATCAATAGCTAAACTATCTAAGTCACTCATACCCATAACTTTTTTGGGATAAGTATTTACACTCGTCCAATTATCTACATAAAAAGCATATAATTTACTTTTATCTTGACCAGCAAGAATATAAAGTACCTCTCTATTTGTTGTCCGTTCAATGTAAAAGGCAGCTCCATCGACATCACTCTCTAAGAGTTTTGAAACAACTTTTTCACTCTTTCCTGTTTCTACCTCTATCGAATATAAATCACTAAAAGTACCATTGTTTTGAAATGAGTAAACTTTTTTATCACTTGCTCTATAAGCTGAACCTTCTCCATTAAAAGTTCGGTCTACTTTTTGAATATAGGGAGAAGGAAGAGGATTTGTATCAGGATTAACAAAAAATTCATGTAAATCAGGTGAATTATCAGTAAGTGCATAACATTTAGCACCAGTTGGTTTTGGTGCTTTTGTTGCTTTATAACATAGCCCTTTAAATTTAACAGAATTAGCATAATTTAAATTATCAGCATATTGGGCACTGGCACGATGAACCAACTTAAGCCATTTTTTACCCAATGGTAAAACAGTTGTTCCTAAATTAGTAAATTGTGTATTTCCTACTGAACCTGCTGTATTATCAATGTCATTGGTATATTTAGTTTCAGCTAAGACAGTATCATCAGCGTCGGTAAAGAGCAATTTAAATTGCTCTTTATCTTGAAGTTGTTCATCACCATCATAGGTCCAAATTTTTTCAACGTCAAATTCTATTATATCTGCATCAAGTTCAAATAAGTTACTTACTAAATTAGTTGAAGTATTGCTCCCTGAAGTAAATATATTGTTTAAATACTTAGTATAGCCATCAGAACAAGTTAAATTTGTTGCCCCACTCGCTATTGACATAACTACTAATAGTAAAAATAAAGTTTTAATTCTATCAAATATACTTGTTATTTTAGTCATTTCGATCTCCTTTTTAAACAAATTAAATTATAAATAATTCAAAATTGTTATTTAATAATATATATTAACATTAAATATTATAATTATTTCTTAAATATGAAAATAAATTTTTACATTATTATTTAATTTTAATTTTATATTAAAAAAACTTTAATATAGTTTTTTAATTTAAATAATTATATTTATATTAAAATATTAACTACAGAAAAAAATAAAAGCTAATAATCATAAACAAGAATAAAATATAAAGAGAAGAGAAAAAAGGGAGAAGTTAAATTAAAACCTGCCAAGATGGCAGGTTTATTATTGAAAAAAAGGTTTAGCTTCTTTTAGCAATAATTTCTTTTGCAACATTTCCAGGTACCTCTGCATAATGGTCAAATTCCATAGCATAAGTTGCACGACCTTGACTCATTGAACGTAAGTCCGTTGAGTAACCAAACATTTCCGAAAGTGGTACAAATGCATCAACAATCTTAGAACCAGCTCTGTCACCCATTCCACGAACAATACCACGTCTTTTTGAAACATCACCAATTACATCACCCATGTAATCTTCAGGAGTTTCAACTTCAACTTTCATCATTGGCTCTAAAATAAATGGATCTGCTTCTCTACAACCATCTCTGAATCCCATTGAACCAGCAAGTTTAAATGCCATTTCAGATGAATCAACATCATGATAAGAACCATCATAAAGAGTTACTTTAACATCTTCAACAGGGTAACCAGCTTGAATTCCTCTAGCCATAGATTCTTGAATACCTTTGTTTACAGGTTGGATAAATTCTTTTGGAACAACCCCACCTTTAACAGCGTCCACAAACTCATAACCAAAACCTGGCTCTTGTGGCTCAATGTGTAAGTAAACATGACCAAATTGTCCACGTCCACCAGACTGTTTAGCGTACTTGTACTCTTTCTTAACAGAATTTCTAATACCTTCACGGTAAGAAACTTGTGGAGCACCAACATCAGCTTCAACTTTAAACTCTCTTTTCATTCTATCTACAAGAATTTCAAGGTGAAGTTCACCCATTCCTGAAATAATAGTTTGACCAGATTCTTCATCAGTAGATACACGGAAAGATGGATCTTCTGCAGCTAATTTACCTAGAGCAAGTCCCATTTTTTCTTGGTCAGCTTTTGTTTTTGGCTCAACTGCAACAGAGATAACTGGATCTGGGAAATCCATTCTTTCAAGAACAACTTTATCTGAAGCATCACACAAAGTATCACCAGTCGTTGTAGACTTAAGACCCACAACAGCACCAATTTCACCAGCATAAATTTCATCAATTTCTTCTCTTTTAATGGCATGCATTTTCATGATTCTACCAATACGCTCTTTTTTATCTTTGGTTGAGTTATGAACGTAAGAACCTGACTTTAAAGAACCACGGTAAACACGAATAAATGTCAACTGACCCACAAATGGATCGGTCATGATTTTAAATGCTAATGATGCAAATGCACCCTCATCAGTAGACGGAACTTCAACTTCAACAGTTTCATCCTCCATCATGGTACCTTTAATCGCAGCTGACTCAACTGGAGATGGAAGGTAAGCAACAACAGCGTCAAGTAAAGTTTGAACCCCTTTGTTTTTAAACGCTGAACCAACCGTCATTGGTACAATGTGCATACCAATCGTTGCAGCTTTAATACCTGCTATAATTTCTTCTTCAGAAATCTCTTCACCTTCAAGAAATTTTTCCATCAATGATTCTTGACCATCAACAGAAGCAATCTCTTCAATCATTTTCTCACGGTATTCTTCAGCCAATTCCATCATCTCTTCAGAAATTTCTTCTACGTGGTAGTTAGAACCCATAGCAGCATCTTGATCCCAAACAATTGCTTTCATTTTAACAAGGTCAACAACCCCTTGAAAACCTTCTTCAGCACCAATTGGTAATTGAATAGGAACAGGATTACCTTTTAGTCTGTCTTTAATTTGTCTCTCAACTTCATAAAAATCAGAACCAGTTCTGTCATATTTATTTACAAATACAATTGAAGGTACACCATAACGGTTTCTTTGTCTCCAAACTGTTTCTGATTGTGGTTGAACTCCACCAACAGCACAAAATACTGAAACAGCACCATCAAGTACTCTCATAGAACGCTCAACTTCAATCGTAAAATCAACGTGCCCTGGAGTATCAATAATATTAATTTGCTTTTTAGACCACTCACAAGTAGTTGCAGCAGAAGTAATGGTAATACCTCTCTCTTGCTCTTGCTCCATCCAATCCATAGTGGCAGCACCATCATGAACTTCACCGATTTTGTGTTCAACACCTGTGTAGAAAAGAATTCTTTCCGTTGTTGTTGTTTTACCAGCATCAATGTGAGCTGCAATACCAATATTTCTTACGTCTTCGAGTTTATGTGTTCTTGCCATAATTTATTTCCTTACCATCTATAGTGAGCAAATGCTTTGTTTGCTTCAGCCATTCTATAAGTATCTTCTTTCTTTTTGAAAGCAGAACCTTTATCCGTAGCAGCATCCATAAGCTCATTAGAAACTCTCTCTACCATAGTACGCTCATTTCTTTTTCTAGCTGAATCAATTAACCATCTAATAGCCAATGTTTGTTGTCTTACTGGTCTAACTTCGATTGGTACTTGGTAAGTTGCCCCACCTACTCTTCTAGATTTTACTTCCATAGCAGGTTTAATGTTATCCATAGCCTTATTGAATACATCAATCCCTTTTTCACCAGATTTCTCTTCAATTCTTTCAAGTGCTGCATACATAATTTTTTCTGCAGTTACTTTTTTACCGTCTAACATTACGGCATTTACAAACTTTGTTAAAACTTTTGAACCATGTACTGGATCTGGCAGTACTGCTCTAACGGGAGCTTTTCTTCTTCTCATATTATTTTCCTATAATTTATCTTCAATCGTTTACTATTGATTTACTCAAGTTTTGTCCCCTAAGGCAAACCATCTTAAAAGGTTTTTGACAATCCCTGTTTAAAGTCTATTACTAGACTCAACGCTCACCTGCTTTAATCTTTAAATAAAATTATCTACAATCTAGTTTTTTGGTTTTTTAGTACCGTATTTAGATCTAGCAACCATTCTACCGTTAACACCAGATGCATCCAATGCACCACGAACGATATGGTATTTAACACCAGGTAAATCTTTGATTCTACCACCACGTACCAGTACGATTGAGTGTTCTTGAAGGTTATGACCCTCTCCACCAATATATGAAATAACTTCAAATCCAGAAGTTAATCTAACTTTTGCAACTTTTCTTAAAGCTGAGTTAGGTTTTTTAGGAGTAGTTGTATAAACTCTGGTACAAACACCTCTTCTTTGAGGACAGTTTACGAGTGCAGGTGATTTTGATTTTTTAATCACTTTTTTACGTTCTTTACGAACGAGTTGGTTAATTGTAGGCAATACAATTCCTTTCTGTTAGTTGTTTGAAATCTGGGCAGGAAAGCCCCGAAAAAGCGTTATTTAAACGCACTTTCGGAGTTTTCATACATAGAAAATGGTGCATATTATATCCAAATAGTCTTTGTTTAGTATGATTTTAAAAAGCTGATTTTCTAGGAATATAAAATAAAGTTAGCTATACTCACTTTATTAAATTTTTAGGATTAAATATGGAACATTTTTTTACTTGTCCCTACTGTTGGGAAAAAATATCTATGATTTTAGAGCGTGAAGAAGAAGCTTCTGAGTATATTGAAGATTGTGAAGTTTGCTGTAGACCCATTGAATTGGAGTTTAAATTTATGAGAGAAAATCTCGTAAAGTTTAATGCCAAACAGATGGAGGGAATATAGCTTTAATAGCTATAGCTTCGATTTCACCAAATACTTTATTTATAGAGGACAAGGTAAAAACCTTCTCTTCTATAAGATAGTTTATTACTCTTCCTCAGATGTTCTAAACTTAATACCTTCAATGTCAACCATACCTGTTCCAACAGGAATCAGACGACCAATAACAACGTTCTCTTTAAGATCTTCTAGCATATCTACCGTACCTGCAATGGATGCAGAAGTAAGTACTTTAGTCGTATCTTGGAATGAGGCAGCAGAGATAATTGAATCGGCACCAACAGCTGCTCTTGTAATACCAATTAACAATGGTTCAGCAATCGCTGGTTCACCAAATAATTTAATTACTTTTTCATTCTCTAAGTCAAACTTCTTCTTAGAAATTAAATCAGCTCCAATAAATTTGGAATCTCCACCCTCAACAACTTTAACCTGACGCATCATCTGAGAAACAACAATCTCAATATGTTTGTCCGAGATATTAACCCCTTGACGACGGTAAACTTTTTGAACCTCTTCGACAATGTATTCATACAATGCTTTTTCACCAAGCGTGGCTAAAACATCATGGCTAGAAATTGTACCATCGGTCATTTTCTCACCCGTGTGTACAAAGTCACCTTCGTTAACAACAACAGCACGTTGTTTATCAACAAATTGTTCAACAGGTGCCCCATATTCAGGGGTAATAATAATACGTTTCTTACCTCTAAGTGGTTTACCAAAGGCTATTGAACCTGTAATTCTAGCAATTAATGCTGGATCTTTGGGACGACGTGCTTCAAACAATTCCGATACTCTTGGAAGACCTGAAGTAATATCACTTGATCTTTGAGCAGCTTTTGGTGTTTTTGCTAAAATATCGGCAATCCCTACTTTATCTCCATCTTTAAGAAAAATAGAGGTCTTAGGAACCAAACCATAAGTAATAATCTCACCATCATCTGTTGCCAATACAATTGCTGGATTATAAGCAGCAGGGATGTATTCATTGAGTGTTAATCTACTTTCACCTGTTAATTCATCAAACTGTTCAACAACGGTAACACCTGGAATAATATCTTCAAATTTCAAAGTACCATTTGCTTCAGCAATAATTGGCTCTGAATACGGATCCCATTCAGCAATAACTATTTGTTCTTGTGTCGCAGCTTTTGCAATAAGATCACTACGTGAAACAACGGTATTATCATCAACAGAAATAACAGAACCTCGTGCAATATAATGTCTTGCAGCTTCTCTTTCATTTTTATCAACAACCACGGCAAAAAGACCTTTTTCAGCAATTACTTTACCAATAGCTATGCTCTCAATTCTCTCTAAATAGTCACCTTTAAGCAAGAAAAACTTAACTGTTCCTTTCGAATCGGCATGAATATCCTGAGTAATTGGTGCACCATCTTCAACTGTAAGCTCAGAAGCAAAAGGAATACGAGCAGGAACAGACCATGCCTCTTTAATCACCTCAATAATAGAATCACCCTCTTCAATAATTTCACCATCTTTAAATGGGATAAAGAGTTTACCATCTACTTTTCCACCAACACCAGCGAGTTCATTGGTCTTAGCAATGTCATTTTTTCTAACGGTATAACGTTGCTCTTTAGCTCCTTGCTGTACGGTTAAAATAATCTCATCATGTGCTGGAAGAATCGTTAACTTACCTCTCGTAAGTGATTTAACTTTAGGCTCAACTAAAAGTACCCCGGCATTTCTTCGGTTAGAAACAAGAAGTTTACCTTCAGAGTTCTTATTAACATTAAGATTATAGTAACGAATAAACCCTTCTTTGTTTGCAATAACTTGACGCTCTTCTTTACCAGCCGTCGCTGTTCCTCCTGTGTGGAACGTACGAAGCGTAAGTTGTGTTCCTGGCTCACCAATGGATTGAGCAGCAACAACACCAACGGCTTCACCACGTTTAACAATTTTATTCTCAGCCATGTTTAAACCGTAACATTTAGCACAAATACCTTTTGGTGCTTTACAAGTAACTGAAGTTCTAATGTTCACGGCACGTACTCCTGAATCAGAAATAAGTCTTGCTCTTGGTTCATCAATCATAGTACCCTCGGAAACCAATACTTCTGACGTAATAGGATCAATGATATCAGCAGCAATAACACGACCATAAACTCTGTCTGATAATGGTTCAATAAGCTCATTACCTACATAAATATCTGAAACATCTACCCCTTCATGTGTACCACAATCATGCATGATAACTTTAACATTTTGAGCAACGTCAATAAGCTTTCGAGTTAAGTAACCAGCTGACGCTGTTTTCATCGCTGTATCAGCAAGACCTTTTCTAGCACCATGCGTTGAAATAAAGTACTCTAATACGTTTAGACCTTCACGGAAGTTAGAAGTAATAGGGGTTTCAATAATAGACCCATCAGACTTCGCCATAAGACCCCTCATTCCTGAAAGTTGTCTAATTTGAGCAGCAGAACCTCTCGCTCCAGAATCAGCCATCATGTGAACCGAGTTGAATCCATCTTTATCAATTTTAATCAATCCCATCAATTCAGCAGCAACGGAGTTGTTCGTATCTGTCCAAATATCAATAATTTTATTATAACGCTCTTGCTCTGTAAGCAAACCTTTACCAAATTGTTTTTGAATTTCAATAACATTTTCTTTAGCAGCATCAACAATTTTGTACTTCGCCTCTGGTACTTTAATATCATCAATAGAAATTGAAACACCAGACTTCGTTGCATATTTAAAACCAATATCTTTTAAATCATCAAGGAAAACAGAGGTATGTGAAATTCCACTTTGTGCATAAATGTAATCAACCAATGCCCCAATGTCTTTTTTCTTTAATACTTTATTCCAATAAGATTCAGGTACATAATCTGGAATAATTGATTTCAAAATAATTCTACCTGCTGTTGTGTTTACAATATGACCATCAACAACGGTTCTAATCTTAGCGTTTAAGTCTAGTCCACCTTGCTCATTGGCAATAACTATCTCATCGACATTGGCAAACAGTTTATGTTGACCAATCACATCTTCTTTTATTAAGGTTAGGTAGTAAAGACCTAAAATCATATCCTGTGAAGGTACAGCAATCGCTTTACCTGAAGCTGGAAGCAAAATGTTCATTGAGGCTAACATTAAAATTTTAGCTTCAGCAATCGCTTCATCGGACAGAGGAATGTGTACAGCCATTTGATCCCCATCAAAGTCGGCGTTAAATGCAGCACACACTAAAGGATGTAGTTGAATCGCTTTTCCATCAATAAGTTTTGGGTGGAAAGCTTGAATTGACAATTTATGCAGTGTCGGTGCACGGTTCAGTAATACTGGGTGACCATCAACAACATCTTCAAGACATTCCCAAACTTCATTTACTTTTGTCTCAATCATCTTCTTGGCTTGTTTTAACGTCGTTGCATATCCACGCTCTTCAAGTTTTGCCATCACATGTGGTTTAAATAGTTCAAGTGCCATAATTTTTGGTAATCCACACTCATCCATTTTAAGGCTAGGTCCAACAACAATAACACTCCGTCCCGAGAAGTCAACCCGTTTACCAAGTAAGTTTTGTCTAAAACGCCCTTGTTTCCCTTTAATAACTTCTGAAAGAGATTTTAGTGGTCGTTTATTCGCACCCTTAACAGAGTTTCCTCTTCTACCATTGTCAAAAAGTGCATCAACAGATTCCTGAAGCATTCTTTTTTCATTTCTAACAATAATTTCTGGAGCATCAAGTTCTACCAGTCTCTTAAGTCTCTGATTTCGGTTAATAACTCTTCGGTAAAGGTCGTTAACATCCGAAACAGCAAACTTACCCCCATCAAGACTTACAAGAGGTCTAAGATCAGGTGGCATAACTGGTAAAATAGTTAGCATCATCCATTCAGGTCTATTTCCAGAATTTAGAAATGACTCAATAACTTTAAGACGTTTAACAATTGTCTTCTTTTTAGCTTCTGATTTCGTTGCTAAAATGTCTTCTTTAAGTCCTTTAAACATGTCCACCAAATCAAGGTCAGCTAAAAGTTCTTGAACAATTTCACCTCCCATTCTAGCATCAAGTCCAGCATCTTCAAAACGTGCAGAAATGGACTGATATTGTTCTTCATTAAGTACATCATATTTTGCTAAAGGTGTTGCTCCTTCAGAATCATAACATGCTTCACCTGCTTCTTTTACAATATATGCTTCATAGTAAAGTACACGTTCAAGATCTTTCATTTTAACACCTAAAAGTGTACCAATTCTTGATGGCAATGAACTTACATACCAAATATGTGCAACAGGGGCAACCAAATCAATGTGACCCATTCTGTTTCTTCTTACTTTAGAAGTGGTAACTTCAACACCACATTTTTCACAAAGTACCCCTTTGTAACGCATCTTTTTGTATTTACCACAAAGACATTCGTAGTCCCTAACTGGTCCAAAAATTTTGGCACAAAAAAGACCGTCTCTCTCTGGTTTTAAGGTACGGTAATTAATAGTTTCTGGTTTTTTTACTTCACCATAAGACCATGACATTACTTTTTCAGGACTTGCAACTTTAAGTTGCATCGCCATAATATCTTTGGGTCGCTCTTCTTTACTTAAATCAATAGGGCTTAAATTTTCTAAAAAATCACTCATTATACATCTCCCTCTTTATTTTTTTCATATAAATCTACATCAAGTCCAAGGGCTTGAAGCTCTTTAGTAAGTACGAACATCGTTTCAGGTACCCCTGATTCTGGTACAGACTCACCTTTAGTAATGGCTCTGTATGCTCTCGTACGTCCATCAACATCATCTGATTTAATGGTTAACATTTCTTTAAGAATATGTGAAGCACCATAAGCTTCAAGCGCCCATACTTCCATTTCTCCAAATCTCTGACCACCAAAGAGTGCTTTACCACCCACTGGTTGTTGTGTAACCAATGAGTAAGGTCCAGTTGAACGTGCGTGAACTTTTTCATCAACAAGGTGATGAAGTTTCAACATATACATGTACCCAACGTTTACACGCTCAATCATTTTTTCACCCGTCTTACCATCATAAAGTTCTGTTTTACCATCAGCATCAAGTTTTGCTAAAGCAAATAATTTGTCAAACTCTTCTTGGTTAGTTCCTTCAAATACAGCTGCCCCAAACTTAACACCATTTGACCAATCTCTTGCATAAATAAGTAATTGCTCATCTGTCAATTTAGCCAAAGTCTCTTTTGCATTCATAAGACTTGCCACATCTGCAATCTCACTCATTTTAGCTCTAAGATCGCTAATCATTGTCTCTTTATGTTCATCAAACATATTTTGAATCTGTGCACCTAAGTTTTTAGCAATCATTCCTAAATGAACTTCAAGAATCTGTCCAATATTCATACGAGAAGGAACCCCTAGAGGATTCAGAATAATATCAATGGTCTTACCTTCTTTGGTATAAGGCATGTCAATTTCTGGGACAATGTTAGAAACAATACCTTTATTTCCGTGACGACCAGCCATTTTATCCCCAACTTTTAACTTACGTTTAGTCGCAATATAAATCTTAACCAGCTTTGTTACCCCATTTGGTAAAATATCATCTTTTTCAAGAATATTTAACTTCTCTTCATGTGCATCTTTAAGCTTTTTCTTCTGTCTTTGAAAATAATTTTTAGTTGAATTATACTCAGACTCAATAGATGAATCATAAGATCCAACCACTGACTTTAATGCAAAACGATTCACTTCTAAAATCACTTCAGCAGGAATTGAATCCCCAGCTTTATAATCAACTTCAGCAACCGTTACATCTGAACTTAATGATGCTTTTGACAGGAGTGCTGCAATTCTAAGTAACTCTTCTTTGTCAATCATAAGTAATTTATCATGATGTTCAGCATCTAAAACAGTTTTCTCTTCTTGATAAGACTGGATTGCTCTTTCATCTTTCTCTTGACCTTTTTTGATGAAAACTTTAATATCAACAACTACCCCTTCCATAGAAGCTTTACAGTAAAGAGATTTATTAACAACATGCCCAGCTTTGTCTCCAAAAATGGCTCTAAGTAATCTTTCTTCTGGAGTCGGTTTAATCTCACCTTTTGGTGAAACTTTACCTACCAAAATCATGCCGGGTCTAACATGTGTTCCAAGCTTAATAATTCCAGAATCATCTAAATGAGAAAGTTCATCTTCACGAATATTTTGAATATCACGTGTAATCTCTTCTGTTCCATGCTTAAGCTCTCTGGCTTCTGTTTCTACTTCGTAAGTATGCACAGAAGTAAAAGTATCTTCTCTTAAAATTTTCTCTGAGATAATAATCGCATCTTCATAGTTGTATCCATACCAAGGCATGAAGGCAACACGCATGTTTTTACCAATAGCAAGTTCACCCATGTCCATGTTGGGACCATCAGCAATAACTTCACCAGCTTTTACCACTTGACCAACTTTAGCCGTTGGAGACTGTGTAAAGGTTGTGTTTTGGTTGGTACGCATATTTTTTTCCATTGGATAATGGTCAATATACACACCTCCGTCATCTTCCCCTAAAATATAAATATTTTTAGAATCAACTTTTTCAATTTTACCTGGACGTCTAGCTTTAACTGATTCCCAAGCATCACGAGAAACAATTGCTTCCATTCCTGTACCGACAACAGGTGCATCTGTTTTAAGTAAAGGCACAGCTTGACGTTGCATGTTTGACCCCATTAAAGCACGGTTTGCATCATCATGTTCTAAGAATGGAATAAGTGCAGCAGCTGAACCAGAAACCATGAGTGGTGAAATATCAATAAGGGTTACTCTAGCAGTTTCATTTAAAAGAATTTCACCATTACAACGTGTTTCAATCAACTCTTCAACAATTTTTCTGTCAACAATTTTTGTTGAAGCTGGGGCAATGACCAAATCTTCTTCTTGTGTTGCTGTAAGATAAACAATTTCCTCTTGAATAACGCCATCAATAACTCTATTATAGGGTGCTTCAATAAATCCAAGATCATTAACTTTTGCATAAGTAGCCAAGGTGTTAATAAGACCAATATTTTGTCCCTCTGGTGTTTCAATTGGACAAATACGACCATAGTGAGTTGGGTGTACATCCCGAACTTCAAAACCAGCACGCTCTTTAACAAGACCACCCTCACCCAATGCAGAAAGTCTTCTTTTATGCGTTACTTCTGAAAGTGGATTGGTTTGATCCATAAACTGAGACAACTGACCTGACGAGAAAAATTCTAAAATAGTATTTGTAATCATTTTAGAGTTGACTAAGTCATGAGGCATAAGCTCATCAAGTTGACCAGAAATCGTCGTCATCTTGTCTCTAATTGCTTTTTGCATTTTAGTAAGCCCATTGTAAAGCTCATTACCTAAAAGCTCACCAATGGCTCTAATTCTTCTGTTACCTAAGTGATCTCTGTCATCAATATGACCTGAACCATTCTTAACTTTAGAAAGATATTTAACCGTGTTAATAATGTCTTCAGCTGTCATAACCGTTACATAGTCTGGAATATTAAGCCCCAATTTATGGTTCATTTTCATTCGACCAACTTTGGTTAGGTCATAACGCTCAGGATCAAAGAAAAGTTGACGTAAGAAGTTTTTAGCAGCTTCAGCCGTAACAGGTTCACCTGGTCTCATTACTTTATAAATACGAATAATGGCTAAAGCATTTTCATCTTCAATCTCTTCTGTTTGCTTCAAGAGTCTAAGTGATTCATGATCAGCAATAAATGATTTGATAATTGAATCATCAGCACCCTCAGCCAAATCATCAGCAATATGAAAAGACTCAATACCAGCATCAATAAGCTTTTTAAGTTTAAGTTCATCCATTCCTGTAACCACATCAAAAAGAACTTCCCCACTTTCTTGATCAACCACTGGTTTAGCAAGATGTCTTTCAGCCAAAATTTCAATTGGATACTCAACCCATTCTAACCCATCATCTGCTAGTTTTTGAGCTTTATTCTTTGTTAATCTTTTCGCTGCAGCAATAACAACTTTACCATCTAAATCACGAACTTCATAAGGTGCACGCCCAGAGAAGTCTTCAACTGAAAACTTTGTTACAAAACGATTGTCTCGGACAAATACTTCTTTAGAAGCATAGAATAGTTTCATAATATCTTCTTTAGAATAATCTAAGGCTCTAAATAGAATAGTAACAGGAATCTTTCTTCTTTTATTAATTCTTGCATACAAAATATCTTTTGCATCATACTCAAAGTACAACCATGATCCACGGTCAGGAATAATTTGTGCAGAATAAATAAGTTTATTCGCCACTGTCGCAGCTTCTTCTTCTTTAAAAATAACCCCTGGTGATCGGTGAAGTTGGTTCACGACAACTCTCTCAACACCATTAATAATAAATGAAGTTCTGTCTGTCATAAGAGGAATGTCTCTTACATAAACGGCTTGTTCTTTAATTTCTTTTGGATCTAACTTTTCACCTGTTTTTTCATCTCTATTCCAAATAGTTAATGCAATGTTCATTTTTAATGAAACAGAGTAAGTTAATCCACGTTCCATACACTCTCTAATAGTATACTTAGGCTGAACAATATCAGAACCTTTATATTCTAATGAAAGTCTATTTTGATGATCATGTAAAGGAAAAACCGAACGAAAAACTTTTTCGATAGTAGACTCAGTTCTATTTTTAGAATCGATCATTAAGAAGTCATCATATGATTTTTGTTGTAATTGAAGTAAGTTAGGAACAGGAATCTGTCGAGGAGTTTTAGAAAAGTCGACTCTTAGTCTATTTCCAGAATGTAAAGTATTTAACATGGGCGAACCTTATCTTAGTATGTTATGTTAAGTGGTTAATGTATAGATAAACAAAAAAACTATTGTACAATAGCTTGTCGATATATCCATCAAAATAATTGAATTAAGTTTTTGTTGATTAATGTACAGTTACTAATGCTATACAAGAAATATAAACTACTGTTACTAATGCAGTAGAAGAAGGGCTTTACTGTTCATCTGGGTTCAAATGGGAAACCCCCACTTGAACATTCTGATTTAAATCAGAATTATTTAAGCTCACAAGAAGCACCAGCTTCTTCAATTTGCTTTTTAATATCTTCAGCTTCATCTTTAGATACAGCTTCTTTAAGTGTTGTTGGTACTTCTTCAACAGCAGCTTTTGCTTCTTTAAGTCCAAGACCTGTAATAGCTCTTACCACTTTAATTGCATTAATTTTTTTATCACCAGCAGCAGTAAGAACTACATCAAACTCAGTTTGTTCTTCAGCTGCATCTCCAGCTACATCTCCACCACCAGCGACTACTGTAGCTTGTGCAGATACACCAAAGTGCTCTTCAAATTCTTTTACAAGCTCAGAAAGCTCAAGTACTGACATGTTTGAAATAAATTCTAAAACATCTTCTTTAGTTGTTGCCATTTTTAATTCCTTAAAATTATAATTTTTTCAATGATTTTAACATCATCATATTCAAGTTTTATGTTCGATTAAATCGAATCTACGCTTCTTCTAGTTTAGAAGCAAGTGCTTGTAAACCAATAGTAAAGTTACGTACTGGAGCATTCCAAGTATTAAGTAACATACCAAGAAGTTCATCTCTACCTGGAAGTTTAGCCATAGCATTAATAGTAGCAATATCTGCAACTTTAGACTCAATAACTCCAGATTTAATTACGAAATTTTCTTTATTGGCAGTTGCAGAGTTATCAGCTACTTTACAAGTAGCAATCTGATCTTCACCCCAAATAAATACATTGGTACTTACTAATTCCATCTCTTCACAATTTGCATTTTTAAGGGCAATTCCTGCTAAAGTGTTTTTAATAACACGTACTTGTACATCATTTTCTTTAGCCAGTTTTCTAACACCTTCTAATGCTTCAACAGTCATACCTTTATAATCACATACGATTACAGCACCTTGATCAGCAAAAGCAGTTGTTAATTCATTTACAATAGCTTCTTTTTCAATTCTAGTCATTTGTTCTCCTTTCGACCTCTAAAAGGGTAGTTTTTCAACTAACAAACTTTTTTCAAAGTTTTCCATTAAGCTTTCGCCCCAATTATCTTCAGCCTAGATTACTTATGCTAAGCATAAAGCAAAAGACAAAAAAAGAGTTAGACTTAAGTCTAACTCTTTTTTGTCCTAAACTTTAGGCTTTTTAATTATGCTTTTATCTCTAAAAGTTCAGCTGTATCAAGTGTTACCGAGGGACTCATAGTTAATGACAATGCACCATTTAAAATATATCTACCCTTAGCAGAAGCTGGTTTAGCTTTGTTAACTGTTTCTAAAATAATTTTTAAATTCTCTTCAATTTTACTAGCTCCAAAAGATACTTTTCCAATACCTGCATGGATATTACCTTTTTTATCTACTCTAAAGTTAACTTTACCACCTTTAGCTTCTGTAACAGCTTTAGTAATGTCCATCGTAACTGTTCCAGTTTTGGGGTTAGGCATTAAACCTTTTGGTCCAAGTACTCTTGCTACTTTCCCCAATGTTCCCATCATGTTAGGCGTTGCAATTACAGTATCAAAGTCAATGTTACCAGCTTGAATTGCTTCAATTAGGTCATCAGCACCAACAATATCTGCACCTGCTGCTTTTGCTTCATCTGCTTTTTCATCTTTTGCAAAAACTGCAACTCTAACTACTTTACCTGTACCATGTGGAAGTACAACTGAACCTCTAATCATTTGATCAGCATGTCTAGGATCAACATTTAAGTTTAATGCTATTTCAACAGTTTCATCAAACTTTGCTGATTTTAAATCACCTAAAAGTGCTGTTGCTTCTGCAACAGAATATTTTTTTTCAGTATCAACTTTTTCTAAAAGTGCTGCTCTTTTTTTACTTATTTTTTTCATTGAATTTCTCCACGATATAAATCTCCCACTTATCTTAGTGGTATAGGGTCAAAATTGACCATTAAGCGTATTCGATAAACTCGAATTATCCAGCGATATCAACACCCATTGAACGACATGTACCAGCAATAATTTTTGCTGCCATCTCTTTATCATCTGTATTTAAGTCAGAAATTTTCTTTTCAACAATCTCATTAATTTGAGCAGTCGTAAGTGTTCCAACCTTAGTTGTAACAGGGTTATCTGTACCTTTTTTAATATTAGCAGCTTTCATAATAAGCTCAGATGCTGGTGGTTGTTTAGTCTCAAAAGTAAAAGATTTATCAGCATATACTGTTACTACAACAGGAATCTTAAATCCCATTTTATCTTTTGTTCTCTCGTTAAATGCTTTACAAAACTCCATAATGTTAACACCACGTTGACCAAGTGCTGGTCCTACTGGTGGTGATGGGTTAGCTGATCCAGCAGGAATCATCATTTTGAACTTTTCAGTTACTTTTTTTGCCATCATTGTCTCCTTAGATTAAATAGTCGTTTATTTCAAAAAATAAAAACTTCAGTAATAAAAATTAAATTTTTATTACTGAAATATTTATAAGGAAGTCTCTATAGATAAATAAAGAGCCAAAGCTTAACTTTAACCCCTTTATATAATTATATTATTTTTTCTACTTGTGTATAAAGAATTTCAACAGGTGTATTTCTACCAAAAATTGAAACATTTAATTTTAATTTCCCATGGTCAAGATCATACTCTTCTACCATTCCTGTAAAGTTAGAAAATGGACCATCTACAATACGAACCATTTCTCCATTTTCGAAGTCAACTTTAGGTCTAGGAGCCGATTTTTTCTCCATTTTTTCTAAAATTACTTTAATGTCAGCAGGTGAAAGTGGTGTGGCCGTTTTACCTTCTCCAATAAAACGAGAAACACGTGGTAAAGATTGAACTTTATGCCAAAGTGATGTATCTAGATTTACCTGTGCAAAGACATAACCAGAATAAAGCACACGCTCGGTAATCTTCTTTTCTCCATTTTTAACCTCAATAACTTCTTCTGTTGGAACAATAATACGTTCTACTTGATTTTCAATCCCATTTTCAACAGCTAAAAGCTCTATTCCTTTTTTCACAGCTTGTTCAGAACCTGAATAAACTTGTATTGCATACCATTGAAATGACATCTTAACCTACTACTGAAGTTACTATTGATGACATTAATAAGTCAACAAGTGCTAAAAAAATTGATATTACGGTTACGACAATAAAAACGGCAAAAAATGCTTGTCTTACTTGTGTTTTTGTTGGAAATATAACTTTTTGAATCTCTTCTTTAACGTGTGCAAAATATGTTGTTAATTTTCCCATTGTATTTACCTTTATTTGTGGCAGGCCAAGAGGGACTCGAACCCCCGGCACCTGGTTTTGGAGACCAGTGCTCTACCAACTGAGCTATTGGCCTAAGAATAAAGAAAGATAAAAATATCTTTCTTAAAAAGTAAAAGAAAAAACTTATTACAGCTTCATTTCTTTGTGTGTCGTATGACGCTTACAATGCTTACAGTACTTTTTTAAAGCAATCTTTTCAGCAGTGTTTCTTTTATTCTTAGTGGTGTGATAGTTACGTCTTGTACATACTTCACAACCTAAGTGAATTGTTTCTCTCATATTAACTACTCAATAATTTTGGCAACAACACCAGCACCAACAGTTCTACCACCTTCACGGATAGCAAACTTAGTACCTTGCTCAAGAGCAACTGGGTTGATAAGCTCAACAGTAATAGTAACGTTGTCACCAGGCATAACCATTTCAACACCCTCAGCAAGAGTAATTGAACCAGTAACATCTGTTGTTCTTACATAAAACTGTGGTCTATAGTTATTAAAGAATGGAGTGTGTCTACCACCTTCTTCTTTTTTAAGAATATACACTTCAGCTGTAAATTTAGAGTGAGGAGTAATTGAACCTGGCTTACAAAGAACCATACCTCTTTCAACTGCATCTTTATCAATACCTCTGATAAGAACACCACAGTTGTCTCCAGCTTGACCACAATCCATTTCTTTACGGAACATCTCAACGCCCGTTACTGTTGTTTTTTGATTGTCTCTAATACCAACGATTTCAACATCATTACCAACACAAACTGTACCTCTATCAATTTTACCAGTTACAACCGTACCACGACCTTGGATAGTAAAGATATCTTCAATAGGCATTAAGAAGTCTTTATCAGTTTCTCTTACTGGCTCAGGAATGTACTCATCTACAGCATCCATAAGTTCATAAATTTTTTCTGACCATTCACCAGCAGTTCCAGCTTTAGCTTCTTCAAGAGCTTTAAATGCAGAACCAGCAATAATTGGTGTATCATCACCTGGGAAATCATACTCAGAAAGAAGTTCTCTCACTTCCATTTCTACAAGCTCTAACATCTCTTCTTTATCTTCCTCATCTAGTTGATCTTCTTTATTTAAGAAAATAACAATGTAAGGTACACCAACTTGCTTAGAAAGAAGGATATGCTCTCTAGTTTGAGCCATAGGTCCATCAGTTGAAGCAATAACAAGAATAGCACCATCCATTTGAGCAGCACCAGTAATCATATTCTTAACGTAATCGGCGTGACCAGGACAATCTACGTGAGCATAATGTCTTCCCGCAGTTTCATATTCAACATGAGAAGTAGCAATTGTAATTCCTCTTTCTCTTTCTTCTGGAGCATTATCAATTGCATCATAATCCATTAGTTTAGAACCATTTTTAAGTGCAAGTACAGCTGTAATTGCAGCCGTTAATGTAGTTTTACCGTGATCGACGTGACCAATTGTTCCAATGTTAACATGGGGTTTGGTTCGTTCAAATTTTTCTTTAGCCATCTGAGGTCTCCTAAGTTTAGTTTTTAAAATTTTGACATTATAATCAAAAAAGTTTCTATATTGCTTTAAATACCAACAATATGGACAAAACTATTGTAAAGTATTGCTTTTTTACAACACTTTTGTCCATAAATTGTAGTGGGGCCCATAGTGAGACTTGAACTCACGACCTCTTCCTTACCAAGGAAGTGCTCTACCCCTGAGCCATATGGGCGTTATTAATTAACATAATTATTTATAAAATACTAAAAGTGTTTGTTATTTTGATTTGGTAATGTGAAAGTAGTAATAAAAATTTCACATCAGCTCCCAGATTACTTTGATAAATGGAGCGGGAAACGAGATTCGAACTCGCGACATCCTGCTTGGAAGGCAGGGGCTCTAGCCACTGAGCTATTCCCGCATATATATCAAATATATACATGGTGGTGAGTGAAGGATTCGAACCTTCGAAGACGTAGTCAGCGGATTTACAATCCGCCCTCGTTGGCCACTTGAGTAACTCACCATATCTGTAATATTTCTGGTCAAACACTGATAAAATTTTAATGGAGCTGATGAAGGGACTCGAACCCCCGACCTGCTGATTACAAATCAGCTGCTCTAGCCAACTGAGCTACATCAGCACCATTCATTTAAAGTTATTCTTTAAATGGAGTCGCATTATAGACAAAAATAAAATTTATGTCAAGTATTTAGGCTAAAATAATGTTATTTTTTTTAAATTCGATATAATTCATAAAAAACAAGGTTTACAATGAAAATTCTTCTTGCCCCCAGTGAAACAAAAACTCATGGAGGCTGTGAAAACTTCTCTTTAGAAACTTTACTCTTTCCCGAACTAAATAGTACAAGAAAATCAGTACTTCATAAATATATGAATCTATTACAAAAAAATAATTTGGAAGAACTTAGTAAAATATTTGGTCTAAAAAAAGAAGCTGACCTTAACTATCATAACAAAGACATCATACATGAACTAACTATGAAAGCAATTGAACGCTACACTGGTGTAGCTTTTGAGTATTTAAACTATGTAGGATTAACAGAATATCAACAAAACTATATAGATAAAAATGTCATTTTATGCTCTAACCTCTTTGGTTTCCTACGTGCAGACGATATGATTCCTGAGTACCGATTAAAACAAGGTGTGGTTATAGGTAATTTAAAGCCTGAAAAGCTTTATAAAGAACAAAGTTATTTATTAGAAAATTATTTAAAGAATGAAGATATTTTGGATCTACGTGCTGGATTTTATGATAAATTTTATAAACCGAGCAAGAACTATACTACTCTAAAATTTATTAAAGAAGGAAAAGTTGTTTCTCATTGGGCTAAAGCATACAGAGGAATTGTATTAAGAGAAGTTGCCAAAGCCAATATAAACAAATTAGAAGATTTTATGAAACTCTCTATAGAAAATCTTTCTATAGATGAAATTCAGACTAAAAAGAACAAAACTGAAATTATTTATACTATCTCCTAATGTGTCTTAGCTAATAAGGCTCGAACTATTTCACGGTCATCAAAGTGAATTTTTTTACCTTTGATTTCCATAGTATCCTCATCACCTTTTCCAAGTATCATCAGTACTTCATTCTCTTCTAACTCCTTGATTGCTTCTTGAATGGCAAAAGCTCTATCTACCATGGCACGAGTATTGCTTTGATCTTTAATTCCAGAAAGGATTTCTTTTAATATTACTTCAGGAGCTTCAGAACGTGGATTATCCGAAGTGACATAAACTTTTTTAGCAAATTTTGCTGCAACAGCCCCCATACGTGGTCGCTTACCTTGATCTCTGTCACCACCTGCTCCAAATACCACAGCAATTTCTCTGTCTTTCATACTATCTAGTACTTGAATCATCCCATCATCAGTATGTGCAAAATCAACAATTACCAAAGGGTTTTGTGAAACTACTTCCATACGACCTGCTACCCCTGCAAAGTTTGGAACTACTTCACAAATCTCCATAACATCTCTACCTGTTAGCAGTGTACATGCCCCAATAGCTGCCATGAGATTAAATAAATTAAACAACCCAACCATAGGAGAATGAAAAGTAGCCTCTGTACTTAAATGTTTAATACCAGCTGTAATTCCATTTTGTAAAGAAAATGCTTGTACTTTAAAAGTTGCTGGTTCATCCACCCCATAACTCTGTGCACCTTTAGGATTGTAAGTAATATTTTTAATATCATCTTTATTTAAAAGCTTAGGAGATTCATCAGCAAAAAATAAACTTTTTACTCTTCTATACTCTTCTACAGTTCCATGATAATCAAGATGATCAGAAGTAACATTTGTGTGAATCTTTAATGCAAACTTAAGACCCTCTATACGCTTTTGATCAATGGCATGAGAACTCACTTCCATAATGAAGTAATTTCCACCCTTTTGCTTCGCTATTTTCATGGCTGACAAAATATGTAAAATTGAAGGAGTTGTCATCGATTTCTCTTCTACTCGCTCATCATTTACAAAAAAACCCCGTGTTCCTAGAAGTGCTGGTTTTTCACCCAAGTCCAAAAGAAAAGAATAAATAGCAGCTGTTACCGTTGTTTTACCATTCGTTCCCGTGACTCCTACTACTTTTAAAGTTTTAAGTTCCCACTCTTTTATCAATTCAGAAGGAGTTATATAACTGGGTTTTTCTTGAAGTACTTCAAAATATTTAGTATTTTGTGCTGTTAAAAGAAATTTTGTCTCAGTATTAATTGTTGTTGTATCATCGCTTAGATACTTAAATGTATCTACATTATAATCTATTATCATGAATTATTTTTCATACTCTTTTAACTTATAATATAAAGCAAGAATCTCTTGGTCATTGGCAAAACTATTACTCAGAGAATCTAAAAACTGTGTTGCAAGTTCGATTTGACCTTTCTCGATTAGTATACTAATAAAAAGTACATATTCCTCTTTGTTTTTTAAGATCACTCTTGTTGAAAACATAATATCTTCAAATGCCCGTTTAAAATTACCACGATTGTCTATGAATTTTAAAAAATCTTCATAACCAATACCATTTTTATGCTCTGCTTTATCTTCATTTACATTTAAAATTTCAGCAACTTGTCCTTGACTTACATCTAGAGTAGTCAACAAGTTAACCATGACTTCACGTGCATTATCTTGTTCATTTTTAATAATTTGATAATAGTCAAACAATGCCTGTGCTTCATCAGCACTCTCTAACCCAATATCGCATAAGTAAACACCAACTTGTGCATCTGAATCGCTAGGGTATTCAGTCAAAAGTTGCCCATAGGTTCTTAATGCATTTTCATATTTCCCTGAAGTAAACTGTTCCTCAGCTCTTGTTAATAATGTATTAAGACTTATTTTTGCCATTTTTTATCCTACTTCCTCTAATTTATCTTCCATACCATGAGGCACATTAATCACAATAAGCTCTGGATGAATCATGGTTTTCATCTCTTTTTCAATCCCATATTTTATGGTTGTACCTGAAGATCCACAACCAACACATGCACCTTGTAATTGTACATATACCTTACCATTTTTAATATCAAGTAATGTTATGTCCCCTCCATCTTTTTTTATCCATACTCTTGCTTTTTCAATCATGCTAGAAACTATAGGTTGTAATTCATCATCAGTAAATGGAAGCACAGCTTCTCCTTAATTTATTATTAATCTAGTTATACATTATATTTAAAACTTTGTCAAGTACTTATGCTAACTTTTAACCCTCCATTACTAGCTCTCCTTCTAAATTAACGTGGCTTTCATTAAAATATAAAGGTATAGACAATAGAATACATCATGATTCGAAAAATATTAAAAAAAAAACAAACTCATGTTAAAATAAAAGCATTTATTGATAAATATAAAATACCTCGTGAATACCTTTCTATCAATAGAAAATCTATCTCAAGAGGTGTCTTAGTGGGTTTATTTTGGGCATTTATCCCCATGCCCATGCAAATGTTAGCCGTTTTAGCCATTACCCCTTTTATGAAATTTAATGTACCCATTGCCATTTCTATGGTTTGGCTTTCTAATCCTATTACCATGCCCTTTATGTACTACATAGAATACATAACAGGTAATTTTTTATTGGGGAATGAAGGATTAAATAATATTGAGTTAACACTCAACTGGTTTTCTGATAATTGGGACAAAATCATAACCCCTCTTTATGTAGGAACCATTCCTTACTCTTTTGGAATATCGACTATTGTATATTTCATTATTAATAAGCTTTGGATTGATTCAGTTAAGAAAGAAACATCTCAACGTAGAAAAAAATTTCTAAAATTTAGAAAAAAATAAATTATTTTTCTAAATTATTAGAGTTTAATTAGTTGTATCTCTATTGAAGCTAGTTTTCTTTCACTTCTAAAAAAAATAAAAGTAAAAATTTTTCTCATAACCCTTTTCATATCAACTCCTTTATTATATCTTATTTTATTCTTGCTTCTCTATTATAATAATATTATTTTAAAACCTTATAAAAGAGAATTATGATAAATAAGTTATAATTATATTTTTAAAAAGTGTGTAATTTATGGACACTCTATCTAAAAAATAAAAAATTAGGAGAAAAAAGAAGCCAAGGAGAAGAATTCCTTGGATTCAATGACAATTATACGAGTTCGATAATTGCCATTGGTGCAGCATCACCACGTCTCATACGAGTCTTGATAATTCTTGTGTAACCACCATTTCTCTCAGCATACTCTGGAGAAATTTCTGTTACTAATTTGTTCGTACACTCTTTGTCTTGTAAAAGTGCAAATATTGCTCTGTGAGCATTTTCTCCACTTAAACCTTTAGTGATAAGTTTTTCAAAATATCTACTAAGCTCTTTTGCTTTTGGAAGAGTTGTTTCCATCTTTCCATATTTAATAAGAGCAATAGAAAGGTTTTTTAACAACGCAGCTCTATGTGCAGAAGTTCTGCTAAGCTTACGGTATCCATGTTTATGTCTCATCTATGTTCCTTTGTTTAGAGCTTATTCTTTAATCTGCTCAATTTTCTTAACAAGATTTACTCTTGTACTGTCTGCTAATTCAAAGTCTTCACCATAACCAAGATTTTCTAAACACTCAGCAATTTCATCTAACGATTTTTTACCAAGATTTTTAATGTTTTTAATTTCTGTTGTGGTCATAAGTACTAACTCTCCAACAACTTTCATTCCAGCTCTGTCAAGTGAGTTAAATGAACGTGCCGATAAACCTAAAGATTCAATAGGTTCAAGGTACGCTTTAATCTCAGAATCATCATTAGAACGTTTAATTGGCGTTGCATTGATTTCAACATCAAGTACACCATTAAATACTGAAAGTTGTTTGTACATTGTTTCTAATGCATTTGTAAAGGCATCAACAGGTGATACTTGACCATCTGTTTCAATGTCAAAAACAATCTTTTCATAGTTAGGGTTATCTTCAACTAAAACATTCTGAATGTCATAGTTTGCTTTTTTTACGGGAGTAAAGAAAGCATCTAAAGCAATGCTATCAGATGCGACTTCATCTCTTAGGTCTTCACTTTGTACATAACCTAAACCTTGAGCAATTACCACTGTAAAGTTTAATACTGCATCTTCATTAAGTGTTGCTAAAAAAGCCTCAGGATTAACAATTTCAACATCATCATTAACTAAATCAGCAGCTGTAATTTCTCTTGGTCCATTAAAGTTGTAAGAAACTTCTAGTCTTTCTACACCTTCGGCAAGTTTAAAACGAATGTTCTTAAGGTTAATGATAAATACAGCAACATCTTCATGCATTCCACGAACAGAATCAAACTCATGTGCTGCACCCTCAATCTTAATAGAGATTGGGGCATACCCTACAGAAGAACCTAAAATAAGTCTTCTAAGTGGATGTGCTAAAGTAATAGCATAACCACTTTCAAAAGGGTAGGCAATAACTTCAGATCTGTTTTCGCCCAGTTCGTTTACTTCTACATTTTCAGGAAGTGATGGTGCTACTTTAATTTTTTTCATTCTTTGCCTTTTTTAACTAATTGCTACTTAGAGTAAAGTTCAACGATTAAACGCTCTTCTACTGGAATTGAAATCTCATCTCTATTTGGAATTCTAGTGAACATTCCAAATAATTTCTCTTTTTCAACATCTACCCATTCAACCATACCAGTTTGGTTAGTTAGCTCCATTGCTCTCACAACTTGTGGGTTAGCTTTACTAACTTCTCTAATTTCAATTTTTTGACCAGCTTTAACTCTAAAAGATGGAATATCAACTCTCTTACCATCAACAAGAATATGTCCGTGGTTGGTAAGTTGTCTAGCAAATCTTCTAGTCGTTGCAAAACCCATTCTGTAAACTACGTTATCAAGTCTTTGTTCTAATAATTGAATAAGGATAGAACCTGTGTTTCCATCTTGTCTCTTAGCTTCTGCGAAAAGTGCTCTAAATTGTTTTTCAGAAACACCATACATGAATTTAGCTTTTTGCTTCTCTTGAAGCTGCTCACCATATTCACTTAACTTTGTTCTTCTTTGACCATGTTGCCCTGGTGGGTATGGTCTTTTTTCTAAAGCTGATTTTCCTGCAAGTCTTCTCTCACCTTTTAAGCCGAGATCAACACCAAGTCTTCGCTCTAGTTTTTCAACTGGACCTCTATATCTTGCCATATTTTATACCTTTAATTATTCTATTAAATATAAATCTAATCACCAATAGTGATTAAACTCTTCTCTGCTTAGGAGGACGACAACCGTTGTGAGGTAATGGAGTAATATCTTTTAACCAAGCTACTCTAATTCCTTCTGTTGCACCAATCGCTTTAACAGCAGTATCTCTACCAGAACCAGGTCCTTGTACTTTGATACCCACTTCTTTAACGCCATGTTCCATAGCTTTTGCCATTGCATCAGCAACAGCTTCTGTCGCTGCAAAAGGAGTTGATTTTTTAGAACCTTTAAATCCTAAAGCACCAGCAGAACTCCATGCAAGAACGTTACCCATTTCATCAGTAACTGTGATTACTGTATTGTTAAAGGTAGCTGCTACGTAAACAACGCCTTTAGCAATATTCTTTTTTGCTTTTTTCTTAGCCATTAATCAATCCTCGCTTATGCTGCGCCAACAGTTTTTCTTTTACCCTTACGAGTTCTAGCATTTGTTTTGGTCTTTTGACCTCTACATGGTAAACCACGTCTATGTCTAAGTCCTCTATACGAACCTAAATCCATAAGTGCTTTAATGTCAAGAGTAACTTTCTTACGAAGATCTCCCTCAACCATGAAACTTGCTTGAATTTCGTTACGGATTAAAGCTGCTTGTGCATCTGTTAATTCAAAAACTCTAGTGTTATAATCAACACCCGTTGCGTCAAGAATTTTTCTTGACGTATGAAGACCAATACCATAAATATAAGTTAGTCCGTACTCAATTCTCTTTTTCTTTGGTAAATCAACACCTGATATACGTGCCATGCCTATCCTTGTCTCTGTTTATGTTTTGGATTCTTGCAGATAACTCTCACGATACCTTTTCGCTTGATAATCTTACAGTCATCACACATTTTTTTTACTGATGGTCTAACCTTCATTGGTTACTCCTAAAGTGTGTTTTTGCACCTATACGCGTCTATGGTTGGAAGAACGAAATTCTATAAACTATAGGATTACTATCCAACCAACTCTTATATAATCAGTGCGAATTATATAAAAATTCTTCACGTAGATTTACACTAAACCTAGAGCTAGTCTTTAATTTAGGTCGCGAATGGTAACAAAAAGAAACTAATGTTTTGCTTATAACCAATCATTATGTAGGTTATTAGGAGGGTTTTATCTATTTTAAGAAACAGTTTTAGGCTAAAAGCTCAATATAAAGAGTTATTTTTTTCGTATACACTTCTTTACTGAACGCAAATCTTAACTAAATAGATTTAATGTCAAAAACAATTCGTGCAGGATTTTTTAAATCAAAAATTTTTACTTCTGCATTTTCTCGTAATTTAATATAAAACTTAAATCCACTATCATCAAGATATTGATCAAAATAAATTTTTTCTATTATAGAATTATTTGAAAAAGAGGGCAAAAGTGCTGAAAATTTTCGATAACCATTGAGTATGACAGTAATCTCTTTTTTACTATTACTATATTGAGCCTCATACTGTCCTACTTTTTTTGCAGGGTTAAGATCATTATAAACATCAAATACTAAACGTATGTATCCATCATGTTTTCCTTCTCTAATTTTTCGTATATCTAGTCCATCTGTAATCACGCCACTAGAAAAAGACTTAATCTCTTCATAAACTTTATCTGTAGTAGGTTCAATAAATTCTTTAACCACTAGATCTTCCTCATCATAAGGAAGTGGCACTTCCATTTCTCTATCATCAAGAAGTGCTTCAATATCAGCACGATTAACCACACCACTTTGAGGTACAGCTTTAGGAACAATTTGTTCAGTTGCATTTCTATCATAACGCGTACCTGTTTCACAGCCGACAAAAAAGACCATAAGTACAATTAATAACATGTTTTTTTTCATTGTAATCCTTTTAATAAATTTATTATAGCGTAAGAATCTGACTTAAGTTTAATTTGACTGTCGTTCCTTTACCCTCTTGAGATTCAATGTTAATTTTAATCTTCTCATCAAGACAATAAGCACGAACCAATGCCAACCCTATGCCATCACCTCGATTATTATGACTTGACTGATAATAGCGATTATAAACATTTTTAAGTGCCGTCGCATTCATTCCTACCCCATAATCTTTTATGCTTAATATATTTTCTTTTAATAGTACTTCTATTTGACTCTCTTTATTTGAATATTTCATTGCGTTGTTTAATATGTTATCTAACATCTTTTCAAAACCAATTTTATCAACAAACACTGTTTTTTCTTCTAAAGAAAGTAAAAAACTGTTACGATTTAACAGTCGCATTATCTTTACACGCTCTTCAATAAGTGCTACTAAATTTGTCTCTTGAGCTTCAACCGTTTGTATCTCTTTTTTAATACTATAAAGTAACTCTTCATATAACCTTTCTAATCGTTTTGACGAATCATCAATACGTATTAAGCGTTTCATTGATTTTTCATCTTCTTTAAGCGTACGTTTTAACAGTAAAGAGTTAGCTTGTATCGTTGATATCGGTATCGCTAACTCATGAAGAATCTCTTTTGTTAAATGTAAAACATTCTCATCAATCTCATATTTTTGTTTCAAAACATAGGCATTAAACATAAACCCTAAAATCAATAAGATGACTAAGGTAAGTAAACTTGGAATAATTATCTCTATCTGTTTATAATGGAATCCATAGATAATTACAACCAAAATAAGAAGATAAAAAGGAATAAATAATAAAATTTGTTTTTTCATCTAACCATGATAGCTAGGATTGCTTTAACAATAAATTAACACTTATTTGATATTATTTGATGATTCTTCATTTATCCTCTTCTCTTAACAGTAAATTAACACTACTTTTCTAGTATGCAACAATTTAACTATTCAAAGGGAATTTACATATGAAAAGAATTATTTATCTGTCGTTAGCTGTTGTTGCTACATTACAAGCTGAAGAACTACTAGAAGACATATCTGTTACAGAGCAAGGAACAACCCAAGTTGTTAAAAACATTGCAGGAGAACAACTAAAATCAGCTGACCTTGCCGAAGCTCTACATAAAAATGTTCCAAGTATTTCACTTATTAGAAGAAGTGGAATTGCCAATGACATTATTTTACGTGGTCAAAAACGTGACAACATCAACGTCACCATAGATGGTGCAAAAATTTATGGTGCCTGTGTAAACAGAATGGATCCACCTACTTCTCATGTAGTAACCCATGCTATTTCAGATGTTGAAGTACAAGAAGGTCCGTTTGATGTTGAAGAGTTTGGTGCCTTAAGTGGTTCTGTAAAAATCAAAACTAAAAAACCAACAAAAGAAGTTCATGGAGACATCTCACTTAATGCTGGTTCATTTGGTTATCAAAAAGCTTCAGGAACCATCATGGGTGGAACCGACAAAGTAAGAGTACTGTTTTCAGCTTCTAATGAAACAGGTGAACAATATGAAGATGGTAACAGCAATAACTTTGCAGAACAACTAAGTAATTACACCTCCTCAACAGTTTCAACAGCTGATGATGGTTTTGTTTACAGTGCAGGAAATGAAAATAGAGATGCATTTGAAAAAACCATGTACATGGGAAAAGTTTTTGTTGACCTTACTCCTGATCAAGCTTTAGAGTTCTCTTACACAGCTAACCGAAGTGACAACATACTTTATCCATCAAGTAAAATGGATGCCATTTATGATGACTCTGATATTATGAATCTTCAATACTCTGTTAAAAATCTTTCTCAATACTCTAAAAAACTTGACATGCAGGTCTACAACTCAAAAGTGGAACACCCAATGAGTACCAAATACAGAAATGCTGGACAAGCAAAGTACATGACGCATTTTTTGACCACTGAGATGACCGGTGCTAAAATCAAAAACAATGTTGATGCTCTTGGTCAAAACATAAGTTATGGAGTTGATGGTAGTCAACGAAACTGGGATGGACAATACAAAATGACCAATGTTGGTACAGGGGTTATAGCCAACATGAGAAAAAGTATTGATGATGTCGATACCAAAAATGTAGGTCTCTTTTTAAAATCTAAAAAAAGTATGGGAAAAGTAGATCTTGAAATGGGCGCTAGATATGATGATACATCTGTCGATACAGCTTCTTTAACCAACAAAGACAATGACTATAATGCACTTTCTGCTAATATTTTTGCTAACTATAATCTTGATGGAAATACTAAATATTTTGTAGGAGTGGGTAAGTCAAGCCGTGTACCTGATGCAAGAGAACTTTACAACACAAAAACAGATGGTACGCTCAATGGAAATCCAAATTTAGATCAAACAACCAATTATGAGTTAGACCTTGGAGTTGAAAAAGATTTTCAAAATGGAAACGTTAAAGTAAAAACTTTTTACTCTAAACTAAAAGATTACATTTATTATAATGGTAACAAAGCTGTTACACAAAATAATTTTGAAAATATTGATGCTACTATTTATGGAGTAGAACTTTCTGGTTCTTACATGCCTACAGAAAACACATATTTGTCTGCTGGAGTAGCTTACAAAAAAGGTAAAAAAGACAGCCAAACCACAGGTCAAACAGGTACAGACCTTGCTGAAATCACGCCGTTAAAACTCAATGCAACAGCTGCTTATAATTATGATGAAAACGGTATGGTAGAAGTTTCTCTAGTTGCTGCTAACAGATGGGAAAACATAGACAGCGAAAATGGAGAACAAACCCTAGCTGGTTATGGTGTAGTTAATTTAAAAACAACTCGAAGTTTTGACAATGG
>CACVAZ010000079.1 GCA_902727995.1 uncultured Sulfurovum sp.
TTTTTTCAACGGCTTTTTGACGTATATTAATCTCTTTTTCTAATGCTTCAGAATTTTCTGAGACATACTCAATGTTGACCAAAGCCAAAGCTGTATCAATAATAGAGGGTGCTGTTGAATAGATGATCGGTTTTCCACGGTTTAGCAAAAAAGAGATTAGCTCTGAAGAAGCTAAGATATAAGCTCCATAAGAACCATAGGCTTTGCCCAGTGTTCCCATTTTGATGTGTCTTTCATGAGGTTCTATGTCATAAAGTTCAAAAATTCCTAAAAGTCTTTCTCCTACCACACCAGAGGAGTGTGCTTCATCCACAATGAGTAAGGCTTCATGCTCATCAGCAATGTCAAAAATCTCTTTTTTACACAAGGCTCCTGACATCGAATAGACACCTTCAACAGCAATAATTTTACGACCTGTTCCTCTATGGTTTTTGAGCTTTTCTTGTAAATCTTCAGGGTTATTATGGTTAAACTTTATAACTCTATCAGCTAAGATTCCTGTTGCCATCATGCCTGAAGCATGATAATCTTCATCAATAAAAAGCATGTCTTTTTTACGAACGAGTGCTTCTATGAGTGCCATGTTGGCTAAGAAACCAGAGCCTACTACAATGCCTTCTTCGAAGCCATTAAGCCTTGCTAAGGTCTGTTCAAAATGTTCATGAATTTCATGATATCCATTGACCAACATACTGGCTTTTGGTGCATGGTTTTCATGCCCATTTAACAGTGTTAAGGCTTTTTTTAATTGCTCTTTATTGTTGGCTAGACCTAAATAATCATTGGAAGCAAAGTCTATTAAGTTCTTATTCCAAATTTTTCTTTCACGAAAACGTTCTGCTTTTTTGAGTGCTTTTAGTTCTTTTTGGTACATTTTTTTCCTTAAATATTTAACCCAATAATCTCAAAACGATTATCCTCACGTCTCATAAACTTATAATACTTAATCTCATCAGGCTTGGCGTAAACAGGTTCAGGGGTGACAAAAACAATTCTAAATCCACGGCTGTTTGCAAAGCTTCGGAGGAGATCTTGGTTATGACTGTGTAAACGTGATACTTCATCTAAAATTAAAAAGAAAGTAGACTCTTTTTCTTGGGTATAAAGCCCCAAGATAGAAACGGCTAATGCCATTTTAAGAAGAATGGTTCCTCCTGTGGAACTCTCGTTTTTAATCTGCGTGACATTAGCTTTTTTCGTTCCATTTTCTACAAACTCTAGGCTTAGGTCAATGGTGTCTAGCAAAGTAATGGCTCCTCCTTTTAGTGTATCTTTTATCTCAGAGAGGAGGGTGGCTATTTTTTGTAAATCTTGGTTCGTTTTGGGTCGGTCAAAAAAGAGAGACTCAGGGGTGTCGGTCATCGTTAAGTTTTGTACGAAGCCATTCATCTCATTTAATAATGCCATAACACTTCGTTTGTTGCCTATTTCAGGATTTATTTTAATATTTTTGACAATCGAAAAATCAATGGTCGAGAGGTTTTTGTTAATCTTTTTTACTTGTTCTTGAAATTTATCTTCAGAATGTGAAAGGCTTCCGAGTTTGGAGGGAATTTCACTTTTTATAAAGTTAAAATACTTTTCGTTACTGGTTTCTTTTAAAATTTCAAACTTTTTTTCTTTGAAATCTTTGAGTTCAGAGAGTTTTTCAAGGGTTTCAAAATCTTCTGAAAGCTTATTGAAAAAAGAAAAATTTTCCAGCTTAAAGCTAATGTCTAAAAATGGATTATTTTTTAGGCTATTTATTCGACTGAGTAGCTCTTTTAAATTAACTCTTAACTCTTTTTTCTTAATATTATTGTCTCTATTTTGCTCAATTAACGCACTTAGGTAAAGGCTAGATTCTTTTGCTTCGATGTTGTCAAAATTGAAGGTTTTGATTTTTCCTAAACTCTCTTCTATGTTTGTTATTTCTTTGTTAATAGTAAGTAAAGCTTCTTGGTTAATATTGCTACTTTTGATAATTGCATCTTGTTTTTGTAAGAGTTTGTTTTCTAAGTTGTTTCGGTTTTGTTGGCTCATAATTAAACGGCTTTTTTTACGTGAAAGTGAGTCCATAAACTCTTTTTTATCTGCATATTCTTTTAGATAATATCCTGCATCATAACTTTTTTGAATTTGTTCTTTGAGTTGAAGTAGCGTCTCTTTTAGCTCTTTTGTTAATGCACTTTTTGAAAGGGTTTCTCTGTTTTTCTTTTTATTATTAATCTCTTTATTAATTTTTTCTCTTTCATTTTGTAGCCATGTTTCAATTTTTACTTCTTCTTTTTTTTCTGTTTCATTTAAGTTTTTTTGATAGATTTTTAAAGTTGTTTGTTGAGCTTTAATAAATATTTTTAATTCTTGGTTTAATTTACTTACTTGTATTTTATGGCTTTTTATTTGTCCTAAAAGAGCTTCTATTTTTTGCGTAATAACTTGAAGTTCTTTCTCTTTTTCTACTTTAATTTTAGCTTCATATTGAGGAATAATAATACTAGAAATTTTCGTAATTTTTTGTTTATAAGTTTCAATACTTTGAGCTATCTCTTTTAAGTTAATGTCTAGTTCTTTGGCATTTCGTTCTAGCTCTCTTAAATTTTTATTATATTGGTTTTCAATTTTATTTTTCTCCTCTTTATAAAAGAGAAAGTGATGTTGCTTTTTAACTTTGGCTTGACGAATAGATTCTTCAGATTCTTCACGTGTAGGAATTTGTTTGAGTTTACTCATGTCAAGTTCTATGCCCAAAGGCATTTCGGCATTAAGGATTTTTGGAGAGAGTACATCTGTCGATATAGAAAGTAAAGCACTGTCCATAAAAGGGTAAAGTTCCTTCTCCCATGAAATACCACTCTGTTGTAAAAAGGCTTTAAATGAACCTTCCACAGTAAAGAGAATGTTCTTTTTTTCTTTGATAATATGGTTAAAGTATTGACGTTCTTCCCAAAGATTTTGAGCCAAGAGTTTTTGCTTTTGCTTTTTGTTTCTTTTCAAAGTTTCTCTGTTTTCATTTAAGATTTTGAGTTCTTTTTTTGAGCTTCTTTCTTGATCTTCTTCTTTTTCTATTTGTTCTTGATAAGATTTTTTTTCTTTAAATTGTAGTTCTCTAAAGAGGTTAAGTTTTTCACGATAGTGAGCATGAAGTTCATTGGCTTTTGACTTCTCTAACTCTAGGATTAACTCTTGTTCTTCTATTTGAACTTTTAAATTAGATGTTTGGCTCTCTAGTCGATGTTCAGTATGTTCAATCTCTCCTTTGAGTCGCTCTTTTTCTTGAGCTAAATTCTCTGAAAATTGTATTTTGATTTGCTCTAATTTAACTCTTTTTTGTTGTTGGAGGTCATTGTCTTGTTTAAAACTAAGGTCTCGAATCTCTTGGTCAACAGATTTCAAGGCATCGAGTATATTAGATTCTAAAAGGGTAAGCTGTTGCTGTTTTTGCTCTTGCTCTTTTTCTAAAAAATGAAGTTGTGCAAAAAGGGATTGTTGTATTTGATGAATTTTAGGTTCAAATTTTACTTTGAGCTTTTCTATGTCACTTATCTCTTTTTCAAGCGTAGCTATCTCTTTGGCAAAGCGTTCACGAACACGATTCAGTGACTTTTGCTTTTGTCCTTTTTGGAGTATAAGCTTAGAATCTAGTTTCTTTAGGCGAAGGAGTCGGTTCTGTTTTTCTTCTAAAAGAACAACTTCAACTTCTTTTCTATAAAGCATATTGGCATGGAGGTTTTCCATTTTTTTTTCAACACTCAAAAGTTCCTCTTGAACGTTAAATGATTGAAGCACTTTGTCACTCTCTTTTTCAAATTTACGAAAAAAGAGGTAACTTTCTTGAAATTTTTTAATTTCATTCATGTATTTTTCATAGTTAAACTCAATATTTTTTTCTTCAACATTAAGTGACTTCTGAATGGCTCTTTTAATGCTGTTAGCATCAACAATCGATTTGTCAACATTAAAGGTTTGCTGGAACAGTTCTATAAAAACAGCATAGTTTTTAATGCTTGTAATCTTAAAATCTAAATATTGGGGGTTTTGTCCATAGATGATTGCACGGTATTCAGAACTTTTTGCCAAGTAGGTTAAGGGGGCATTTTTTAAATAGTCTTGAATGTTTTTAAAACTTTCTAGTCTTTGTTCTCCTTGAGTCTCTTTAACAATTTCTTTAATCTTAAAGACTTTTTTAGAAAAACGTTTAAAAACTTCTCCATTTTGCTTATACATAAAAATGAAAAAGTTCTCAAAAACATAGATAATAAATGAGTTTCTTTCATCAGGGAAATAGTATTCTTTAAAACTTTTTTTATCAGCACTGATTCCAAGTTTATAACTGTTGTTATCACCTGAGAAAAGGTAAAAAAGTGCAATAATAGAGCTTGTTTTTCCTGTTCCGTTGTCTCCTGCAAAAAACATGTCTTTACTTAGGTCTATCTGGGCGTAGTCAAACTCGGCAGAGTTTATTAAAATCATCTCTTTTAACATATTTAAATCATGCTTTCTAAAAAACTAAGGTAATAGTCAAGACTGTTGAGTACCAGATAGCTGTCTTTGTTGTTTTTATCTATTTTTTCCACAATAAACTCTTTTTCTAGGCGTTCAAAAAATTTTTCAGAACTTTGTTTTCGGTCAGTTTTTTTAAAAATATATTGCCATTTTTCTTCTAATTGGAGGTCTTTTTTGATCTCAAATTCAGCCACAAACTCGGTGTATTTTACATTACTACCACTTCGTACATGAGGAAGAAGTTGTTTTAAAATAGAGATGAGCATAAACACTTCTTTATGACTTTGTACAAATTGTTCAATTTCATCAGAACTCAAGGTATTGGACTTGGAGAGGTAAAAGTAGCCATTTTCACCATTGAGTTCATAGCCGAGTGTTTGTAAAAGTGTTTCGTACTCTATGTAGTTCTCTTCATTGAGTAAAAAAGTAGCTATTTCACCGTATTTTGCAGAGTTTCGTGAAACAATAACCCCTTTCATCATGACTCTAAAAGCTGTTGCTATGTCCATTGGGCGATCCTTATGGCGTGATGGTTGTAATTTTTATTTAGTATGATATGCTCATTTTTAGGAATAATAAATTGCAAATAAATTTTAAAACTCTCTTCTTTAAGTGAAAGATTTTGAGGTGAGTTTTCAATGAATTGATGAAGCTCTGGATGTTCATAAATAAAGTTAAAAATATCAGTGCTTCCCTTTTTTTTAAGTCCATCTTCGATGATTTTTAAGTTCACAAGATTAAGTTTTTCTTTTTTTTGAGTTTTAATACTAAACTGTTTTGGCTCTTTTTTAATGCTCAACTCATTGAAGTGTTTTCTTAGTTTTCGTATGACTTTACTACTTTCTGACGCATCAGGAAAACTTTTTACACTGTTTTTTTGACTTCGATAAAGCGTTAAGTAGTTCTCTTTTGGGTTTAGGATTAGAAGTTCTTCTAATTTTTGATCTTTTTCTTCTAAAATTTCTACAGAGAGTTGATGAATTTTTCGGTTTTGTTGTCGTAATTTTTTAGTACGAGCAATAAAATATTCTAGATTTTCTAAACTAGAAGAAATATTTTCAATAAAGAGTAATATATTGGATGAAATTTCATCTATAAATTTTTTTGTTTTTGGATGTAGTTCATAAAAATCATTGTAGAAAACTTCTTGTACTTGAT
>CACVAZ010000080.1 GCA_902727995.1 uncultured Sulfurovum sp.
TCTTACCCATTTATCACGAATCGTGAATCGTACATTGTAACAGAATTGGTAGCTGCGATTAAAGAAGAAACAGGAGTTGAGACTAAACTTTCGACAGCTGGGGGGACAAGTGATGGACGGCACATTGCTCCTTATGGCATTGAAGTTGTGGAGTTTGGGGTGATTAATGACAGAATACATGGGCTAAATGAAAGAACTTCTATAGAAGAAGTGGAAGACCTTTATAATGTTTTTGTTAATATGGTAAAAAGGTTTTAAACTAATCAGGAAAAATGTTCGGGACCTTTTGTTTAACTTTAAAAGGATAGGTTATGAGTGAACAGGGAAATAGCGAAATTAAAGTATTGAAAGAAAAAATTGCAAAACTTTTAGCAGAGTATCGTCTAAAACATGATGAACTTGATATCGCTGTAGAAGAGTGGGACATAGGTGAAATTCAAGTTGCCTTAGATCAATACACAAAAGAGATAAATAAATTGAAAAAACAAGTGCATCAACTCGAAGTTGCCTAGTACTTTGGAGTTTTTATGTATAAGAGACCAACATTAAGTGAATATGTAATAGCAAGACTTATTACGATTGTTATTTTTGTTACTTTGCTTTTTGTTCTTATACTTTTTCTCACTCCTGAGACCTACAAAAACAGTTATTTTTACATCCTACTTTTTATTGTTTCTCAGATATTACTTTTGACATCTGTGTACTATGGAACTAAACGTGTTTCTCGAGAGCTTAAAACTGTGGAACGCTATCTTAGTGAAAACTCTGATGGCATTAGTCCAAACTCTTCAGCACATTTTTTTTCACAAGAGTTTGAAAGTATTAATGCTAAGCTTATTCAGATTTTAAGAAAAATAAAAAAAAGAGAAAGTGAAAAACGTAAATATACGGCTAAAATAAAACTTAAAAACCGTCAACGTTCCGACATGCTTTCAGCCATTGCCCATGAGTTTCGAAATCCCATTGCAGCCATTATGGGCTACTCTCAAACCTTAACCGATGACGAAGAGATTCCGAGTGGATTACGTTTGAAGTTCTTAGGTAAAATTTACAAAAATGGTGAAAAAATAGAAGAATTACTCTCCCGTCTACTCCTTTGGAACCGTTTTGAAAGTGGTGAACAAAAGCTACACATGAGTAAGTTTGATATTGAACCCTTAGCTCATGAAATTGCAATCAACCTAGAAGACAAATATAAAAACAGAGAAATTCTTGTTGAAGGAGTTTCTTTAGAAGTTAAAGCAGATAAAGCACTCATGGAAATAGTACTAAAAAACCTTGTAGAAAATGCCTTAAAATATTCACAAGAAGTAGTAAAGATAGAACTTTTAGAAAATCAAATACGTATTATAGATTTAGGAATAGGGATTTCTAAAGAAAATGTAGAAAAAGTAACTAAGAAGTTTTTTAGAACCGATGAACACTCATGGGACAATTCAATGGGGCTAGGTTTAGCGATTGTAAAACAGATTTTGAAATTGCATGATACGACGTTGAGAATTGAGAGTGAAGAAGACAGAGGTTCTACTTTTTCTTTTGAGATTTAGAGTTTCTTAGGATAAGCTGTCATAACTTGTTCCTTACAAAAAAGAGTTCGCTAACAGTTTTTTTCAGTTTATTATAGCATTCTTATAATTTCATTAATGTCTAAATATTTATCTTGATTGATGTCGAGTCTATCAAAACTCTCTCTATGATAGTAATAATCGATATCTTTTTTTGAAAAAACACCATCTTTAGTTAAATCACTTTTTATAAAATCTTTATGTGTAAAACCACAAGAAAGTGTGGTCGCCTCTTTTTCACTCAATTTATGATTTTTGTTTGTATCGCACTCTAGTATTGCCATAGGTGAAAGAGCTGTTACAGAACTAATTAGATTTTTAATTTTATCATCTTCATTTTGCCTATAGTATGAATTTCGTAAAGTAGCATATTTTGTTGGTATATTTTTAATCTCATCAAAGCGTATAAATTTATCTTTATTTCCATCAATTACATGAAAGATATCTTCTGGTATTTGACATTGAAGTCCTGATGCTTCTTTAGGGTTCAATTGATTGTCTGCGTTACTATCACATTGTTTTATTTTTGCTTTAGCCTCTTTGAGGCTATATGTTTCTCTTTCTTTCATCTCTTCCATAGTTGGATTATAACTATAATGTTGAAATTTACTATTTAACTCTTTTTCTGTGATAATCTTATCATTATCACTGTCATAGATGTGGAAGTTTTGTTGAACTATGGGACAAGCACTAATAATATAAGCACTACTGATTTCATCTTTATGGATTAGTTTATGGGTTTCTTTTACTTCATAAAAACCTATTTGTTTGTCATTGTTTTTATCACAATGATACATCGTTTGAATGTTGGTGCTTTCACGTTCTTTCTTATTTTCTAATTCAATATAATCTATGTATTCATTTAGGAAAATTTTTTGATTCTTATCTTTGTCTATGCTATTAAATAGTGAAGTTTTATTGGATTGACCATTAAGGATAGGTTTCTTTTGTGAACAAGAAATGAAGAGCAGAGGAAAGATAATTAGTAGTATAAACTTTTGTTTCATGATATTTTTTCTTTTTTTAGTTATTTTAGCATAAAAGGTGGATATTAAAACCTTATGAAATGTCAGATGCTAATAAGTAAAAATCCTATATACTTATCCTATTTTTAAAAAGGATATTTATATGGTACAAATAGGCATAGCAAATATAGCAAAAAATCCAGCTATACTAGATAGTGTAGATTATGCTATCGAAATTGTGAATAAAAAGACCAAAGAGATAAAAGGTTTGTTTATTCCCATAGCTTATAGAGAGATGATTCAAGATGCTTTAGATGAGATAGCTTATCAGCAATTTTTAAAACAAAACAGCTCTTTGCTTTACCCTATAGATGAAGATGATACACTTTTAGATGGACTAGATGATGAGTATTAAAAAAGGTGAGATATATCTCGCCAATTTAGGAAACCGTAAAGATTCTGATATAGGTAAGATACGTCCCGTATTGGTTTTTCAAAATAATCTGCTCAATATGATGATTGATAGAACTGAATTTAGAGATGTTGTTGTCATTCCGTTAAGTTCAAAAATAAGAAAAAATCAGTTCACTTATGAATTAAAAGCCAGAGACAACTTAGAAAAAGACTCTGTGTTGTTGTGCAACAGTATCAAAATGATAAATGCAGACAGACTACTTTTAGACAGATGCATCTTGACCACACTTGATGATGATGAGATAGCTGAAGTAGAGAAGATTTTATATCTTTTATTTGATTTTAGCGTATAAGGTAATGTGGAAAGGTTTAAAATAAAATAGGTGAAGAAAGTTAGTATATGTCAAATAAGAAACCCAAACAACCCCTCCTAGAAAAAATCGGAGTTAACTACTTCAACCGTCTCTCAATAAAGTTAGAAACCGATAGAGAGATTCATCTAAAAGACATTCCTTCAGACAGAGTGTTGCAAGTAGTGTCTAATAATATTACACTAAACACAGTAATCATCGCATTTTTAGTAGGAGCATTAACTACTGTACCTGCTGTGGTGTTTGAAATGTACTTTCGTGAAGTATTTTCTACTTTTAATTACTATGCTTTACTTTCTGCCATTACCCTTGTGCTTCTTATTGTCGAAGTTGGGGTGCTTTATTGGATAGGAATGCGAAGCACTTATACTTTAGCACATTTGACAGGATGTAATGAGAATGATGAAAACCATAAAAGCACTTTGCCTCCTGAATATGACATCAATAAAATGATGGTACGTTCTGCTTTAGAACTTGATGATCCGACGATTGAACATTTGGGTATTAATCCTCATAAAAACATTTCTAAAAAATGGTTGGTATTTTCAGCTTTGTTGTATAAAGCAAAGATTTTATTGACCAGTGTTGTGATTAAGTTTTTGTTTACAAGAATTGCTGCACGGTATGGTGTAAGAGTTAGTTTTGTGTGGATTGCAATTCCTGTAACAGCTGTTTGGGATGCTGTTGTGATGTATAAAGTGGTCAAAGATGCACGCTTACGCTTATTTGGTTATCATCTTTCAAAATATCTTATAGAAGAAATTTTTACGGATAAATGGATGGATACTTATTCTTCTCATACGAGAGAAGGTGCTGTTCGTGCTGTATCAACCATTTTGTCTTTGTCGGGGAGTTATCATCCCAATAATATTATTTTACTCATACGCTTAAGTCAAAATTTTGTCATAGAAGAGCATAAAGACTATGATGATTTAACAAAGCTTTTGGAACACTTAGAAATGGCTTCGGATGAAGAGAAATATTTGTTAAAAATCTTGGCAGGAATTACGGCAAGTTTTGATGGAAAAGTGAATAAAGCAGAAAAAAATGCTTTGATAAAAATATTTAATGAAGAAGATGAAGTTTACATGAAGTTTACAGAAGAATTACGCGATTTATTGTTAAATAATCGACTACATCAGTCGGCTAAGTTTTGTAGGGAAGCACTTAAATTTAATAAAATTTTTTAAGTTTATATTTCATTAAACAACGATTAATCTTCTATTAACTCATTTTTAGTAAAATCATACAATAAAGTCTGAAATGCTACTTCAGTATTTAGAGCGAAAATTAACATTTATATAATATAGGAGAATGGATTGAATCCCATAGTTGAAAATATTAAAACAGAAATTTCCAAAGTAATGGTTGGACAAGAAAAGATGATTGAGGGGCTTTTGACAGGCTTACTTACACGAGGACATATTTTACTTGAAGGTGTTCCTGGTTTGGCAAAGACCACAGCTGTTAATGCCTTGGCTGGTTCTTTAGGCTTAAACTTTAAAAGAGTGCAGTTTACACCTGATCTATTGCCTTCAGACATCATCGGTACGGAAATTTATGACCCTTCCACTAATACCTTTAAAATCAAGCAAGGTCCAGTATTTACAAACCTTTTACTAGCCGATGAGATTAACAGAGCCCCTGCAAAAGTACAGTCTGCTTTACTTGAAGTGATGCAAGAGCGTCAAGTAACCATTGGGGATGAGACTTTTAAAATTGACCTTCCTTTTTTGGTTATGGCAACTCAAAACCCTGTGGAACAAGAAGGGGCTTATGAACTTCCAGAAGCTCAACTTGACCGTTTTCTTATGAAAGTAGTAGTTGGCTACAACACCAAAGCAGAAGAGTTGGAGATAGCACGTCGTGTGGCTAACACTGGTTTTGGAGAGATTGAGCAAGTCGCTACGCTTGAAGACCTTGAACATATTCGTGAAGAAGCGATGTCTGTACATATTGATGAGGAAGTTGAACAGTATATTGTAGAACTTGTTTTTGCAACAAGAGAACCTATGAATTATGGTTTAGAAGAGATGGCAAAACACATTGAATATGGAGCGAGTCCACGGGCAAGTATTGACATGTATAAAGCTTCACGTGCTATTGCGTATTTAAAAGGGCGAAACTTTGTTTCTCCTCTTGAGGTTGCGTACATTGCGAAAGAAGTGTTACGCCATAGAATTGTGCTTTCTTATGAAGCACAAGCTGAGGGCGTGACGCAAGACATGATCATTGACAAAGTATTGGCAGCAGTTCCGATTCCGTAATGATTAA
>CACVAZ010000081.1 GCA_902727995.1 uncultured Sulfurovum sp.
CCAGCTTCGATAATGTCTACGCCCAACTTCTCTAGTTGAATGGCAATTTGAATCTTCTCTTCTGTGTTCATGGAAGCCCCAGGGCTTTGCTCTCCATCACGCAAGGTTGTGTCAAATATTTTAATGATTTCTTTAGTCATAATCTATCCTTAATAATCGTACTTTAATAATTAGCTAATTTTACCCAATTACTCTAAACCAAAGGTATTGACCATTTTCGATAATAAGCAACAACCCGAATAGTAACAGCTAAAACAAAGACTAAAGTAGTTGTATAAATATTAATGAAATTAAAGCTATCTAAGAAATACATCAATATTCCAACTAAAAGTGATACGGTTCCATAAAATCCTGTTTTAAATACAAAAGGCACTTCATTAATGATAATATCCCTAGTAATTCCACCACCAACTGCTGTGATAAAAGAGAGAATAAGCACCCCTGTTAAATTCACTTCTGATTCCAAGGCAATGAGTGCTCCTGTAATACTAAATGAAACCAAACCAATAGAATCACTAACAATAAAAAATGGTCTATTTTCAATGCTTTCTCGTTGATGAAATTTAAAGAGGATAAGGATTATCATTAAAGAGATAACAATAACGCCAGGCATATTATGAATAAAAGTATAAGGAATACGATCAACAATAATATCTCGAATAACCCCTCCCCCAAAAGCTGTGAGAAATACAGAAATAAGTACCCCTAAAAAATCTAACCTAGCTCGTACCCCAACAAAAAATCCACTAATGGCAAAAGCAATAATTCCTATGTATTCTGCTACTTCAAACACTAAGAAAACTCCTTAAAATCTTAAATAAAATCAAAGTATATCAAGCAAATATTATAGTTATTGTGATGAGAGTCATTTAAAAAAGAAGTTTCAAAAAAAGAGATGATATAAGAAACACCTATCTCTTTTTAGCGTGTAAGAGAGCTATAATTATAAGCCGAACTTTCTCCACTCTGCATGGTCATAAAACTTTTTGTCAAACTTATATTTATAAGTAATAACTTCTGGTTCTTCAACATATTCATCAGCATAAAAAGCATCTGGGTCTTTGTTGAGTTCCGTTGTCCATTCAGGATTCATATTGCTAGGCATGTCTACTTCTTTTGGTAAATGCATTGCTAACATCTCTTCATGAATTTGTCTATCGGCTACATGGTTTTCTACTAAACCAAAGTTTTGATCATAATGATGCGTATTAGATACACTAACCACATCATGGTGAGAGGAACAACCTGAACTCATAAGGATTGTAATGGGTAATAATATAGATATTGATAATTTTTTCATAATTAATATTCCTAATATAAATTTTAGCTTAAAAAATTATATAATATATAAACTTAATATATATTAAAAATATCTTAAATTATTTATTTATAATTTTAGTTTAATATTTATATATTAAGCTTCTTGACTTTTATGTACTACTTAGTCTATAATATTTTTATGAAAATTCAAACCCGTGGTCGACCCAAAACATTTGATGAGACAGAAGCATTAACGGCTGCCATGCATTATTTTTGGGAACATGGGTATGACAACACAAGCCTTGACAGCTTACTCCAAACCATGAAGATTAAAAAAAGTTCTTTTTATGCTACTTTTAAAAGTAAAGAACATCTTTTTTCAAAGTCTTTAGCACTTTACCGTGAGTCTATGTTAATACGATTAAATACTCTAAACAAAGAGATAGGACCCAAACAAACGCTTTTGATGTTAACCAACATGACTATTTCAGAACTTAGAGAGAGTGGTAAGGTCAAAGGTTGTCTTCTTGTAAACTCTGGTCAAGAGTGTTATAAAAAATACACCCAACTTAGTGAACAAATTGCTCTAGAGTTTAAATTTTTTCAAGACCTCTTTAGCTCCTTTGTCAAAGAGGCACAAGAGAAAAAAGAGATTTTAAACCCTAGAGATGCCCCAATTATTGCAGGACGATACATAAACACCCTAAATGGTCTTATTGTCTCCATTCAAGCAGGTATTTCTGATGCACAGATTGAAGATATTGTAGAAAGTTTAAACGAAATACTGCAGTAGTTTTAAAACTATGGCTATGTCTTTCTTAATCTAAACCCCAAAAAAAGTTACAAAAATGTTTCAAGCTAAATAGTTTCTTTCCTATTTCCAAAAAATAAAAATCTCTTCATCTTTTTTTAACTATAATTTTAAATTATTAAAAACATTAGGGAAATAAATGTCAAAAGTCGAATCACCAACTTCTACCTATACCCCATACACTCAAGTAAATAAAGAACTATTAGCTATTGATATTGAAACCATTAAAGAAAATATTGGTCTGCCGACAAAAGAAGATTTTCAACATCTATTAAAACTAGAACGTTGGGGACGCATTGCTACTTTTTCAGGCTATGGTCTCATAGCTGTTCTTTCTCTAGTCGAACTCTTTTTAGGTGTGAGTACGCTCTTCTTTTGGTCTATGGCAATACTATCAGCCGTTCTCATTAGCACAGGAAATGTTTCACGTTGGTCAAACGTTACCCACCCAATTTTACACGGTGCTTACGACAAAGTACCCAATATTCCAAAACGCTATACTAAAAGACATTTTGCAAAAGGGAGCAGACGCTACCTCGACTGGTTAGATTGGATTAAACCAGAAGCATGGGCATATGAACACAACATCATGCACCATTATCACTTAGGTGAAGAAGATGACCCTGATTGTGTCCAACGTAATGCTGGATGGTTACATTCATCAAACATCCTAAAACCTTTACGATATGTATTGGTGTTTGTCCTCATGGGAACATGGAAGTTTCTCTATTATGCCCCTAATACTCTTCGAATCTTAGCCAATAAAAAACGTAAAGAAGAAGACAAACTCACCATTTCTCACATGGAATGGAATCCAAAAAAGAAAAATGGTTTTGAACTCTGGATGGACTATATTTTGCCTTATGCCATGATTAAGTTCATTGTTATTCCTGCCCTATTTATTCCCTTTGGAATTACAGCTGTTTTTAATGCCCTAATCATAGTACTCATCGCAGAGTTTTTTACCAATGTTCACTCTTTTGTGGTCATTGTCCCCAATCACTCTGCTGGTGACATTTACATGTTTGACCAAGCACATGAGGGGCAAGGAGAGTTTTACTTACGCCAGATTATGGGTTCGGTAAACTATAATACAGGAGGAGATGTTAGAGACTTTTTCCATGGTTGGTTGAACTACCAGATTGAGCATCATCTTTTTCCAAACTTACCTCTAAGCCAATACCAAAAGATGCAACCCAAAGTAAAAGAAATTTGTGAAAAACACAATATAGAGTATCGTCAAGAGTCTGTCTTTAGAAGGCTTAAAAAAACCATAGATTTACTCGTAGGTAACACAAAAATGTTAAGCGTACATGGGGTTTAAAGCTTAGGATTAAACTTTAATAAGTATAATCCTAATAATTATGTTTCAAGGACACCTATGAAAAAAATCTTATTTCTTTTCTTACTTATAAGTTATGCTCTTTTTGCAGATGCACTACCCAAAAGTATTCAAAGTACAGTAAAGACTATTACTGATAACAGCATTCAACTCACTTCAGATATTCCAACGGGAATGAGTGGTATCATTATGCATGACTATGGAAATGGAATCTCAGCCATTACCCACACTACCATTTCACTGGGAAATGCTAAAGCATCTGTTGAGCCTTATACTGCCATTCTACATAAAAATATTCCAAGCATAAAAACAGAAGTCACCGTAGGAGACAAGGTTATTTTTGGAAACTTTTATGAAAATGCCTTAGTTATTGCCCCTAACCAAGTAGCTTACAAACAAATTACTGAAAAATTTAAAAGAACATGGGTTCATCCTGATGCCCTTGCCCTTTATTTTATGCAAGAAGAAGAAAACGCTCTCAATATGGAATTATTAAAACGTTTCTCAAAAAAACATCAAATTGGATTGGTACTAGTCGTCGCTTCTAAAAAACTACTTGTCATTGACCCTATTTCAAAAAAAGTCATTGGAAGTACAGGATTAAATACCAATCCCAACACAGCAATGACACCATTTTATGCAAGATTCAAACAACTAGATCTTTCAGTCTTTTCGGTAGGGGATAATGATAAAGAGTATACCCCTTATTTTCAATCAGTAGCAGGACTAAAATAATATGATAGATAAAAAACATTTAAAAGCCTTCACAGAAATTGTGGGTGATGAAAACATTTTTGATGACAAAGCACACATGATTGCTTACAGTTATGACGCAACACGAACACGCTATGAGCCTGATGCTGTCATTTTCCCGAGACATGAACAAGATGTGAGCAAAATTTTAAAGTATTGTAATGACAACCTTATTGTCATTACTCCTCGTGGTGCTGGTTCTGGATTTACAGGAGGTGCTTTACCTGCGAATGGTGGGATTATTTTGGGCATGGAAAAACACATGAACAAAATACTCGAAATTGACACACAAAATATGGTAGCCGTGGTTCAGCCTGGTGTTATTAACAAAGACTTACAAAAGCATGTAGAAGCACTTGGACTCTTTTACCCACCAGATCCAGCCTCTGAAGACTACTCTACTTTAGGTGGAAATGTTTCTGAAAATGCAGGGGGAATGCGTGCAGCCAAATATGGAATCACCAAAGACTATGTCATGGCACTCAAAGCCGTACGTACCAATGGAGATGTTATTAGAGCAGGAAAAAGAACCATTAAAGATGTGGCTGGTTACAACACAGCTGGTATTTTAATTGCTTCTGAGGGAACCTTAGCTGTTCTTACAGAATTAACGTTAAAACTAATCCCAAAACCAAAATACAAAAAAACTTACATGGGTATTTTCTCAAGCGTTGACAATGCCATGAACGCCGTTTTCAAATCACTTTCAGCTGGTGCCAACCCTGTTGCTATGGAATTCTTAGATGCCTTAGTCATTCAAGCACTCATCGAAAAACTAGGGGTAGACTTACCTACCGAAGCTGGTGCTGTTTTAGTTGGTGATGTCGATGGAAATGTTCCTGAAGAGGTCGCATTTCAATTAGAAACACTGGAAGCCTCATTTAAAGAAAATGGTGCAACTGAATTTAGAATAGCCCAAAATGATGAAGAAGCCAAAGAACTTTGGTATGCCCGAAAAAATGCTTCTCAATCCATTACTATTTTTGGAAACAAAAAACTAAATGAAGACATCTCTGTACCAAGATCAATGTTACCAGAAGCCCTCTCAGCCATCTACGCTTTAGGTGCTAAATATGGATTCAAAGTACCCTGTTTTGGACATGCAGGTGACGGAAACATTCATGTAAACGTTATGATTGACATTTCACAACTAGATGAAGGTCACAAATGTATAGAAGAGATTTTTCAACTGGTGGTTGACATGGGTGGAACACTATCTGGTGAACATGGCATCGGAACTTCAAAAGCTCCATTTATGGGCATCGCTTTTAATGAACAAGAGATTCAACTTTTTAAAGACATTAAGAAGTCATTTGACCCCAATAATATTTTAAATCCTGGAAAGATGGGACTATAGGACTATAGAGTGCATTTTTAT
>CACVAZ010000082.1 GCA_902727995.1 uncultured Sulfurovum sp.
TTTTTGATTTCTCAATTACTGAATGAAGAGTTAAATAATGCGTAAAGAATTACATGTCATCTCTGTTTCAGGTGGTAAAGACAGTGCTGCCCTTGCTATTTACATGAAAGAAAAGTATCCAGATAGAGAGTTTAAATATCTTTTTTTTGATACAGAAGAAGAATTGCAAGATACTTATGATTATCTTAATAAATTACAGTCAATATTGGGAATAAAAGTAGAATACAAATTCCCTGAAAAATCTTTTAAAGAGCTTCTTTTACAACATAACGATTATCTTCCTTCTCCTTCTCAACGCTGGTGTACAAGAAAGATGAAGCTTGAAACTTTTTTAAATACCATGCAAGAATTTAAAGACTACACTATTTATAATTATGTAGGAATTCGTGCTGATGAAAACAGAGAAGGGTTAATTCCAACTGATGAGCATATTGTCACAGTAATGCCTTTTAAAGATGATGGTATTACTCTTAATGATGTAAAAAGAATTTTACATGATGCAGGAGTAGGGTTACCTGCTTATTATGATGTGGTTTATGATGAAGAGTATGACATAGAATATTTTAGAAGCCGTTCAGGTTGTTATTTCTGTTTCTTCATGCGTCAAATTGAGTGGGTATGGTTATGGGAAAAACATCCTGATGAGTACAAAAAAGCCATGGAGTTTGAAAAATCTGGCTATTCATGGATAAAAGATATGCCACTCTCAAAACTTATAGAACCTGAAAGTATTGATAAGATAAAGAAGTCTTATAAACGAATGCAAGAGCAGCGAAAAAAACAACCAATCAAAAATGGTACGATGATGGAAGAGATGGATTTCATTTCAGAGCATGATAAGATGTTAGATGAGATTGAGAAAGATGAACTTTGTACTATGTGTACATTATGATATTATGAAAAATGAGATGATAAATTTTAACTCAATTAATACACAGACAAAAGTACGAAGACTTGCATATGTTAAAACTTTAATGACTATGTTTCTTAAAAGTAGTTATTATCCAATAAATTTATTTTATAAAAAAATAGAATCAGAAGCTGGAAAACAGAATGATGATTTATTGAAATATATAAATAATAAAGGTTTTATAGAGGTGAGTAAAACAGGAAACTCTTCAAAACCATATATTGAAACTTTTCTAGCTTTAAAGTTATTATTCACTCAAAATAATATGTATAGAATTTCAAAATACGGAAGAGTGTTTAATATTTTACAAAATGAATTAGATATCAAAACAGATAATTATTTTTTATTGACAACTTATGAAAAAGCTTTTCTCTTATATTCTATTTTAGAAAAGGATGGATTATATTTACAATTAATTATAGAATTAATTGAAGAAAAAAAACAAATAAGTATAAAAGATACTAAAGAAGTTTTTCAAGATTTTATTCTAATTAAATTAGAAGAGAGTATGTATTCTTTGGATATGTCTAGTAAATTAAAAAAAGATGTTCTCTTAAGAATAAAAAGAATAAAAAACTGGGAAAATCCTAAAAGGTATTTAGAACATATTATTGAGCCAAGAGTCAATTGGCTATTGGACTTAGGTTTTCTATGTGAAGATAATTTTCAAAAAAATATTTTAGTCTTATCTGAAAAGGGATTACTTTTTTTTAAAGAGATAAAGACATCATTTGATATAAATCAAAATTTTTTTACTTTAATTCACAGGGTATATTTTGATAATACTGTAGTTTCTTTAGAGAAAAATGATTTTGCATTAGTTACTAACTATTTGGAAAAAAGCTTTATTTTATTTAAAACATCAGCACCAAATAGAGTCACAGCATCACAAGCAATTTTATATACTTGTTATATGATGTTATTTAAAGAGAACAGAATAGTAAATTTTAGTACAATCCAAGATTATTTAAGTAGTAAAGAGAATAGAAAATTTATTTATGATTGGTATAAAACAGAACAAGATGGTTCTATTAGGAGAAAAAAATGAATTATGAAACCTTAGGATTAAAAGAAAATCCATTTAGATTAACTCCACCTCTTGACCCAAAAGAGATAGTTTGGGCAGGTATGAGTGAAGTAAAAAGTAAGCTTGAAAAACGAATTGAATTAGGTATAAGAACTAGACCCTCTCGTATTATTTTAAATTGGGGAAGTTATGGTAGTGGGAAAACTCATGCTTCACTTTATTTTTCAAAAACAGATAGACTTCAGGAATTAACAACAAAACTAGATGCTAAACCATCTAAGAGTATTAAAATCACTTTACCAAGGTCATCAAGTGATATTGTACAGGAGTTTTTACGCTCATTTTTGGGACAATATTCTTTAGAGGAGATATATTCTGACTTTCAAAAACTAAAAGATGAAGTTGGTGAAGAGCAATTAGTTCTAATGATTACAAATTTCTCTAATGATACAGTTATTGGAGAAGTCTTTAAAACACTAATTAATACTGAAGACGATAAATATTTTAATATCTTAAAAAACTATATTTATGGCGATAGTACCAAATCAACGTTAAACTCTTTGGAGCTTCCTTATGGTTTAAAAAATGATGAACAAGTTGCAAATTTTATAGCAACAATTATCAATTGTGTGACTTATGAAAAGCAACACTACTCTTCTTTTATTATTTGGTTAGATGAGTTTGAAGATATAGATACAATTAAAAAAATTTTAGCTGATAGATTTACAACTTTTCTTAGACAGTTTATCGATAAAACTCCTAATAACCTAATGCTCTTTCTTAATTTTACTCAAAAAGCTTTTATGGATAGAGAAGATTTATCTATTTCTCTTGGAGAAGCTTTATCATCAAGAGCAAAATTGAAAATTGATTTTGAAAACCCTACAACTGATGAAGCTATTGCCTATGTAAAGGAGTTAAGTAATATTTATCTTATAGAAGATAAAGAATTACCCTTTGAGGATGATGCACTAATTAAATATGTAGTTGAACATATGGGAAACCTTACTACAAGAAAAATTAATGAAACATTTTCAATTATTCTTGAAATGGCATTAATAGAAGAAAAAGAGAAAATTGACCAAACTTTTATAGATAGTATTCAGGATGAGATTATTGCTTGGGAAGAGTAAATGATTTTTATTTTAGATACTTGCACTATCAATAATCTTTTGCAAATTGATTTAATTGATAATGATGAAGATTATGAGTTAGAATATGATTATCTTGATAAAATCAATCAAGTATTTAAAATAAAACTTTCACAAAAAAATTATGATGAGTTGAAAAATACTTTCTCTAAAAATTTTTCTGATGGAAATAAAATAAAATTTATTAGAAATTATATGAGTAAGAATATCCCCTCTTATCTTAATATAGTTGATAATGTTGATTTTGATTCATCTTTAAATTTTATAAAAAAAGTTTGTCCAAAATATAAAGATGAGGATAATGGAGAACTTCACTCTACAGCTTATGCTTTGTACCTAAATAGATATGAAAGTAGTTTAGCTTTTCAGACATATTTTATAACAGATGATGATGAAGCAATTCAAGATTTTCAAGATATTTTTAGAAGTAATTTTTTAGGAGAGGTTTTTACAACTATAGATTTGTTATTGATTCTAAGTATTTATGAGATAATTTCCTATAAGAATGTTATGGATTTTGCACATAATTTGAAGAAACAATATATCCAAAATTATACTAATGTATTGAATGAAATTCAAACTTTACAAAAAAAGAATTTACCTACTAAAGAAATTGCTTTTTTAAGCAAATTACATGAAGATATACATCATTTAGATTTTGACAAAGTTCAAAAGAATATGGAAAAATCAGAATATATAAGTATAAAAAGAAAACAAACTAGTATAGATATATTTTTGAAAAATTTATTAAATGAAGACTTAAAAAAAGTTACGATATTAGATAAAAAAATAGAAGAGATAAAATCTAAATATTGGACAACGGATAAAATATGAAAAAAAACTTCTTTCGACTACTCTCAGCTTATGCACCAACCTCACAAAATAAAGCATCTTACGATGAGCATGTATCAAAATTTGCTAAACGATTAGGGGTTGATGAGATAAGAATAGATAATAATCTTTTGGAAAAGTTATTTGGGAAGTTTATTGTTAATCCAAAACCTATTATTATCTCTGGTTCAGCAGGGGATGGTAAAACTTATCTTTTACGTAAACTCTTTTCAGAAATGGGTGGAGAAAGTGAGTGTTGGAGTGATGAGTATATTCCTAAATTGGAATTTGATGGAAAGAATATTACTTTTATCAAAGATTTTACTGAAATTGAAAAAGAGGATAAAATTCAAACGCTTATGAATCTTTATAAATCTATTTATGAGGGTTCAGATGAGGTTTATATTATTGCCTCAAATGATGGAATATTGACTGATACTCTTAGAGATGCATTGTCCGAATACCCTCATTTTGAAAAATTATTAGATTTGATTGAAGAGAGTATTGATAATGCAGGGAATAATGATAAATTAATTTTATTAGACTTAAGTCAAACCTCTTCTTCTAAAAACTTTGAACTCTTACTTAAGGAGATACTACTAGCTTGTGATAAGTATGAGAGTCATTGTCCTAGTTTACATGATGACACAATATTTTGTCCTATCCATGCCAATATTGAGATGTTAAAAAAAGAGCATATACAAAAACAACTTATAGCTATTGTTAGAAGTTGTGATCTAAACTATCAACATATAACATTAAGGAAGCTCTTTATGCTTATATCCAATATGATTTTGGGGTATAAAGAGAAAAGTAGAGTCTTTAACAGTTGTGAAAAAGGGATAGAACATTTTAAAAATCTTCATAATAAAGCTGATGCATCCTTTTATTATAATGTTTTTGGAGATAATTTACCAAAAAGTAAACAGGAAAAGAGTCCATTTAAAGAGCTTAGAGAGTTACGGATAGGGTATGAGACTAGTAATTATATAGATGATTTTATTTTGTATGGAGATATTGAGAACAAAGAGCTTTATCATAAAGAGCTAAACAATATCTTTTTTGATTTTGAAACATTTTTTAAACAAAGAGAGAACTATTTAGAAAATGGTGAGATGAAAATAATTAAAGACTCTTTAGTTTTATTACGACGACACCTTTTCTTTAACTATGACCATGAGATAAAATGGGGAAGCATTACCATTGATTCTAAAGATTTAATTGCCTATAAACATGCTCAGAAATTTTATGATAGTGTTATTTCTCCTTTACGTAATGACCTAAAAGTTTCAAATAGTATTGTTAAAGAGTTAGTACTGGGGTTAAATCGCGTTTTTTTAGGAGAGCTTTTAAGTAAAGATGGAAATACAAGACTGTTTGTTGCTACTTCACTGACCGGAACACACTCTAAACTCTCTTCTGAGATTATTGAAGATATAGGCTTTAATAAAAGGGGTTCAAATCAAGGAGTAGAGTTAGAACTGCTTAATGGCTTTGATGATGAGTATTGTAAGGTTATGCTCAATATTCGTTATGGTGGAGAGATAATTTCCTCACTTGAATTAGATTTACACATGTTTGAATTTTTACAGCGTATTTCAGATGGTAT
>CACVAZ010000083.1 GCA_902727995.1 uncultured Sulfurovum sp.
GCTTTTTACTAACTATTTTTTTTCTATTTGTTACTTTTGGGCTTGACTTTTTTATAACAGTTTTTTTTAAAACAATTTTTTTTGCTTTAGCTATTTCTTTTTTTTCTGGGATTGTTATAATCTCTTGTTGGGCTATTTGATTTTTTAAAGCATTTAAAATTTTACGAGGTTCATCTTCTTTTAGGTAACTTAAAATCTGTCTAGAAGCCATAGACGCAACTTTTAGTTTTGACAAAATGTCTTCAGGGCTACTTTCCATAGGTATTTTGGAAGAAGACTGTTTTGTAGCAGTACTAAGTGCTTCTATTTTTATGGGTTCTATTTTGATGGGCTTGTTATTATTACTTTTTATCCTAAAAAGATACAGTAAAAGCAAAAATAGTAGCATAAGAATAAGTGCTATTTTTTGTATTATTGACAAAGAAGTCCTTTCTAAATATTATCTCTTTTCTCGCAATTATACACTATAAAATTTTACAAAGTATTTTCAGCATACTCTTCTTGGAAATTAGGAATAATGCGAACATGAAAAAAGAGATATTTTTATGTGCCATCAATAATATTTTGTCTGGTACCTGCCTAGAAGATTGTAAGTTTTGTACCCAGAGTGTTCGCTATCATGCTGACATTGAACGTTATAATTATAAGTCAATAGATACCATTGTCGAAGAAGCAAAAAAAGCTAAGTCTTATGGGGCTTTAGGTTACTGTTTGGTAACAGCTGGAAAAGGCTTAGACGATAAAAAAGTAGACTTTGTCGCACGTGCAGCACAAGCTGTTAAAGCTGAAGTTGACAATATAAATCTTATTGCCTGTAATGGAACAGCTTCACTTGAACAGTTACGTTACTTAAAAGAGCATGGTATTGATAGCTATAATCATAACTTAGAGACTTCTGAGGCGTATTATCCTAGCATTTGTACTACGCATAATTGGTCTGAGCGTTATGAAACCTGTCAAAATGCTAAGTCAGTTGGATTACAACTTTGTTCAGGTGGTATTTTTGGTATGGGTGAAACAGCAGAAGACAGAACTTCTTTGTTAAATTCCATTGCTTCATTAAGTCCTGAGTCAACGCCTTTAAACTTTTATCATCCCAATATTGCCTTACCGATTAAGAGCAGAAACATTTCAAGAGATGAAGCTTTAGAGATTGTTAAACGTGCTAGAAAGCTTTTTGGTGAAAATAAGTTACTCATGGTTGCAGCAGGAAGAGAACTTCTTTTTGATGGTTGTGAAGAACTTATGTTTGAAGCAGGAGCAAACTCTATGGTTATAGGAAACTATTTAACTACAGTGGGAGATGCCCCACAAAAAGACAAAAAAATGTTAGAAAGATTAGGGTATGGAGTAGCAACAACTTGTGATGGAAAGTGAAAAAATTGGAATTATTTTAGCGATTTCCCTTATTTTAGTTCTTTCTCCACATCTCTCAAAGTTTTTACGTTTACCTACAGCACCTATTGAGATTGTTTTAGGTTCTGCTTTAGCCATGTTTGGTATTATCAATATTGAAAATGAACATTTTCACTTCATTGCACATGTTGGATTTTTATATCTGATGTTCTTAGCAGGATTAGAAGTAAATTTAAAAAGTATTTTTAAAATGCCAAAGGTTTATACGGTTCAAGCTTTTTATTTTTTAGCAACCATGTGGGGATTGGCTGTGTTATTGGGGTGGATTCTTGATCTTCCTCCTGTTCTGATTATCATTTTACCTCTTATCTCCATTGGTATTTTAGCCACACTTTCTAAGGAATATGGAAAAGAAGCCCCTTGGATTAAAATTGCTTTTTTAGTAGGAACGATTGGGGAGGTATTAAGTATTATTGCTTTAACCGTTTTTGAAGCCTATTATTCAGTGAATGACATTGAAGAACTTCTCTCAAAATTAGCATTATTACTTGGCTTTTTAGTGGCTGTTTGGTTACTTTACATAATGTTTAGAACACTTTTTTGGTGGTATCCAGAGTTGAAAAGCACTCTTATGCCCAGTTCTAAAACAGTTGATGGAAAATATCAAGATTTGCGTTTATCCATGGGAATATTTTTTATTATGGTTTCCATCATGCTTAAACTTCATTTAGAAGTTGCTTTTGGTGCTTTTATTGCAGGTGTTTTTATCTCTACATTTTTTCATCATAAAAAAGAGTTAGAAGAAAACATCTCATCATTTGGATTTGGTTTTTTAGTACCTATATTTTTTATTTATGTCGGTGCTTCCCTGGAGTTAAAAGCCATTTTTATAAAAGATTTTTTTCAAGAAGAGATTTTTATAACAAGTATTACCTTATTGGCTGGGATGTTTTTCATACGCATTGTTGCAGCATTTACACTTTCTTTTATTACAGGAAAAAGAGAGGCTTTACTTATTGCCTTTGCACTGGCTATGCCATTAACTTTAATGATAGCCATCGCAACCATAGCTTATCAAAATCATGGTATTCAGCTTTTTCATTATAATGCTGTTGTTTTGGTAAGTTTGTTGGAGGTGATTATTTCAATGGTGGTGATTAAGTTATTGGTAAAAGAAAAGCCTTAAATCTTTAACTTTTTTATTGGGCATCTACCCATTCTAAATACTCTTTATGGAGTTTAGCATTTTTATTTTTTAGAACTTCTATCTCTTGTTTAATGACAATCTTTTCATGTTTTAATTTTTCTAAAACTTGCAAAGAGTGGTTTCCAAAAAGTAAATTGGCAAGGTAAATACCTAAAGCCATGACAATGAGTGCTGTACTAAGAAAGACTTTAAATGACAGCCCAAGAATCTCTTCGAGCTTGTCAATAAAAGGGGCAATATCTTCTTGAAACGAGATTTTCATTTACTTAAAGATTGAGGTTCCAAGGTATTCAAACTGTCCTAGTTCTCTTTCAATCTCTAAAAGACGGTTATATTTAGCGATTCTGTCCGATCTTGCTGTTGAACCTGTTTTAATTTGACCTGTGTTCATGGCCACTGCAAAGTCTGCAATGAAAGTATCTTCACTTTCACCTGAACGGTGAGACATGACACAAGTGTAACCATTTCTTTGTGCCAGTCTAATAGTTTGCATGGTTTCTGAAACGGTACCAATTTGGTTTGGTTTAATTAGAATTGAGTTGGCAATCTCTTTTTCAATTCCTTCAGCCAAAATAGAAACGTTAGTAACAAATAAATCATCACCAACAAGTTGTGTTTTGTCAGCCAATTCATCTGTAAGTATTTTCCAACCTTCCCAATCATCTTCGTCCAATCCATCTTCGATAGATACAATAGGGTATTTAGCACATAGGTCAGCGTAGTAAGCAACCATTTCAGCAGATGTTAGGCTTCTGTTTTCAGATTTAAGAACGTAAAGTCCATCATCATCTGTAAGTTCAGAAGCAGCAACATCAAGTGCCAATCCAATTTCTTCACCAGCTTTATAACCAGCAGCTTCAATGGCTTGGATGATTACTTGAAGAGGTTCTTCATTTGATTTAAGGTTTGGAGCAAATCCACCTTCATCCCCAACAGCAGTACTTTCACCCATACCATCAATAATTTTTTTAAGGTGTTGGTAAATTTCAGCAACAGCTTGAAGACCTCTTGAGAAGGTATCAAAACCATGAGGAACAATCATGTACTCTTGAAAGTCAACAGAGTTGTTTGCATGTTCTCCACCGTTGATAATGTTAAACATTGGAACAGGTAAAGTTACAGCGTTTGCACCACCAAGGTAACGGTAAAGAGGCATGTTGAGTGACTTAGCAGCAGCACGTGCTACAGCCATAGAAACACCAAGAACAGCATTGGCTCCAAGCTCTCCATAGTTTTCTGTACCATCTAAGGCTTTCATCGTCAGGTCAACTTCTGCTTGATTGTAAGGGGAAAGACCCAAAAGTGTTTCAGAGATTTTCTCATTGACATTTTCACAAGCTTGTAAAACGCCTTTACCCATGTAACGGTCTCCACCATCACGAAGTTCTAAGGCTTCTCTTTTACCCGTACTCGCCCCAGAAGGAACAATGGCTGATGCTATTGTACCATCACTTAAACTTACCGTTGCTTGAACAGTGGGATTTCCTCGACTGTCCATTACCTCATTTGCTCTTACATCATCAATAAAAATCATTGCTTACCTTTAGTAAAATTATTGTTAAAATTTTAACATATTGTGGCATAGAAAAAGGAGTGCTTAGAACCTATACTTAATATTCACCCCATAAATGGGTTCACTTATCACACCTATGCCGTTATAGTAGTCAAAAAGTAGATCAAGTGAGTCCTCTCCTGTAAGCATTTTAGAAACACCAAAAGTCAGTGAGCCACCAAGATTTTGTTCATCATTTATAGCTAAAGTAACGGTTCCAAACGGTTTCCATGAAGAATTCAATGTATGTTGACGGGTTGTACCAATACTACTGGCTATTCCAAATTCAGAAAAGTCTTGTGCAATGTTTTTTGAAAATTGGTTGTGACTTAAATAAGCATTAAAGCTAAGGTCAGGGTAGCCAAATCGTAAGAGATAATCAGCATTGAGTCTAAGTTGTTTGGCTGTACCCAAGTTCAGACCATCAAGGGCTTTAAATTGACGTTCTTGTACCAAGAAGCTAAAATTTGTATGTTGATTCATTTCTGTCTGTAAACTAAGTGCCAAAGAATTTTCTAAACCATTCTTTTCTAGTTGAGGAGTCAATTTAGTTTTATTTTGGTATTTAGCATGGAGATTGATTTTAAAAGGGTGAAGGTTATAGCTTAGGTTACTTGAAGCAAGGAGAAAGTCATCATTGGCATTTAAATATTCTAAATTTATTTCCCATAAAAATTTTTTTTGTGTATTTTTTAAGGCAATCTCAAAGGCAGTTTGTTTGCTCTTTTTTTGTCTTTTATCTTCATAACGGTAATCTGTGAGGCTTACTTTAGATTGGATGTTTTTGTAAGCTTTAGCATGATAAATAAAACGTGTTTCATGAACATTTAGTTGAGAACCAAGATGTTTTTTACTCAGATTAATATGGCTTTTAAGATATTGCTTATTGATGATTTCATCATATTTAGCATAAAGTTTTTCTCGTTTAAAGGTATTTATTTCTTTTTTTAAACTTTGGTATTCTTTGTTATGAGGATCACTTTTTATAAATTCTTGGAGCCAATATTTAGCACGTTTATGTTGCTCTAAACTCATAGCACCGACGACCAAGGGAAGTCCTATTTTTTCACGTAAAGCAGGGTTGTTTTGTAGTTTATTGAGATGGCTCATAATCTTTTTTGTTAATGTGGGATATTGAGCTTGATTGTCTATTAAAAACCAAAGATAAGATTGATGACTTGTTATTTTATTTGGGTCTAGTTTAAAGATTTTATCATAACTTTTAACTGCCATTTCAATGTCAGAATTTTGTACATAATATTCAGCCAATAAAGTTTGAAAATCAATGTTTTTATGAATAATGTTTTGTTCTTTATTGCTTAATGAACTTAAAAGGTTATTAAACTCATTTAACTTTTTTTCTTGTAGTAGTTTATAGAATAAGCTACTTAGATGATAAGGATTAT
>CACVAZ010000084.1 GCA_902727995.1 uncultured Sulfurovum sp.
CCTGCTGTTAGGGTGGCATCAGCATTAATGGCTGAGATTGTCACAAAATCCCCACCAGAAACCCCACTCTTATTCTCCGAAGCATCTTTAGCCACCATATAATAATAGTACGTCGTCCCAGCCGTTAGTCCTGTTACATTAAAGGTCTTGGCTGTATTCTCTGTGACAGCACTGCTACCATTTTTGACATTTCCTGTCACCGTATTGTCAATCACTTGGTCAGCTGTAGGAGTCGATGAAGAGGTCGAAACCACATAATACATCGTACCAGCTTCATTTGATGTGGCTTTGAGGTCTGCTGTGGTTTGGGCTATGTTTTCGTGGGTTATGCTTGATAGGGTTGGTGGGGTGGTGTCGGCTGGGGCTGGGGATTGGGCGTTGGTGATAGTAAAACCTACTAATGTCAAGTTATCAGGTGCAATATAATTAGAAGTATTAAGCATATTAAATTGAATTTCAAATGAACTTATCTGTTGTCCACTAAAACTCGACAAATCGAAATCAGACTCATCAAGACCATTATTTGAGCCAGATGTTGTAATAGCCAAATCGCTATTAGTTGAAGTCACTGTTCCTCCATTTAAAAGATTACCAACTATATTTATATTGCTAAACCAATTAACTGATACATTTGATGTTCCTGCATTATAATCATACAAGGATATTCCTCTCAGTTCAAAAGAACCTGTATTCGTGCCATCTACTGTCACAGTAATACTTCCAGTCATAGCTGAACCCGAAGAGAATGCTGTTTTCCCATAAATCTCTGGACTTGCATCAAGTTCCATATTAAAGACTGTATCATTCTGAGCTACACCACTTATTACAAAATCTGTATTTGTAAGATTGTTTCCTCCATCACTAAAATCTGAACCATTGTATGTCTTGTTAGTGGCAACAGCAAATAGATAACTTTGTGCCAATAAAATTAAAAACATTGACCATAAAAATTGTTTAGCCAATCCATTCATAATTTCTCCTTTATTTTAAATACTAAACTAATAATAACTATGCTTATTGTTAGTTTAATATTTTTTCTCGTTCCCAAGCTTCAGCTTGGGAATGCCTATTGGACTCGATTAGCTCTCAATATTTTTTACCAATATCTAAAACTAACAACGCATCTTTAACTTTTTGATTTTTAATTATACGAAGTAGATAAAGTACCTTCCCCTGTACTTAATCCCCTACTTACAGTCCAATTGTAAAAAAGAATTGTCGGATTTCTGTCAGAAACGTGATTTTTATAGACATTTTTATTAAATTTATTGGCTATTTTTTAGGTTTTAGTTTTATTTATGTTTATTAATATTTTTATTAGTTTTTTAAAATTTATTTATATTTGTTTTTTAACGGTGCGATGGCAATCGCCCCCTACACAAACAAAAATTCATGCCAATGGTTTAAGGTATTCTCAACCGTAGGGGGCGATTGCTATCGCACCACATAATATACATTATGGCATCTGTTTTTTATGTTTAAGCCTTGGAAAAGAGAAAATAGAGCTATATTCATATCCTTTTGAGAACGGTGCGATGGCAATCGCACCCTACATAAACAAATATTTATGCCAATGGTTTATGCTATTCACAACCGTAGGGGGCGATTGCTATCGCACCACCTAATATACATTATGGCTCATCTGTTTTTTATATTTAAGCCTTGGAAAAGAGAAAATAGAGCTATATTCATATCCTTTTGAGAACGGTGCGATGGCAATCGCCCCCTACACAAACAAAAATTCATACCAATGGTTTAAGGTATTTACAACCGTAGGGGGCGATTGCTATCGCACCACATAATATACATCATGGCATCTGTTTTTTATATTTAAGCCTTGGAAAAGAGAAAATAGAGCTATATTCATATCCTTTTGAAAACGGTGCGATGGCAATCGCCCCCTACACAAACAAAAATTCATGCCAATGATTTAAAGTATTCACAACCGTAGGGGGCGATTGCTATCGCACCAAATCAAGATACCCCCCCCCATTTTAAAATGATGAATATTCCCAATCATTTACATTTTCTACCAAACCATGCTTGATTGGGTTATGTTTCATATATTCTAAACACCGTAAATAATCTTTTTCATCTCTAATCGTATGTTCATAATAACGTTTTTGCCATATAGGTTTTAGCCCTTTTTTGTGTCGTGCCATCGATTGCTCTTCATTCTGATTAATTTTAATGGTAAAATTATATTTTATTGCACGAACAATTTTAGGATAATCATGGACATTTTGAGGGGTAATTATCATGTGGATATGGTCAGGTAACACCACAATCGCATTAATAACATAACCGTAATATTGCTTACTCTCTCTAAAGCTTTCACCTAAAGCATCTATATTGTCTATCAAAATAGCATTACGCCTATGGGTAACCATGGTTAAGTAGTAGCTATGCCCTTCTAAAAAGAGTCGTTTATAATCTGCCATATAAGACTTTAACAAAAAAGTTTGGTTTTTTGTATTAACATGGTGCGATGGCAATCGTACCCTACCTATGACAATTTGACATATTTTTAACGTTTTATAATTTTTTATGTTAAAATGGTAAAAATTCAACATAAAGGGTTGCTCTATGGGTCAAAAAGATGTCATTAGTAAAGAGATACTTAAAAATATAGCACGAGACATATCCAAGCACATCTTGCGTATTGATATTAAAGACGATATGGAAATGATTAACCAAGAGTTTACACGCATAGAATCACGAGAGAGTGATTTACTCTTTCAAAATGGCGATGAGATTGTTCATATTGAAATACAAAATAATAACCATAAGGAAATGCACTTACGAATGTGTCGTTACTATACCGATATACTCTTTTTGTATGAAAAATACAAAGTCTCTCAATACATGGTTTATATCGGTAAAGAGAAGTGCTACATGAAATCTCAAATCAAACGAGATAAAATTGATTATGCTTATGATATAATCGATATGAGAGACATAGCTTGTGAAGAGTTACTTAAGAGTAATGACCCTTCAGCTATTGCATTATCTATTCTCTGTGACTTTAAAGGAGAAGATAAGCAAATCGTTATCAACAGAATTTTAAGAAAGCTTCGAGAACTCAATGATGATAGTTCTTTTGAAAAGTATTTAAAGATAATTACACTCTATTCAACCAATAGAGGTTTAGAAGAAAATGTAAAACAAGGAGTTGAAATGTTAACAGTAGACATTGAGAAGATACCATTTTTTCAAGATGGTGTAAAAATAGGTGTTGAACAAGGTGCAAAAGAAGCTACCTTCAACAATGCAATTATTATGATAAAAGATTTTCACTTGGCAATAGATGATGTGGTTAAAAAGCTTAATATCAAAAAAGAGGAACTTTTGGAGTATATGCAGACAAAAAAATAGCCTGAAATTAAAAGTGACAGGCTATTTTGTTCCTTGATTCTTCAAGTCTATTTTAGAACGGTGTGATGGCAATCACCCCCTACGTATGACAATTTGACATAAAGTTATACTCCCATCATAAACTACTGAAAATATTTGAACATAGAAAACTTTTTTGACAAAATATAATAAAAGAGGAGAGTATGAAAAAACTACCAATAGGAATCCAAACATTCCACGAAATAAGAGATAAAAAAGAAAACTACATCTATATAGATAAAACAAATTTAGCTTTAAGTCTTATAAATAATGGTAAATACTACTTCCTATCACGCCCACGCCGTTTTGGTAAGTCTCTTTTCTTAGATACGCTTAAAGATATATTTGAAGGTAAAAAAGAACTCTTTGAGGGTTTGTATATTTATGATAAATGGGATTGGCAAACTGCTTATCCTGTGATTCATATTAGTTTTGGGGCAGGAGTTACAAAGAGTGTTAAAGATTTAGATAAAACAATTTTATGGATTATTAATGAAAATCAAGAACGCTTAAAATTGGAATGTCAATATAAAGATGATGTCAAAAACTGTTTTTTAGAGTTAATTAAAAAAGCTCATCAAAAATACAACCAAAAAGTAGTCATACTCATAGATAAATATGATAAACCCATACTTGATAATATAACAAATAAACAGCTCTCAAAAGAGATACGAGACAGACTGAAAAATATCTATTCCGTCATAAAAGAGAGTGACCAATATGTCAAATTTGCATTGTTAACAGGCGTTAGTAAATTCTCAAAAGTAAGCCTTTTTTCAGGACTAAATAATTTAGAAGATATTTCATTAAGTCCAAACTATGCAACTATTTGTGGATATACACATGAAGATGTAAAAAAGAGTTTTGAAGAGCGATTAGATGGTGTTGATTTAGATGAATTAAAAAAGTGGTACAACGGTTATAACTTTTTAGGAGAGGGTGTCTATAACCCTTTTGATATTCTTCTTTTTTTCTCTAAAGGAAAATCTTATAGTAACTATTGGTTTGAGACAGGGAACCCTTCTTTTTTGATTGAAGTTTTAAAAGAGAGAAACTTTTTTCTTCCAAACTTAGAAGAGATAAAAGTCAATGAGTCAAATCTAAGTAGTTTTGATATAGATTATATAAAACTAGAAACACTGCTTTTTCAAACAGGGTATTTGACCATTAAAGAGGTTAAACAGAGGTTTAATCAAAAAGTTTATCATCTAAGCTATCCAAACTTAGAGGTTAAGACAGCGCTAAACGAACATATATTCGAGTATCTTTTAGCTGATGCAACGCTTGATAAAACGCCAATATTTGATGCCATAGAAGAGCAAGATATGAAAAAATTTGAAAACTCAATTTATAGTTTGTTTGCTTCACTTCCTTATAACGCTTATGTCAAAAGTGAGATTCAAAACTATGAGGGCTACTATGCCAATGTTATTTATGCTTATTTAGCAGGATTAGGAATAGAATTTATAGCTGAAGATGTAACTAGCTTAGGACGAATTGATTTAACCATAGCCACTCCTGATATGAGTCAAGTTTATGTGATTGAGTTTAAAGTGGTGGATAATGAAAATCAAAATTCTAAAGCTCTTCAGCAGATAAAAGATAAAAAGTATCATGAGAAGTATCTAAATATTGCTAAAGAGATTATTATTGTTGGTATTGAGTTTTCTAAAAAAGATAAAAACATCTCAAAGTTTGAATGGGAAAGCGTAACGTAGTTTTCTCGTTCCCAATACAATTTTAAGAAAGCTTCGAGAACTCAATGATGATAGTTCTTTTGAAAAGCATTTTAAAGAGTACAAATATAATCAAAAAAAGAGGCTTAAAGGCAGAGCAAACCGTTGATGTTCTTCATCTCCAAACGATAAGATAGAATCTCCTACATAAAAGACAATGCCTATTATCTCTTTTGATGACTTTTTTTGAAAATCTACAATATGTTTAAAGGCATCTTTTTTGATATTTTGTGATGATTTCACCTCAATGGCAAAGGTTTTATCTACCTTTTCTACAATAAAATCTATCTCTTTTTTATCATTGGTTCTATAGTGATAGAGTTTAGGTTGAATTTGGCTATAGCTAATATGTTTGAGTAGTTCAGCAAAAAC
>CACVAZ010000085.1:0-1154 GCA_902727995.1 uncultured Sulfurovum sp.
AAGAAAAGGAAAATACATGAGAGCAAAACTAATTTTAACCCTATGCCTAACCCTAAACTTACTCTCTGCTAAAACCATAAGCATTATGGGGACAGCAGATCTACAAGGTATGATGAAATCCTCTTTGCAAAAATTTGATATTGATGGGGATGGTAAAAAAGAAAAAGTGGAGATGGGAGGCATTGCTCATCTTTCCACAGCGTATGCTCAACTAAAAAAAGAAAACCCAAACTCTTTTGTGGTTTCTGCTGGTGATGATCTTATGAATAAGTTTTTTCATGTCTTCAAGGGTAAAGCCATATTTTCTTTGATGTCTGATGCAGGGTATGAACTTTATGCTTTAGGGAATCATGAGTTTGATAAAGGTTCAGATATTTTGTCAGAAGCTTTAGACGAGGCATCATTTACAACTATATGTTCCGACTTAAATGTTTCAAACTCTGCACTTAAAGGAAAGTGTAGCCCTTATGTCATAAAAGAAGTAGACGGAGTAAAAGTGGGGTTCTTTAGCATCATGACTGAGGGTTTACTCATGGTGACGAGTGAACGTAAAGTTAAGTTTCTTTCTCAAAACATAGAAACATCTAAAAAGATGATAAAGTTACTTAGAAGCAAAGGTGCAAATGTTGTGGTGCTTATATCTCACATTGGTTATAAAAATGATGTAAAACTTGCCAAACAAGTAAAAGGCATAGACCTTATTTTTGGTGGGCATTCGCATCATTATGTTAAAAAAATGGGTCGCATTGGAAATACATCTATTGTGAATGGTGGAGAACAAGGAACACTCATCATAAAAGTTGACATACCCTTAGATGATAATTTAAATGTACTTCATAAAGAATTAAAAATGACCCAAGTTCCAGTACTTACTAGTCAGTATATAGCTGATAAAAAGATAGCTAAAAAATTAGAAGCTTACCTAGAAAAATTTCCCAAAGCCATTGTACTTGGAGAGACGAAAAGGGCATGGAACTTGGGTTCAGATGCTGTACGGAAAAATGAGTCTACGGTAGTGAACCTAATAAATGACCTAATGCGAGAAAAGTTCAAAGTTGACATAGTCTTAAACAATGCAGGTGCATTTAGAGGTAAAAAGATTTACCCTAAAGGTAATATAACAGATGAAATGTTAAAAGCCATAGATGAGTTTG
>CACVAZ010000085.1:1254-5475 GCA_902727995.1 uncultured Sulfurovum sp.
AATGACCTAATGCGAGAAAAGTTCAAAGTTGACATAGTCTTAAACAATGCAGGTGCATTTAGAGGTAAAAAGATTTACCCTAAAGGTAATATAACAGATGAAATGTTAAAAGCCATAGATGAGTTTGGTAATTATGCCATACGATTTAAGCTCAAAGGTAAATACCTCAAACCCATACTTGAACGTAGTGCATCAGAGTATGGAGAGGGTGGTCTTCTTCATGCTTCGGGTTTAAAGTACAAGATAGTATTGGCTAAAACAACACAAAAAATAGAGAACAAAAAAGTAACGCGTAAAGGTGAAAGAGTAGAAGAAGTAAAAGTATTTATAAATGGAAAATGGATAAATATAGAGGATGAAAAAACTTATAGTATTGCGAGTAATGCATTCATAGTAGAGCATGAAGGTGATGGGTACTTTTGGTTTAAGAAATATGGAAGTGATTTTCAAAATACTTTTGCAACGTTTTATTCGATAATGGCTGAGACCATTGAAGACAAAAAAATACTGTCGCCTAAAGATAAAGATGGTAGATTAGAAATACTTTAGAAAATTTGATTTTTGATACGATTAATTATTTTAATCGTATTAAATTTAGACAAGCACAAAAGAATTAAAATAATATTTTAATTACTAGAAAATAATTCTCATTTTTTCCTCATTTCTTCCTCACAAAATTCTCATTTTATTATTATATACTATTTTAATATATTTATTTATATTAATAAAATAAAAAGGATATACAATGAGACGAAAAATCTTAAGTATACTAACGGTGGTTGTAATGCTGTTTATGGCTGTAGGTTGTAGAGATAGTAGTACTACTTCTACTGAAAATAGTGCAAAAAATGGAACAGAGGTTAGTGTTACATTTAAAAATAGTACTAATAACTTTCAAAAAGTATCTGATATTAATAAAATACTTCTAAATGTGAAACAAGGTGATACTTTTATTTATGAAAATAAGCCATTGAGTAAAACACTTGGTACATGGGGTGTAAACTTAAGTTTAAATGCCAATGCTGGACCGTATATATTTGAAACTACAGCATATGATGTAGGAGAAAATTTACTCTATAAAGGAAATTATGAAACCAGTAGCGTTTTACCAAGTAATTTAATTTTGAGTTTAAATGATGTGAGCCAAGATAATCTTTTTTCTTTACCTCCTTATTTAAAAACTATAGAAGTTTATTCTGAAAATGAACAAGAAGCTAGAGTCAAATTTACTGTTAAAAATGTTCAGAAAGATGATTTACAATATAAATTAAATGTTATTAAAGAAACGGTAAAATCTAAAATATTAGCTAAAGGAGACTTACCTATTATAGGTTGTGTAAGCCCTGAGATAGGATGCTTTAGCCCTGAGAGTGGTACTTTAAGTTTTGGAGATAAAGATGAAGTTACTTTTATTTCTATTTATACGAAACCTGTAGTGAATACATTTGAAAAAACAATTTCTACGGACTTAGGACTGGGAGGAAATTCTTTAATCGATATTATTAAAACAAATTTGACATTAGAGAATACAGCAGGAAACATAGTGACTGTGCCTTTTACGCTTCCTTCTTATGATGAACAACTTATTACGATTAACTTACCACCAGAAATTCAGAAGATTAATGTTGTAGATGAAACTACAGATTTCACATTAACAGTAGAGATATTTGATGAAGATAGTAGCTCTTGGACATATGAATGGTCAGAAATAATTGGTGCTAATGTTGTTGGAACAACAGCCACACAAAATCCATTAAAATTAGAAGGATATGATGAAAATATTAACCCTAATCTATGTGTTAAGTTAACAGTTACCGATAATGGTGGTGCAAGTAGTAGTATTGATTATTGTATACGAGGGAATAAGAAAGGACTGATTCGTCAAGATGAAACAGTAACTGATAAAAATACAGGACTGCAATGGCAAGATGATACAGCTGTTAAAACAGTTCTTAAACCATGGGTAACAAGAACAAATTATTCAAATGGAGGAGCTGGAATTGGTTCAGATAATACATCAGGAGATACGTCAACAACTTATTGTGAAGATTTAAGTCTAAATGGTTTTTATGATTGGAGAGTCCCCCTAAAATCTGAACTTGAAACAATTATAGATACACAGTTTAATCCAACAATTGATGCTACTTTTCAAAATATTGCCTCGGTTACAATCTTATATCCAAATATAATATACACTGTAAACAGTCAATCAGAATCTTTAGATGAAGTGGGAATTATTAAAGATCATGTTAAGTTTAGGAGAGATAGTACTAATGCTTATCTTTATGTTGATGAAGAAGCATATGTTCGCTGCGTGAGAGACAATAAGCTAACAACAGTTAGTGATTTAGAAACTATTTACAAAGGACTTAAGTTAACAACTACTTTAGATAAAGACATTTATAGTCAAACAGATACAATAAAAAGGCTATATACGTTTACAAATGAATCAAATCATATTTTAAAAATACCTATAAATAATGATTTTGATCGACCTCTGAATCTAATAGGAACTCTTCAATTTTGGATAGAGCGTTTAGGAAATGACAGCGATATCCCTTCAATTTCAAATGTTATAGCTAGAGATGGGAATAAATATGCTGCAGGAGGATTCATTGTCAAGTCTAAGGAAATAATTCAGCCTTTAGAAATAGCTGAATCCTCATTTTCTGACTACTCATTAGATAATTATCCATTAGGAGATTATCGTATATATATTGATTATCAAAAGATAGATGGTTCCCTTATTGAAACTCAAACTTTAGATTTTGAAATTCAATAAATTAAAATTAACACATTTATGGTGAGGCTTACCCTTTATATTTTGCTTTAAGTGTAAGAGACGATGCTGGAGCTAGTATCAGTTTAGACTATTGTATTAAAAATTCAGAGGATGGTTATGTAGGTCTTAAGAAGACAGGACAGACTAAAAGTTATGCTACAGATGGTGCAGAAGTAACCGACGACAGTGTACAAGATGATAGATTTTATCAAAAAGGTTTAAAGCCCTCAGTATCGGTCTAGTACGAGCCATGTGGGCGTTGAGACCACTGTTCCCTGGATTGTACGTTTCGACTTTGGCTTTGTTGTGGATGGGTCTCATAAGAATAATAACCATTATGTGCGTTGCGTTAGAGATGTACAGTAAATCTTATGGTAATAAGATTTTGATACTTTTATTTTAAATTTTAGGAGAAAAAATGAAAAAACAATAATTACGGGTATGCTCTTTTTGAGTATGCTTTATGCTGTAACTATTAGTACTGTAGTAGACAGTCAAACAAAACTAGAATGGCAAAATGAGGCAGTTAATAAAACAGAAAAAAAGTTGGGGGGGGAGATGCAATAGCTTATTATGAGAACTTGAATGTAGATGGAAAAACTAAGTGGCGACTTCCGAATATTAATGAGTTGAAATCATTAGTAGATTATAGTAAATTTAGCCCAGCGATAGTATCAGATTTAGAAGCTACAACGGAGAGAGACTACTATTGGAGTTCAACGATTAATCCCAAGTCTACTGATATAGTTTATTATATTCGTTGTGTAAGAGATTACTAACAATAGATTTAAAGAATGGCTTTGGCTGTTCTCTTTTTTAGAAAAAAATTATAAGGAAAAAATTATGAAAAGTAAAAAAATATTAACACTTTTATTAAGCACTTTAGCTTTTGTTTCTATGGCAAATGCCGATGAAAATAAAGTAGCTGTTGGTTTAGAGACATTAAAAACCACTTATCAACTGGACTGTATAGCAGGTGACAATATGACCATTCAACACAATCGTTCAACTGAGCGTAAAAAAGGCATAAGAAATAGATTGCTTGTTACCTTTAAAGCAGCACCTAAAGGAACAAGACATGGCAGACTTAATCATGGTGAATGTAGTTGGGTTGACCGTAGATTAAAAGCTAATGAACCTAAACAGTTTTGTCAATATAATGTAACCGACCTAGCTTTTACAAAAAACTCAAATGGTTATGCTCTGAAATCTGCAGAAGCACCTTATGTAGATAAATTGAGAATTGGTGGTAAATTTTCTTTAATGGTTACCAATAAAAATGGTTGTATGGTCGTTAAAAAAGTTTTACCATAAACCATCCTATAAAGAATAGCTGAATCCAAAGCTATTTTTTAAAGACATAGGAATATTGTTTAATTATTTGAGTATTTTGAAAAGAGTATTCAAATGACTAAATAAAAACTAAAATATATTTGGTC
>CACVAZ010000086.1 GCA_902727995.1 uncultured Sulfurovum sp.
TTTGATTTGAGGGTTTATTTGACGTATATTGAGATAGAAGGGAAGCTTTATTGAGTTAAGGGTAAATAGGTCAGGAGTGCAAACTCCTGCCTTATGTTATTATTTGTCTCTTACACAAAGGTTTAATTGTGTAAAGTCGACAGCTGTGTCATCTTGAACGTAGATATCAAGTTCAGCATTGTTTAGCATGGTGTTAAATACATTTCCAATTCCTAAGTTATTGTTTAAATTACTTAGGTCTATGTTGGCAACATGTCCATAATTTGAAATATTAGCCACATTCCATCCTTGAGGAATAATCGGTGTAGTAGTACTATACAAGTGACCACCTGCATGATTAACGCCAAAGTTTCCTATATACATGGCATCATTTGAAGCTAATGAACTTCCAATAACTTTGTAGCCGATGTTAAATTGTGCCTGTGTAACCGTTTGCCCTGCTGTCAACCCTAAACTTAAAGTGTCTATAAAATGGTAATCATAAGCGTGGTAGTCATAAGATACATCAACACCAGGGTAAGCCGTATTTGTATCTCTTTTAGTGATTAAATCAGCACTTGGATTAGTAGGGTTTGCATCAGCTATTGCACTAAAAGCATCAATCTCTCCACCTAAAATCTTAACCAAAGTCTCTTTTTCTGAACATTCAAATTTGTTCACAATTTGACTCACTTCTTTAATGGGGTCAGGTTTAGAACAGGTGGCTACGGTAATAAAATCAACAGCTGTATCATCTTCTACCACGACATCAAATTCATGATTGCTATTGGCTAAATCTAATAAATTTCCTGTTGCTAAATTAATGTTTGAAAATTTATTATAATAAATATCCGTAGTTGGATTAGTATTGCTTACTTGCTGATTTGTCCATGTTGCATCAAAATTATCTAAGCGAGTGTTAAATTTATTTGCACTCGCATAGCTTCCAAGCTTAAAAGTATCATTCGCTTGAAGTGAACTTCCATTGCTTTTAAAACCAATGTAAAACATTCCTTTAGTAATGTCTGAGGGTAAATTTCTAATAGTATCAGCAAAAATACGATTGTTATTAACTTCATCATAAGCTGTTACAGGAAAAGGATAGTTCATAATCCATGGTGTCCCTAAAATAGTAGCTGAGGGGTTTGCCACCTCAGCCCCATTGGCTGTATTAAATAAATCTTCAATACCATAATGCTGTACCGTACGAACTTCATTGGCTTCACAAGTAAAAGATTTAACCAATTTATCATTCACCAATCCTTTTGCTTCACCTCGAATTTCTTCAGACATACTATAAGCTTCTTCTTTCTCTAAAAGAACAGACAATTCAAGTGAAGAAATCGCCTCATTAATACAGCTTTCATCTTCTTTGCATTCTACTACTATTTGCTTGTCTAAATCTGCTATATCAAGTGCTATTAAGTCATCATACATTGCATCAGAAGTTGTAGCTGAAGCTTCTTCTTTATCAATACCAACATAATTTAAAGTCGCAATATTTTTATCAAAACTCCCTAAAAGCATGGTATTAAATTGCTCTGGGTTATCTAAGTTTTGAATAGTGTTTTCAATGCTAATCCAATCAGATGCTTCATGTTTTTTACTTGCATTTGAGAATTTTTGAATTGAGCTTAGTTTTATGTTTGCTTCTGAAACTTCAGTTGCTTTTGAAGTCTCTCCACATCCATTTAATCCTAAAAGAGCCATTGTTATAAGTGATAATGTAATTGTTTGTCTTTTCATAATAAATCCTTAATATAATTTTTAAAATTGGCTAATTTTTTAGCGTCTCTTGTTTGTTGTAAAGAGGATTATAGAAAGTTTGTGTTTGTTGAAAGTTTGATGGAAAAAAATTTAGAAGTGGCAGATTTAGAGAATAGGTATTTGTAAACGGAAAATTAATTCCGAATCACAAATTTTAAAACCTCTTTGGCTTTTGCATTTCCTGCAATGGAGAGTTGAGTAAGCATCTCTTTTGCCTGAGACACATCTTTTTGACAGCCTTTTCCTTTGTAGAAATTCCATGCGACTATCATTTTTGCTTCTTCGTCTCCCCAGTTGGCAGCTTTTAAGTAATTCTCATGAGAAGCGTTCATGTTTATGTCATTAAATTTTTCTGTTTTGTAGTAGTACCCCAATAGAAAAGCAGATTTTTTATCGTTGTCATTATTAATGGCATCTTGAAGGAGTGCAACGGCTTGGCTGTCATTATTGGGGTTGTAATCATGTAAGTAGCTCATGGCTGTTAAAAACTTGTGATTGATCGCAGCATAAACTAAGATGACGGCTACGAGGAGTAAGAGTAATTTTTTCATTGTTAAAACCTATATTCTAAATTTGTGTGAACCCATGAAGTACGGTCTCCAAAAAAACCTACTTGGTCACTTTTTTGCGTCATTGCTTGTACGGTAGCATGAAGATCTTTGTATCGGTATCCCACTGTTAACCCAGCTTCTTTCCCAAGGTAAGAACTAGCACCAAAGTCAAAGTCTGTTTGACCAAGATGCAGTTTAGTATAGAGAGGTTTATGGTTATATATTAAATCAACATAGCCATTTTGTGCATTTTGATTATTTAAAAAACTTGTTAAACCAAAAGCATTAAATTCTGAACCACCAAAGTCATATATTCTTTGAAGTCCCCCATCATAAACATGAATGAAACCTGTTTCAGCGTAAAAACCTTTATGTTTCATTCCCATGTGCAATTTATAAGCCCTTTCATTTGTATTGGTAGAAGAGAGATATTGCATATGTTCAATACCTGCTTTATAAGGCTTGTTTAGTAAGCCTAAATAAATATTTGAACGATGTTCAGAATTTTCATTAAAATAAGAAAATTCTGAATCAAACCAAGCTTTTTGATAATTAACACTAAGACCCATTAATCCATTTAAACTTTGATGTTGATAAAGTGTAGGAACTAAATAGGCATAATGTTTAAAGTAAAATGCTTTAACAAAGAAGTCCTCAAAAGAAGTGGCAACTAAAGCACCATCAAAACTACCGTTAAGTAAATTTAACTTCATGTTTTCTCTACCTAAACTTAGCATGATTTGATTGTTGACATAGTAGTTTGCAGAGAGTTGATGAATTAGAAAATCATAGTCATTCATTTGTGTAAAGAAGTTAATGGTCGAGCTTTCTTTAAGTAGACCATTGGCTGTAATTCCAGCTTCTATGTCTAAATCTCCCTCTAAAAAACTTTTTTTATGTTCAGCTTTTCCAAAAAGTGAAATAACTTCATCTTGAGTTGAGCCTTGTTTTAAAGAAGAATATTGACTTTGCATAAAATTATTTTGAGCCATAGAAATAATAGGTAATAAAAGAAATAAAGGTATTTTTTTAATCATCTATTACCTTAAAAATGCTCTCTAGGATAACGAACTGAATTATCTTTAGCATCAATAGGGTCTTCATCGTCTTCCCATAAACTTTTTCGTCCAGAAGAGCGTGTTTGTGTTTTTATTTTCATTTCGTTATCCCATTGTACAACAACCCATGAATATTCACTTTGTTTAATACTCTCAAATAACGTTAAAGCTTTTTCTTCGCTTATTAGAGGTACAGCCATCAACATAATGCTTAATGATACTAGTATATAAATTTTTTTCATACATCCACTATACAAAATAAGTGTTTAACGAAAGTTTAAGACAATTTTAGTTCCACTATTAATTTTACTTTTTACGTCTATTTTAATGTTATTTCGTTCAAGCATCGCAAGAACCGAGGCTAAGCCTAGACCATTCCCTTGAATGCTATAGTCTTCACGATAGTTTTTCTCAAAGACTTTTTCAGGATTTTCCATGCCTTTTCCTTGGTCTTCTATGATTAAACATTTATCTTGTGTATAAATTTTGATGAGCTTTTCATCTTTGTTGTACTTCACAGCATTGGAGAATAGGTTTTGAAGTATGCGACGTATGTCAACAAGATTAACTTCTATATTTTGATGCTCTACAGATGCTTCAAAAGGCTGTGAGCTGTATTGTAGTCTAAATCCATCAACAATCTCTTCGCTTATACTTTTTAAGTCAACTAACTCTTTTTCTATCTCAGAGTTTTCATCGGCAAGGGCGAGTAAGTCATGTTGCATGTTGGTTAGTTGTTTAGCTGAAGAGAGAATTCGTTTTAGTTTTTTAGGCTCTTCCTTACTTTTTCGCAAAATAGATTTAGCATTGAGCATAATGGTCGCAATGGGGGTGTTAATGTCATGGACGATATTGGCAATAAAGTTGTCAATCATGGTACTAGCCGTACGAACAGGTTTTAAAGCAAAAAAAGAGAGAAAAAGACTGATGGGAATAAAAAAAACTAAGACCAAAGCCAAAGCATAGAAGATATCTTTGTAGAGTGAATCTAAGGGTGGTTTTGCATTTTTATATTCGAAGCAATCACCCATTTGAAGACGTATACATTCAATGTAGTTCAGTTGTGTGGTAAGTTCTAACTCTTTGGTTAGTCGGCTACTTTCTTGCAGGTAGTATAAGCTTCCTAAGAGTAAAAACATGAGCATAAAAGCCCCTAAAAAAAGAGCAAAAAATCTTAAAAGAGCTACTTTTTCATAGCGTTTCAAAGATGTATCCTTGACCACGTATGTTACGTAAGTGTTGTTCTCCAATGGCAGTTTTGATTTTTTTAATATAGCCTCTAAAGGTGGAGTCTGTTATGTATTCACCTGCATACACATCCTCTAAAATTTGTTCTTTTGAAATGATTTGGTTTTTATGTTTTAAGAAATACTCTAATATTTGGGCATCTTTTTGCTTGAGTAGTATTTTTTTAGTATTATTGATGACTTCTAAATTTTCTGGGAAATAGCTTACGCTATCTGAAATTTTATAGCTTTTTTTCTTTTTTAAAAAGCGAAATATACGGGCAATGAGTTCATCAATGTCAAAAGGCTTTTTGAGGTAATCCGAAGCACCCACCTCAAAACCCTCAATAACATCTTTGGTCTTATTTTTAGAAGTTAAAAAGATAGTAGGGGTTTCATCTCCAGCTTCGCGTAAAGCTTCAAGCAGTTTAAATCCTGTTATGCCAATGACATTGACATCAAACAAATAGAGGTCAAATTTTTCTTCGTAAGTGAGGTTGATGACCTCATCAGACTTGTCCGTAGAAGTAACTAAAAAACCTGCTTCTTCTAACTCTTCTTCAATGGTATCACGTAAATTTAAGTCATCTTCTAAAAGGAGAATTTTATACATCTTATACTTCTATTTCTCTAGCAAGGTCAATGACTTTTTCATCAAAAAAAATAAGTATTTTTAGAAATCGAATCATATTATTTTTCCTTTAAAATGAATTATTGTCGTTAGCATGATAACAAAAAAGTACCTAAGTAAAACTAGGTAAATCCGACGAGAAAAAAAGCTAAGATTAAGGAGATTCAGCTGTAATAGGGAAGAAATGAAGATTAAAAAAAAAGAGCTGATAAAAGCGTTAAAAGAAGTAAGTGATTTTAGGAAAGA
>CACVAZ010000087.1 GCA_902727995.1 uncultured Sulfurovum sp.
CGTGTAATCTTCGCTAAACTCTTTAAAAGGTTCTCGCTCTAAAGTACTTTTTCTATCAGGAATGACTTCAAGTTTTTCGGCTAGTCGACTACATGAGGTTAGTAATATCATGCTCATTATCATCAAAGGGAAAAAAGTCTTCATTCAAAATCCTTAGGTTTATATTTACTACTATTCACATCAAACAATTGCATACTCCATTCTCGTGTTGAATTTACATCACTAAATACAATCTTCTTTTTCATAATATTTTTAATCTTAATGCTTGAACGCATCCTATCACCAAGCATGAGTACTTGAACTTTCTCTTTACTCTCTTTGTTGTAAAAAGAAGCATAAGGGTAGCCATTTTTTGAAAAAATACCCAAAAGCCTAAAACACGCTTTCTCAATACAAAGTGTTTTATCTTTTAAAGTTACCTCAATTAACTTTTTGGTCTTCAGCTCTTTAACCTTGACTTCTTTTTTTACTTTTTTAACAAAAATTCCCCAAGCTTGATTAGAAACGCCACTTGATTCTAAAGGCTGGGTGTATCCTTCCATCAACTTATCTAACAGGCTATTCTTTTGCGTATCATATTCATAGAGGGTAGAAACTTGTGTAGGGTACTCTTTTTTTTGAAACTCCGAAAAAAAGAGGAGTAACAGTAACAGCACATAAAGAAAAATCCAAAGTCTACTTTTCATTTTCGCTACTCCTGTAGGCAAAAAGGGTTATGGAAATTCGTAAAAGATTTTTTCTTCGCTCTTTAACCATATTAAGCTGATTAAAAACAAATAACTGTGGCTTTTTTCGCATATGTTGTTGAAACTTCACAAAATTCTCAGGCGTAGCACTTAAAATCAACCTCAAACTTAGCACTTCGTAGCCTCGCCCTTTATCTTTGGGCATATCTTGCCATTGTGTGTTGACAATCGTACAATTTGTTCTTTTAGCAGAAAGCTGTATGTCTTGCTGAAAAATCCCCATGGCTTCAGAATAAGAGTGCTTTAGCCCATCATAAAAAAGATGCGTATAGCCTTTGGTGACATTTATCTCTTTAAACTTATCTCTTTGCTCAAACAGTTTCTCTTCTTTGAGTATACGTTGTTCAATGTTAACGATATTTTTCTCTATTTTCTCCACATCTTTTTGAAAATGCATCACATAATTCACATAAACAATCAGCATAAAAAGTAGTACCATCACTTTTTGACTCTTCACAGTAACAAGCCTTGTGCTATAATTTTAGCTTCATAAGAGACCGTAGCTCTTTTTTTATTGGTATGTTTTAAGGCAATATTTTCTAAGCCTTCAATTTTATTTAAAATATTCAAGCCCTTAATGAAGTCTTCTTTCGTCTGCATTTCTATTTTTATGCGAGAACCCACAATGGAAAAGCTTTTAAAAGTAAAATTTTTATCTTTAAAAGCTTTTGAAATTCTTAAGAAAATAGTGGGTAAATCAGCATAGGGCAATTCACGTTGCACAAAGATTTTCCATTTTTCTTCTTTGGCACTTGCTAGATTGATTTTTTCACGTATGTCATCATTTTTAACTTTAGCCTCTGTGTACTTTTTTTCTACTTTCTCTAAGGTTTTCTCTACTTCTTTCACATGGTAAATCTCGATGCTCATCATAAAAAAAAGTAAAAAAGAGAGAGGATACGCCGTAGCATTAACAACTTTAGGCAACATATCTCTATGTTCTAGCGTCAAGGTGTTCCATTTATAAAGATCTTTAATGCCTAAGTTCTCTAAAGCCTCTGCTTTACTTTGAGCATACTCCTCATAAGCAATTCTTTTAAATTCACTTAAAGCATGTTGATTAAGTTCCATTTCAATAAAGTTTTCACTATCATCAACCACATAAGTGTTAACTAAAACACCATTTTTAATGACAATAACATAATGAGTCTCTGCTTCTATTAGCAAAAGTGCATTGGGGTATCTTTCTTTAAAAAAGGAGAACATCAAATAAGACTCAGGAATAATAAGCTTCGCACTAAGTGCTGTTGGGTAAAACCATATGTATAAATTTTTTTCTTCTATGAGTGTCGTTAAAAAAGGATTGTTATAAGGTGCATGTTTTTTATAATTTAAATAAATTAGCTCTTTATTTAATTTAATTTTTTTTTCAAATTTGGTTTGAAAAAAAAAAGTCTCATTGGCAGGTAAAATATGAATAAATGAGGACAACAGATATTTTTTTAACTTCAACCCAACCCTTTTTTGATTTTATTCTACAATAAGTTTATATAAAAATGTCTGAATTACTGAAGCGTATAGGAAAGGGTCATATAAGGTCGGCTATTTAGTTTCTTAAAACTAATCATCACCTTTAAAATGCTTTGGGAATTGCCCTCTTGCACTTTGATTTTTACCTTAAACTGCTTAGAGAGTCCAAAGCTAAAATAGTCATCATTGTAGTTGGGTAAAGCCCCTATATTTTTACGAAACTTCATAGGTTCACTTTCACGTAGTTCAAACATTTTTTCTATAAAGTTTTTATCTACCCCTAAAATAAAAGCCAAATAGTCTGCATTCTTCACCAACATTAGATTAGCAGAAGTACCTCGACCATAATAAAAGTTCGACTCAATATGCTTAAAATCAACTTGGTCAAAACCGTGAATCAATTTGAGTTCATGAATGTCCTGTATGGCTTTTGTATTTCGTACCTTGTTTTTTTTATCTAAAGCCTGATAAGCATTTTGTTCAGCCCCATTGACCCTTGCAACATTGTCTTCATCTCGCCAATCATCTAAAGAATCCTTTAAAATACCCTGTAAATCATACCCTTCTTCGGGACTTAAAACCTGAGCAACTATGCTACTTGGGGTATGCATAACATGAAGCATTCCTGAAGTATCTTGTAGGGAAATGCTCATTTGTTGACTAAGGTTATATTCTCTACCATCCACAATGATTTCACTAGGTAAAGAGTAAATACTCTTGCTTAAGAGGTTATTTTTGAGTGAGGTTGAGGTGTAGTCTCCTGTTACCACATAAAACTTTAAAGACTCCAATAAACTCTCTGCCATAAGCTGTGTGGTTAACTTGTCGTTCAAACCTGAACTTAGCTTCACTTCATCTTTGGCAAAACGTAAAATAACCACCGTAGCAAAAAGTAAAGAAGCAATAATCCACATGGTAATGGAAAAAGCAAATGCCTTTTTATGTAGTATTGTCTTATTCATCATACAATACCCCATAAATTTCTGTATCACTAATATTATAATCACTCTTAATGGTTGTAAAAATGCTTTGCTCTTTTTCATTGGCATCTATTAACTCTATTTCAATGGCAAAAGGAAGCTCATTTTCTAAACGTTCTAGCCTCTCTTTCGCTATAAAAAAGTTAAATTTACAAGATAAAAGCTCATCCCAATAAACCACACTTCGAGCCTCTTCTAAAAAATCTGGTTTATTAACATCCATATGATGATAGAGAGGCTCTTCTTTGTAAATCAATTGCTTATCTTTACATTCAAATTGACTTAAACTCGGTAGGGTTGAAAAGTTTGGGTTAAGCGAGATATAGCTAAAGCTATGACTGTTACCCTTAAAAAAATGATGGAGTTGTTTCATCGGTTGATTAAATTGATTATAGTTATCCACAACATAGTATTGCATGGACTCAATGGAAGTTCGTATTTGGTGTACTTTTAAAACTTCATAAAAAGTTGAAGTTTGTGCCTTGCTAATATTTAGCAACACTTGTCGATAAGAGAAAAGTGCCGTACCAATTAAAAGGGTTAACAGCACCACAGCCACAAGAAGTTCTACTAAGGTAAATCCTTTTCTCATTGTTTTACGCTCTTTTTGTATTGGTTAATTACATAGCTTAGCTTGTAATTATACTTTACTATCTCTAACTCAACTTCATAAAGCCCAAAAACATAAAGCCCTATATTTCCTGAAATTTCTTTATTATTCTCAAAGTCATAATCTTTTTGGAATCCTCTTTCTTCTTTAAGCAGTGTACATTTTGCGATATATTCAAGCCCTCTCATCTCTCCTCTGATAGTATTTTTCTCTCTACAAATATTATTGGAAATGCTATCTTTAATAGAAAAAACAGTTGAATATAATGTCTTATATCTCTCTTGCTGTTTTAAAATTTGATTTAAAAATTTAGAACTTGTCGCAGAGAGGGTGACTACCAAAAAAAGAATAAAAATAGAAATCAGTACTTCAACTGTAAACATTGCCTTCTTCACTTTGAGAGTACCCCTTTAACTGAAATAGAATAATTAATATCGTCTAAAAGAAGGTTTTTTTCTCTAGCAGTAATAAAAGCAAAAGCTTGTTCTTGATTGAGCTTATGTTTGTCATCAATCTTTTGTACGTAGTTTTGAAATTGATTAAATATTTTAGAACCCATGGGTACGGTGACACTTAAAACCACCGTCATTAACAACAAAACTACTAAGAGTTCAATCAAGGTAAACCCTGCTCTCATAGCTTAGCCTGTAATGTCTGTCATGCTCATAACAGCCATCATAATTGCCACAACAATAATGGCAATAAAGATTCCCAAAAGCACAATAACAGCTGGTTCTAAAATAGATAAAAAACGTTTAACATCGGTTTGAAATGCCTCACTGTGCCGAACAGACAATGAGTTAAAAATGGTTGGTAAAGTAGCCGAGTTTTCTCCCACATAGAGTAAGGCTATATCACTTGATGGAATAATTTTACTCATAGAAAAAACACTACTAAGCTTTTCTCCTTTTTTAATTTCAGAAAGTGCATTTTTAAGTAAGTCTTGTAGCTCTGGTAACAATTTGATACGCTGAAACTGTTTTAATGCCTTATCAATTTCTAAGCCTCCTTTTAACATGGTACTTAAGGCCCCATACAAAATAGAGAGCTGTAAACTTACGATAATATCAGAAAGTTTCGGAGTATGATAAAAAACACTCATCCAAGGAATGGGAAATTTTTTTAACACGATCACAATCACTACTATTAAAACTGCAAAAAAGATAAAAAACTCTGCCATATGGGCATCAAGGTATTGCCCTAATGATAAAACAGCATAAGGAAGTGCATCTAACTGTTCAAACTCTTCAGCAGAAAAAATAGATGAGAACTTAGGCACAATAATGAAAAAAATTAAAAGGGCGACCAAAACACTCATAATCATTAAAAAAATAGGATAAGCCAATGCTTGTTTAATCTCTCCTTGAATTTTTTTATGAAATGTCAAGTAGTCAAAAAGCTGTTCCAATCCACTGGGAATATCACCTACCTCTTCAGCCGTAGCAATAAAACTAATGGTCAAAGAGTCCACTTCAACCTGTTCTTTTTTAAGTGCAAACTCCAATGATGACGAAAGCGAGGATCCAGCTTTGAGTTCAGAGAGCATGGAACTTAAAATAGAACGCGTGGCTTCCTTACTGGCTGTTTGAATAAGCATTTTTAATGCCTGATCAATAGAAATACCAGCTTTGGTTAAATGGTATAACTCTT
>CACVAZ010000088.1 GCA_902727995.1 uncultured Sulfurovum sp.
TATATTCTGTTTTGAGTCCAGCATTTTCTTCATAAATAGCGACTATTCCTTCGTTATATCCATAATAAAGTTCTTGGTAACTACCAGACTTTAAGGTACAGCTTATTTGAAGTACATTATTAAATATCGAATTTTTGTTTTGATAGGTATCATAAAATCTTTCAAGAGTACAAAGTTGAATATTAGGAGATTGGAAGATTCCTTTGTCTCCTAAATGTAAATATCTTATAATATTTGTGTTATTACTAGATTCTTTCATCAAAATATTATTGGTACTTAGCAGTAAGGTTGTTACTCCATTTGAACTTTCACGTTCATACTCGGATCCAAATTGTCGATGTGTTTCAAGGTAAAAATCGGTTTTCGAGCCATTTTCATAAACATCATATTCTACTTCATAGTTTCTAGCTGAGGTCATATACTCCCACATGTCAAACCCTAAGTCTGGGTTAATATTATTTTCTGAACCACAAGCTGTAAAGAAAAGTAATGAGAAAGTTAAGGTAATTTTTTTTAGTTTATTCATTTTTAAATCCTATAATAGTTTCATTTTATTATAGGATTGTGTTGTGGTTGTGAAGCTTATCTACGGCGATAAGATAAGGCTTCAAATAGATGTTTTTTTTCTATGTCTACCGATTGATCTAGGTCAGCAATGGTACGAGCAATCTTTTTAATAGAGTTGATACTTCGATGAGAAAGTGCGAAACGTTCTATGGCTGAGAAAAGAATTTTTTCAGTTTCTTGGTTTATTTGACAAAATTTTTCTATCTCATCTTCTTTTAGTTTTCCATTTAAATTACTTTGTCCTCTTTGCATTTGTGATTTAAAGGCAACATTAACCATGAGTTTTAATTCTTTAGATGAATAATCCATTTTATCATTCATGTTTACTTCTTGCATGACCACAAATAAATCTACTCTCTCCAAGAAAGGGTCGGAAAGTCTGTTTTTATATCTTTTTACTTCTTGTTCAGAACAACGACAAGATTTTTTCTTCGAGAGTGCATTCCCACAAGGACATGGGTTCATGGCTGCTACAAACATGATGTCTGCTTCGTATTGAACTTTTGAGTTTACTCTTGAAATGTTAACTTTTTTGTCTTGTAATGGTTCACGGAGTGCTTCAAGAATATTTTTGGAAAAATGAGGAAGTTCATCAAAAAATAAAATACCATTGTGAGCCAAAGCAACTTCGCCAATCCGTGCCTTATGTGAACCTCCACCAAAAATTGAAGCTGAAGTGGCTGTATGGTGGGGGGAACGCATGGGACGTTTGGCTTTAAAATCTGGTGTTGTTCCATCTAAAAATTGATGTTTGGCAATGGTGAGCATTTCGGTTTCAAGTAAAGGAGGTAGGATGTCTTTGAGACGTTTAGCAATCATGCTTTTACCACAACCAGGGTTACCCTCCATCATGAAATTGTGCATACCAGCAGCTGCAATGAGTGCAGCTCTTTTGGCAATACTTTGCCCTTTTACATCTGAAAAATCACTCTCTATTTCGCTACAGTCATAAAAGAGTTGTTCATTAATGCTCATGCTATTGGCTTGATAGGCAAACTGTGTTGTTGAAGTCTTAAATTCTTTATTTTTTAAAATTTCTATGGCTTGGCTGAGCGTTTCAACAGGAATGAAGTCAACACCAGCGATGTGACTTAAATGCTCCATCGCAACCTTGGGAACAATGGCACGTTTAAGTAGACCTTGTTCTTTAAGTGAAAGTATGAGAGGAAAAAGGGTTGAACTCGACTTAACTTTACCGTCGAGTCCAAGTTCTCCAAAGACAAACAGCTCTTCTTCTAAAATCTCTTCTTTATTTAAGGCATTTAATAGGGCAATAGAAAGATCAAAATGTGTACCAGATTTTTTGATATCTGAGGGACTGAGATTAATCGTAATTTTCAAGGGAGGAAAGATAAAATCATTGGTGAGTAACGCAGATTTTACCCGTTCTTTGGCTTCTTGTATGTCCGAAGAGACTAAGCCTACGACTGAAAATCCGGGAAGTCCTTTGGTAAAAGTAGCTTCAACTTCAATTATTTTAGCCGATAAGCCCTCAAGCGTTGCACAGGTTAAATGGTTAACAATATTCTTTTTTTTCTTAGTATCCATTCTCTTAGTTGTTAGGGTACTTTTGGGTGGAAGTTTACCACTATGATTATTTTGGCTCATGTATAATTATCACATAAAAAAATGTTTTATGTTTGAAATATGTCAAATTGTAATGTTTTTTAGCATTATGTATTTAAGGAGCAGAAAATATTTAAACTAATCTTAAATATTTCTAATCTATTAAAGGTTTTTTTATAATAAATGCTATAATCCTTTTAGTCAAAATAAGGTCAATTAATATGTTATTTAAATATTCAGGTATGACAAAACAAGGTAAAAGTGCCAAAGGTAGCATTGAAGCCTCTAGCATGGATGAAGCCAAGCAGAAGTTAAAATCACAAGGTATTTTTTACAAAGAGATGTCAGAGACCTCTCAAATAAGCATGAAAAACTTTTCTAAACGTGAGATGCCAGGACCACTACTCTCTTCATTTGCCAAAGAACTTTCTTCCTATTTAAACTCTGGTATGGCTGTACTTACAGCCATTAAACTCATACAAGGTCAGCACGAAAAAGAGAAAAAATATGCTTCTTTTTTAGCTTCTCTTAAAACCATGATTGAAGAAGGTAAGTCTCTTTATCATGCTTTGGGTTCGCAATCAGTTTATTCCCTGCCAGATTTCTTTTTACAAAGTATTAATGTTGCTGGTCAGAGTGGTAAGATGGTTCCTGTACTTATACAAATGGGTTCATTTTTCTCTTCACAAGCCAAAGTAAAAAAACAAGTAGGAAATGCCATGGCGTATCCTCTTTTCATTTTTGTGGTTGCCATTGGTATGACGGGTTTCCTTATTGCCTTTGTTGTTCCAAAGATTACGGGAATTTTTAAAGATACAGGACAAGAGTTACCTGATATTACACAGTTTGTTTTGGGTATTTCTGATTTTTTATCAGCCCATTATATAGCACTTATTCTAGGTTTCGTGGGAATTATCATTGCTTTTAAATCACTGTACAAGTACGTCTATGGGTTCAAAAAAGCTTATGATGGTTTCATGTTAAAAATGCCTGTAATTGGGGAGTTAATTCAAAACCATGAACTGGGACGTTTCTCATACATCTTGGGGCTTATGCTAAACTCAGGGGTTTCCTATGCTCATGCTGTAAAACTTGCAACCACAACTTTTTCCAATGCTGCATTGAAAGAGAGTTTTGAACTTGCAGCTGATAAAGTTATTGAGGGAAATAAGCTTTCAACATCGTTACAGCGTGGTAAAGGTGTATTGCCTAAACGGAACTTCATGCAGGCATTGGCATTGGGTGAAGAGTCAAGTGAGGTTGCGAGTATTTTGTCCAATGTTGCAGCTTTGTACCAAGAAGAGAATGATGATAAGTTAAAATTACTTCTTTCTTTACTTGAACCATTTATGATGCTTTTTATTGGTGGGGTTGTTGGTTTAATTGTTTCAGCCATGCTTTTACCTATTTTCTCCATGAACTTAGGAGCTAGTTAACTACTTACTTTTTTCATTTTCTTGTGCTACAATGACTCTTCTACGCCTTTATATAGAGGATAATTGAAGTGCAATTAAAGATAATGGAATAAATTATGACAAAACTACCTTATGGCTTAAGCGACTTTAGAAGAGTAAGAACAGAAGATTATTATTACATCGATAAAACAAAGTTTATAGAAAAAATAGAACAAGAGGCAGATTTTTTATTTTTTCTTAGACCTAGACGCTTTGGTAAATCACTCACCATTTCAATGTTAGAATACTATTTTGATGCTTATTACAAAGAAGAATTTGAAGAAACATTTAAAAATACTTATATATTTGAGAATCCAACAGCACTAAAAAGTAGTTTTTATATTCTTAGATTTGATTTTTCTGCTGTGGATATTACCGATTATGAAAGTAGTTTTCGAAATAATATTAATAGCACCATAGAGCTTTTTGTCAGTAAATATGAGATTGATTTACAAATAAATTTTGATACCAATCCTATCGATAATCTTAGAACGCTTTTTATCTACTGTTCTAAAAATAATCTACCCATTTATATTCTCATAGATGAATATGACAATTTTGTCACCAAACTGCTGATTAGTGATATGGATGCTTATAAAAACATAGTAACCTCTCAAAATGCCATCTATAAAGAGTTTTTTACCATGCTCAAAGTTGGAACCTCAGGGGCGATTAAAAAGATGTTTTTTACAGGTGTTTCACCCTTAGCTTTGTATGATGTGACGAGTGGGAGTAATATAGGAGTAAACATATCTTTAATTTCAAATTTTAATGATTTAGTAGGTGTAACCAAAAAAGAACTGATAGAAATAATAGATTTTTACAATTTAAGAGAGAAGAAAGAACATATCATTAGTCGGTGTGGTGAGTGGTATAATTCGTATAGATTTAATGAAGATGTGAAACATACTATTTATAACAGTGATATGATACTTTATTATATGAAGTCTCTTGTTCAATATAATCAAGAACCAAGAGATTTGATAGATGTGAATGTACGAACTGATTATTCTAAATTGAAATTTTTAGTCTACAGCAACCAAAAACTCAATGGTAACTTTGAGATGTTAAATAATCTAATTTTAGGAAAACAAGTCACTACTACAAAGATAAAAGACAATTTTTCTGCCTTTGAATTAGCCAATGAAGACAACTTTAAATCGTTTATTTACTCATTAGGATTTGTAACCATTGAAAAAGATATGTTTCGATTAAATCTCAAAATTCCTAACCAAACACTCAAAAAACTTTTAGCAGAATTCATTCACTACGCTTATAAAGATTTTGAAGATTATAATATGAAGGTAGAGAGATTAAATGTTTATCTATCAGACTTAGCCATAAACAAAGATTTGAAGGTATTTCACTATATCGGTGAAGTCATCAAAGAGAGTACTTCCATTAGAGATTATATCGATGGTGAAAACTTTGTAAAAGCCTACCTTTTAGCCTATCTAAACCTCAATAGCTTTTATGAACTAAAAAGTGAAGTAGAATCGAACAAAGGCTATATTGATATACTTTTAGACCCCATAAAAGAAGAAGTTCCTTTTGGTGTGATAATAGAGCTAAAATATATTAAACGCTCAGAGACGAATTATGAAACAACGCTAAAATCAAGAATAGTAGAAGCTAAAAAACAGCTCAATCAATATGATTTGGGCAAGAGATATTTAAAAATAGTATTGGTATTTCGTGGTTGGGAGTTGGTGCATTGTGAGGAGATGGAATAATTTTTTAAAGGTATAAAATGATAAGTCAACAAGAAAAATTACAGAAAATTTTTAAAAAAGAGCAAGAACTAGAAAGAAAAAAAGC
>CACVAZ010000089.1 GCA_902727995.1 uncultured Sulfurovum sp.
CCTACTAAAAACTTTCTTCTAGTGATAAACTACGCTTAAATTATCAAAAGGATAAAAGATGAATGTTGTTTTATCAATTGCTGGGAGTGACTCTTCTGGTGGTGCTGGAATTCAAGCTGATTTAAAAAGCTTTGAAGCTTTTAATATTTTTGGAACTTCAGCTATTACTGTACTTACAGCTCAAAATACCCAAGGGGTAAATGAGATTTATGAAGTAGACGCTCCTTTTGTGAAAGCACAAATAGAGGCTGTACTTAGTGACTTTAACGTATCTGCCATTAAAATAGGAATGCTCTATTCTAATGAAATTATTGACATGGTGCGTGATGTTATTGCCCCATTAGATATTCCTGTGGTGATTGACCCTGTTTTTATTTCTAAAGCAGGATCAAAACTGCTTAATGATGATGCCATTGCGAACTTGAAAACACTGTTTCCTTACGCAACGCTAGTAACGCCCAATCGTTTTGAAGCACATGCTTTGTTTGGTTATAGATTTGAAGATCCAAGTACTTTGCATAAGATGTTAAAATTACCTTATAAAGTACTGATTAAAAATGAGACCATTGAACTTAATGACCGTTTGGCCTCACTCGATACTTTATACGCTGAGGGGAAAACAGAACGTTTTACCAGCGAGTCATTAAACAGTAAAAATACCCATGGAACAGGATGCAGTTTCTCTTCTGCCATCACAGCCAATTTGGCATTGGGGAAAACACTTAAGCAATCCATAGAGATTTCTAAAAGTTTTATCTCTTTGGGTATTAAATATGCACCCAACCTTGGTCACGGAACAGGACCGATAGCTCACAAAATAGGAGGTGAAAAATGTCAACTAGCCCTAAACTAAGAGGACTCTATGTGATTAGCGATGATACGCTAACACCTAAAAGCTCTATTCTTACACAAGTACAACAAGCCCTAGAAGGGGGTGCGAAGATTGTTCAATTGCGTAATAAAACAGATAATGATGATGAAATTCGTAACCTTAGCCAACAATTACAGGTACTGTGCATGACTTATGATGCACTATTTGTACTTAATGACAAGATTGACATTGCCATTGAACTCGGCGTTGATGGATTGCACATTGGAAAAAGTGACCATCATCGGTTTAAAGAGATTCGTGAAAACTTCAAAGGGGTCATTGGGGTCTCGTGTTATGGTGACCTTAGTTTGGCGAAAGAAATGCAAAACATGGGAGCTGATTATGTGGCTTTTGGTTCTTTTTATGCTTCCCCTACGAAGCCGAATGCGAACATTGTACCCCTAGCTATTTTAAGCGAAGCCAAAGCAAAACTCACCATTCCTGTTTGTGCTATTGGGGGCATTAGCCTTGAAAATATTCATGAAGTGATGGAAGAACAACCCGATATGGTTTCCTTAGTCAGTGACATTTGGAATGCCCGAGAGATTAGTGAACAATCAAAACACTATTCAAAATTATTTTAAGGAAAAAAAGATGAAATTAACAATTGCACTAGAATGGTTTTTAAACCCAGATCATTTACCAATTTTGGCAGGAATTCAAACGAACAAATATAAAGAAGCAGGATTAGAGGTTGAGCTTATTGAACCTATGGAACATTATGATGGTTTTGCACAACTTGAAAAAGGTGAAATAGACCTACACATCAACGAGCCTTTACATCTTTTTGAACACTATTTCGATGGTTTAAAATCTTTAGGATGTTATTTTGAAACACGTGGTGGGGTAATGATGAGAGCTTCAAGTGTAGAGAAATTACGTAACAATGAAGCCATTAGCATTACCACCCCAGCTTCAAACCCCATTACCAATACCATTGGTTTTGAGATTTTAAGTCGTTATGCTCAAAAAGAGGGTTTTACGTTGGACAAAGAGAAAGTAACTTTTATTGAAACCGACTTTTATCATATCAAAAACTTAAAAGAGGGTGATTACGATGGTGCATGGCTCTGTTTTTACAATTTTGAAGGGATAGAAGCTGAACATGAAGGATTTGAAAATCTTTTCATTGATCAATTTAAATCACCTTATCCAAATTTTTCGGCTTTAGAAATCATGACCACCGACACAGTGGTTCAAGAGAAAAAAGAAGCTCTTCAAACCTTTATACGTGTTACTAATGAAATGGTAGGTTATTGTCAAAAAAATACGGAATTTGCAAAAACTATTTATTATGATTATAGCAAAACAGAGCCTTTTGAACTGATGGATAAGATTATTGAAGATAGTATACCACGTTTTGAGTACCTTAAAAATGATGCCCAGCGATGGAAACCTTTAGAACGCTTTTTGAATGAGTTGGACATCATTGACATTAGCGAAAATCAATATCAAAGTATTTGGTTGACGTAATGAAAGTAGCCATTATTGGGGCAGGGTTTTCAGGTTGTTACCTTGCCCATCAATTAGACAAAAAGAACGTTCAAGTCACACTATTTGAAAAATCAAGGGGGGTGGGTGGTCGTATGGCAACTCGGCGAGATGATACCTTTCAAATTAATCATGGTTGTATGAGTTTCAGTCCTACTAAATTAGGGTTTAAAGTTTTTTGTGAAGACTTAGTTAACGAGGGTATTCTTCAAAAAAAAGAGAGTAATTATTATGATGCCAATCAAATGAATACTATTTTAAAACATCTAAGTAAAAATGTTCATATTCAAAATAAAACCCAGATTAAAAGTATTAAGTACCTTAACAAAAAGTATACTCTAAGAGATCAGCATAATAAGTTTCATAAAGGCTTTGACTTTTTAATTATGACCATTCCAGCCCCCCAAATATTAGCACTCAATAGCAACTTAAAATCAATAAAAAAGATAGGATTAAATGAAGTTGCTTTTGACAGTGTTATTAGTTTAGCCTTATATGGTTCAGAAGTAAAACAGCTTGACAAAGTTCGTCTTTCAAGTTTAAAAAATTTGGCTAAACTTTCCATTCAAGATGAAGAGAGCCTTGTGGTTCACCTGAATGCTTCTTTTTCAAATGAATACAATAATTTAACAAAAAAAGTTTTAGAACCCTTGTTGATGCAAGAGATTCAAAAAGTTCTTCCTGACTTTAATATTGGACAATACGGATATTTTACCCATTTGTGGAAATATGGATTTACTAAAAAACCTTACGGTGAACCTTATATCTATAATGAACAACAGAATTATGCTATTTGTGCTGATTGGTTGATGGGAAATGGTGTTGAAGATGCTTATGGCTCTGTTGATCGTTTTTTGGGGAATGTTGAGGTTTTTTCATGAAAGTTTTACTTACAGGAGCCAATGGCTACATAGGAAGACGCTTGAAGCAAACACTTTTAAACGAAAAGGTTTCTTTACGCTTATTTGTTAGAAACCCTAAAAGTGTTGACCCTGATTTGGAGGTTGAAATTGCTGAGGGAAATACCTTTGATTCAGACTCACTAAATCGTGCACTCAAAGGCGTAGATGTGGCGTATTATCTTATTCACTCTTTACAAGATAAAAACTACAAAGAACTCGACCGACAAAGTGCTCAAAACTTTTTAGATGCTGCCATTAAACAAGGGGTTAAGCGCATTGTTTATTTAGGTGGTTTAGGGGTTAAAGAACAGGCAAGTAAACATCTTTTAAGTCGCATAGAAACAGGAGAAATCCTCTCTAGTCAACCTCATAAAATAGAAACTATCTGGATACGAGCAGGTGTCATTATTGGTTCTGGAAGTTCAAGTTTTGAGATTATTCGACACCTCACTGAAAAACTTCCTCTCATGGTTACGCCTAAATGGGTCAAAACCCTAGCTCAACCCATTGGGGTAGATGATGTCATTTCGTATTTAAACGCCTCCAAAGATTTGAATATAGAAAAAAACCTTATCGTGGACATAGGAAGTCAAAAGATGACTTACAAAGAGATGATGCTTGGATGTGCACACGCTTTAGGTCTTCGTCGTTGGATTTTTCCTTTGCCCATTTTGACCATTAATTTATCTTCTTACTGGCTCAACTTCTTTACCCCTGTTCCTTACACCGTGGCACGTTCTCTCATTGAAGGACTCTCTTCTGAAGTGCTTATTCAAAATAATCATGCCAAAGAGTATTTCCCCCAGATACACCCCATAAGTTTTGAATCAGCTGTAAAAAAAGCCATACAAAATATGGAAGAAAATCAAGTTTTTAGTCGATGGAGTGATGCAGGTGGAGAACATGATCAATGGGAAAAACACTATAAAGATGACCCTGCTTCTGCTGTGCTTATGGACAGACAAAGTGTAAAAATAGGCATCATTCCTAAAGAAATTGTTTATCATACCTTTACCTCAATTGGTGGAAAAGAGGGATGGTTTGGCTACAACTGGTTATGGGAAATACGAGGTATAATGGACAAAATGATAGGTGGAGCAGGACTTAATAGAGGACGTAGAGATCCTCATAAGTTACGTATCGGAGAAAGTATTGATTTTTGGAGAGTAGAAGATTTGAGTGTCAATGAAAGGTTACTCCTTTATGCACAAATGAAAGTACCAGGTAAAGCATGGTTGGAGTTTAAAATTATTGAAGACGAACTCATCCAAACAGCGTATTTTTATCCTCGTGGACTCTTTGGAAGGCTCTATTGGTATGTATTAGTACCTATTCATTATTTGGTTTTTCGTAACATGATAAAGACAATTCTTGACAAAGCACACAAGAAAAGTTTGATTAAATAGGTTTAGCTTACGCTTAGATGAGGGAGTGAAGCGTAAGAAATAAATAAGAAATAAAGCCAAAAGTTCAAATAAGTCCTCACCCCTCATAAAAAACATAAGAGATAAATTTTCCCAAATAAAGAGCGTTCTTCGAAAGGTGGAAAGTCGTATCTAAACTCCATCCCCTTTAATAGTTTAATACCTTTAACTCCCTTACAATCCATTCTCAACAACAATAAACCATCCCACCTCTTCTATCTCTAATCCATCATTTTTAAAACGATTTAAAAGCCACAATATTTTATCAAAAAGTTGTTCATTTGGTATATTTAATGTAATCGTCATTTCATTAACCTTTAAAATTTTATAGCTTTGATTATAGCTAAGTTTTTTTATATTTTTAATATAATACAAACTAATACCAAAAGTACTTAACCAAAAGTAAAAGAGTAAAAGGAGATAGGCAACTTATATACTTATGGTAATTGATAAATAAGATTATTTTCAACTTTCGATTTTTCTAAATTTTTCTGAAACTTAATTATGAATTACCGTACTTTTTTCTCACGGTAATTCAAAACTAAAACAATATTAAGTATAATACTAAAAAAGAGCTATGAAGAACTTATTAGAGATATTTAGAGAATTACCAGACTATAGGAAGTGTAAACAGATAAAGTTTAATGTGGGAG
>CACVAZ010000090.1 GCA_902727995.1 uncultured Sulfurovum sp.
CTGCGATAGATGCACTGTTTTTAGAAATGTTTGCTGTAGCTAGAAACTTGGAACGTCCAGAAGCCATTGCCTATTTAGGACCAGAAGCGACATTTACACATCAAGCAGCTGAAATGAAGTTTGGAGCTATGAGTTCCTATTTGGCGATGGATTCTATCTCTTCCGTTTTTCGTGAAGTCAATAAAGGAACAGCCAAATTTGGTGTTATCCCTATTGAAAATTCATCAAACGGTATTGTCTCAGAGACCATTACTTGTTTAAAAGAGTATGATTTAAAAATCATTGCAGAAGTATTTGTAGGTATACATCATACCTTAGCAACAAGATGTAATTCAATTTCAGAAATTAAAAAAATTTATTCCAGAGACATTGCTTTTGATCAGTGTGCCGTATTTTTAAAGTCTTGTGGATTAGATGAGGTAGAATATGTTTTTTTAGACTCAACAGCTAAAGCAGCAAAAATTGCTATGAAGGAAGAAGGTTCAGCTGCTATTTGTGCTGATGTTGCTGCTAAGATGTACAATGTACCGATTCTCTTTGAAAATATTGAAGATTGTACGGATAATAAAACACGTTTTTTCATAGTAAGTAACTTTAATAACTTAGTATCTGGTAATGATAAGACTTCAATGTTAGTACGTCTTTCAAATACCCCAGGAGCCTTGGTTAATTTTCTAAATGATTTTGAACGTTGTGAAGTAAACTTAACAAAAATAAAGTCACATATTATAGAGGGTGAGTCTCTTTTTTTTATTGAATTTAATGGACATCAAGATGATTTACATATTGTCGATATCATGAAAAGAAATGCAGATGTTATTAAGATCTTAGGCTCTTATGTTAAAGAAAATGACGACATATAAGGGAATTAAAAATGAAATTTAATGAAGCGTTAAAAGAAATTAAAATATATGAGGCTGGTAAGCCAATTGAGTTGGTTGTTCGAGAGTTTGGAATTAAACCTGAAAATGTCGTAAAATTGGCATCGAATGAAAACCCTAAGGGCTGTAGCCCAAAAGTAGCAACAGCAATAGCTACAAATGCTCATAAAGCATTTTTGTATCCTGATGATTCCATGTATGAATTAAAAGATGCCTTAGCTTCTAAATTTTCTGTTAGTAGTGATAATATTATTATTGGGGCTGGTTCAGATCAAGTTTTAGAATTTGTTTCTCGTGCATTATTAATGCCAGACGATAAGGTTTTAATGTCACAAGTAACTTTTGCCATGTATGAAATTTATGCAAAACAGATGGGGGCTAAAATCATTAGAACAGCTTCCTATGAGCATAAAGTAGCTGAATTTATTGAAGCTTATAAAGAGCATAAACCAAAAATTGTTTATCTTTGTACACCAAATAATCCCACTGGAGATGCGACAAAAAAAGAAGATGTTTTTAAAATTATTGAAGCTATGGACAAAGATACTTTAGTCGTATTGGATGGTGCATACATGGAATATGCAGCTGCAAAAGATCAAGATTATGCCATTACCCCAAATGATTTAATAGCGTATTCAAATGTTATCTATTTGGGAACTTTTTCAAAAGCTTATGGTTTAGGAGGAATGCGTGTTGGTTATGGAATTGGAGATATCTCATTTATTTCAGAACTCTATAAAGTACGCCCACCTTTTAATATTACAACCCTTTCTTTGGTCGCAGCTATTGAGGCGTGTAAGAATGAAGTCTTTGTTGAAGAGTCTATAACATTACATACGGAGCAAATTGGTCGCTATGAACAATTTGCAAAAGAGAATAATTTTACTTATATTGAGAGTTATACTAATTTTATTACCTATCTTTTTAATAAAAATATTGATTCAACAAAGCTTTCAGATGCCCTTTTAAAAGAAGGTGTGATTATTCGAAACTTGGCATCTTACAAAATGAATGCTGTTCGTATTACCATTGGGACTAAAGAACAAAATGATAGACTCTTTGAAGTAATGAGAAAGGTACTATAATGAGTAAATTTGGGGATTTAAAAACAAAAAGTATTGAAGAATTAGAGCAGATTGCTAAAGAAGTGAGAGTGAAAATTCTCTCAACTGTTAGTAAAAATGGGGGACATTTAAGTTCAACACTAGGAGCTACAGATCTTATAGTAGCCATGCATGCTGTATTTGATGCAAAAGAAAATCCATTTATTTTTGATGTTTCACATCAAGCCTATGCACACAAATTACTAACAAACCGATGGGAAACTTTTGAGACATTACGGCAATTTGGTGGTCTTTCAGGATATACAAAACCTAAAGAATCTGATTGTGATTATTATATGGCAGGACACTCCTCAACTTCTATTTCATTGGCAACAGGTGCTGCTAAGGCAATTTTCTTAAAAGGGGAGGAGGGAAAACGCATTCCTTTAGCTGTTGTTGGAGATGGTTCAATGTCAGCAGGAATGGTCTATGAAGCCATGAATGAATTGGGTGATAGAAAATATCCAACCATTATTATTTTAAATGATAATGAGATGAGCATTGCTTCACCTATTGGGGCATTAAGTCGTATTTTATCGCAAAAGATGGCTTCACCTTTTTACCAAAAAATCAAAGCCAAAACAAAAGAAATGTTAGAGTCTTTACCTGATGGGGCAACTTATTTAGCAAAACGTTTTGAAGAGTCTTTTCATTTAATTACACCAGGTATTTTGTTTGAAGAGTTAGGCTTAGAATATATTGGTCCCATTGATGGACATAATATCGAATCAATAATTGAAACACTTAAAATTGCGAAAACGATGAATCGTCCAGTTATTATCCATACTCAAACTACTAAAGGTAAAGGTTATGAAGTAGCTGAAGGTGCTGGTTCAGATAAAGAACATTGGCATGGGGTGAGTGCTTTTGATGTCGAAACAGGTCTTTCTCAAAAGAAAAAAGCAGTCAAAGCATCAACAGCTATTTTTTCTGAAACTTTAGTTGAGTTAGCTGATGCAGATGAAAAGGTAGTAGGCGTAACAGCTGCAATGCCAAGTGGAACAGGTTTGTCAGCTGCTATGGCTAAATATCCAAAACGTTTTTGGGATGTTGCCATTGCTGAACAACATGCCGTAACGTCTATGGGTCCACTAGCCAAGGAAGGATTTAAACCTTTTTGTACCCTTTATTCTACTTTTTTACAAAGAGGGTATGATCAACTGATTCATGACATTTGTCTTATGAATTTAGGCGTTGCTTTTGCCATTGATAGAGCTGGGATAGTAGGAGAGGATGGGGAAACACATCAAGGGGTATTTGATATCTCTTATTTAAGGGCTATTCCAAATATGACAATACTTGCACCTTCTTCCAATGCAAGTATGAAAGAAGCAATGATATTTGCAAAAGACTTCTCTACGCCTTGTGCCTTTAGATATCCAAGAGGAGCATTCACTTCGGTAAATAAAAATACTACTCCTTTTGAACTGGGGAAATCACGAATAGTTAAAGAAGGAGAAAAAACTCTTTTTATAGGTTATGGTAATGGTGTAGGAAGAGCAGAAGAGGTCGCTGATCTTATTGACGCTAACCCAACAATTTTAGACTTAAGATTTGTAAAACCTTTAGATAAAGATGCTTTATTAGCTTTCGCTAAGACACATAAAAAATGGTATGTTTTTTCTGATTCAGTAAAGATGGGTGGAGTTGGTTCTGCTATATTAGAGCTTTTATCAGAAGAAAAAATTTCGGAGGTTAAGTTAGTAACTTTTGAATATGAGGATAACTTTATTACCCATGGAAATACAAAGTTAGTAGAAGAGTCTTTGGGTATTTTACCAGAGCAGTTAGCAAAAAAAATTAATTAAAAATATTATTTATTGTGATAAAATTCTCATGGTAAATTAAGATAAGGAATAAACAATGACAAAAGAGTATATTTTTACCTCTGAATCAGTTACTGAAGGTCATCCAGATAAGATGGCAGACCAAGTTTCTGATGCAATTTTAGATTATATTATTGAGCGTGATCCACAGGCAAGAGTAGCATGTGAAGTACTACTTTCTAATGGGTTTTGTGTCATAGCTGGTGAGTTAAAAACAAAAGCTTATGCACCAATGCAAGAGATTGCACGTGAGGTGGTACGTGAAATTGGTTATACCAATGCAGCCTTTGGATTTGATTATCGTTCAGCTGGAGTATTAAATGGTATTGGAGAACAAAGTCCAGATATTAACCAAGGCGTAGATCAAACTTCTGGTGATATTGGTGCAGGAGATCAAGGTTTAATGTTTGGTTATGCTTGTAGAGAGACTCCTGAATTGATGCCTTTACCTATTTCATTGGCACATAAGATTACAGCAAAATTAGCAGAGGTAAGAAAAAATGGTACCGTTCCTTTTTTAAGACCTGATGGTAAGGCACAAGTTAGTGTAAAATATGTTGGTGACAAACCTGTAGGTATACATACCATTGTTGTTTCAACTCAACATGATGAAGATGTTAGTCAAGAAATTTTAAAACAAGCCGTTATGACAGAAGTGATTGAAGCAATTATTCCTAAAGAGCTTTTATCAGAGGATATAATTTATCATATTAATCCAACAGGACGTTTTGTTATTGGTGGACCTCAAGGGGATGCTGGTTTAACGGGGCGTAAAATTATTGTTGATACTTATGGGGGGTCTTGTCCTCATGGTGGGGGAGCTTTTTCTGGTAAAGATCCTACAAAAGTTGACCGTTCTGCAGCTTATGCAGCACGATATGTAGCAAAAAATTTGGTATCTGCTGGGGTAGCTGACAAGTTGACCATTCAAGTAGCTTATGCCATTGGGGTAGTTCAACCTGTTTCAATTATGGTTGATACGCATGGGACATCAACCATTGAAGAGGCTAAAGTAGAAGCTTGTGTTAAAGCGTTGTTTGATCTTTCTCCAGCTGGAATTATTAAAGAATTAGATTTATTGAGACCTATTTATAAAAAAACAGCTGCTTATGGGCATTTTGGTAGAGAAGAGATGGATTTTACTTGGGAAAAAACAAATCGTGTAGAAGATATTAAGAAGTATCTTAATATTTAAAAAAAGCTAATATTTTGATTATGGAAATGATTATCAGTTGTTTTAACTGGTAAATATGATTATTTGCTACAATATGTAGCAGTAAAACGGTTCAAAAGTTCTTTATTAAAGAATTTTTTAAACTACTTTGGTTATAGTTTGGTAACTTAAAATTAAGGAATTAAAATGGCAGTAAAAATTTTAGATACTTGTATCAACTGTGCAGCTTGTATTGACGAATGTCCAACAGAAGCAATTGTAGATGAGGATGATAATCCACTAGACGAAGATATTTATTACGTATACGAAGATAAATGTGTTGAGTGTGTAGGTCACTTTGATGTTCCAGCATGTGCTGAAGCATGTCCAACAGACGAGTGTATCGTTTGGGATGCTCCTAAAGAAGGTTTAACACTTCATCCAGATAGAGGTGAAGAAGGCGAAGACGTTAACGAAGATTAATTCATTGTCTTGCGTAAACTGTGACTTTTTAGTCATGGTTTACAATTAATTTTTTTATACTTCACAATCCTCTTTAAAATAAATCTTTTTCTTAAACTATTTCAGTTATAATTCCAGCTCAAAATACTATAGTAGTGACTATACTTTAATTATATCACTAAGCTTAATGGAGCAAAATCGTGGAACAAACATTATCAATCATTAAACCAGATGCAGTAGCTAAAAATGTCGTAGGACAAATTCTCGCTCGATTTGAAGCAGCAAACCTTAGAATTGTAGCAACTAAAAAAATTCAACTATCTCAAGCAGATGCTGAAGAGTTTTATGGAATTCATAGTGAACGACCTTTCTTTAAAGATCTTGTAGCGTTTATGATTTCTGGTCCAGTTGTTGTAACTGTACTTGAAGGTGAAAATGCAATGCAAACAAACAGAGATTTAATGGGTGCTACAAATCCTGCTGAAGCAGAGGCTGGTACGATTAGAGCTGATTTTGCAGAAAGCATTGATGCTAATGCTGTTCATGGTTCTGACTCAGTTGAAAATGCAGTGAATGAAATTAACTTTTTCTTTGCACAAAGAGAGCTTGTATAAAGATTAGAATCTATGAAAATAGTTTTTGATAAAATTGGTCAAAGTGTAAAACCTTTTGATTTAACCGTTAATGGTGTTAGATTAGAGGGAACATTGGCAAAAAGTGGTTATCATCGCCTTGCCTTAAAGGGAAACCTACTAGGTCAAGTTGAACTCGCTTGTGATAGATGTGGTGATGAGTATCATTACAGCATGAACTCGCTCCTTCATTTGACATTGTCTGATGAAGTTATTGAGACTGAAGATGATTTAGATATAATCGAATTTATTGACGGGGTTATTGATCTTGAATTTATCGTTCAAAGTGAAATATCTTCCATTCAAAATTCTTATCATTACTGTGAAAAATGTGCTAATGATGATGAAGAATTCGAACAAGAATTTTAATACTTAAACTAAGGAAAATATTATGGCAGTACCTAAAAGACGTCACTCAAAGACAAGAGCAGCAAAAGGAAGAACGCATTATAAATTAACATTACCAAGACCTGTAAAAGATGCAGATGGTACATGGAGAATGCCTCACCACATGAATATGACAACTGGTGAATATAATACAACAAAAGCATAGTAAGCAGTTCTGATGATTAGAATTGCTATTGATGCAATGGGTGGGGACTTCGGTCCTGAACCTATCATAGAAGGTGTCGTTGATGCACTTGATGAAAAAAAATTCTTTCCTATTCTCGTAGGTAATAGAGAACAAATTATCTCATTTCTTCCCGAATTTTATCTTGATAAAGTAGAAATCGTAGATGCTTCTGATGTGATTTTAATGTCAGACCAAGCAACTCATGCCCTTAAACGTAAAGAATCTTCTATTTTTAAAGCTGTTGAATTGGTACGTGATGGAAAAGCTGAAGGGGTTGTTTCTGCTGGACATTCTGGTGCAACCATGACTTTAGCAACACTTAGAATAGGGCGATTACCAGGCATCAGTAAACCGGCATTGGCAACCATTATGCCAACTATTGGATCAAAAACATTACTCTTAGATGTTGGTGCTGTTACTGATTGTTCAGCACGAAATCTTTATGAATTTGCAGTTATGGGTGAAGTGTATGCTCAAAAAGTTTTAGGCTTACCCCATCCACGCGTTGGGCTTCTTTCAAATGGAGAAGAAGATTCTAAAGGAAATGCTTTAACCAAAGAAGCCTTTAAATTAATGCAGAATGTTCCTGGCTTTAAAGGCAATGTTGAAGGTTCAGATATCTTTAATGCATCGGTAGATGTTGTTGTTTGTGATGGTTATACTGGAAATATCGTTTTAAAAGCGAGTGAAGGGGTAGTTTCTACTGTGTTTGATTTAATGAAAATACACATTAAGAAGTCAATTCCTGCAAAAGTAGGTGCTTTTCTCATGAAGAAAAAAGTGTTTAAAAAACTGAAGGAAAAAGTAGATTATGCAGAATATGGTGGTGCCCCTTTACTTGGAGTAAAAGGTTGTGCTATTATATCACACGGGAAAAGTAATGCTAAGGCAATTAAAAATGCAATTTTTCAAGCCATAGCTTACAGTGATTCAGGTGTGAATAAAGCCATTGAAGAGCTACTCGTTAAAAATAACGAATAAGGTAAATAATGTACGCAAAATTCCATTCTATTGGGGCATATGTTCCCTCTAAAGTATTAAGCAATGCTGATTTAGAAAAGATGGTCGATACCAGTGATGAATGGATTTTAAAACGTACAGGTATTTCTGAACGTAGAATAGCAGCAAGTGATGAATATACCAGTGATATGGCTACCAAAGCTTCTAAACTTGCTATTGAGAGAGCAGGTTTAGAAAATTTAGACATTGATTTGGTTATTTGTGCGACGGTTACTCCTGATTATTTTAATATGCCAGCTACGGCTTGTCTTATTTCTGATAAATTAGGCATTAAAAATGTTCAAGCCTTTGACATTTCGGCTGCTTGTTCAGGTTTTGTTTATGCTCTTAGCGTAGCGAAAGCTTTTGTTGAGTCAGGCATGAAGAAACATGTACTTATTGTGGGTGCTGAAAAATTTTCTTCTATTGTAGACTACACAGATAGAAGTACTTGTATTTTATTTGGAGATGGAGCAGGGGCAGCAGTTATTTCTGCAACTGAAGATAAAAATGAAGCATTTATTGATCTTCATGCTTCGGCAGACGGTTCTTATGCTGATTTTTTAATGACACCAGCTCCTGGTTGTATTCATCCTGTTTCTCAAAAAGTAATTGATGAAGGTTTGAACTTTGTTCAGATGAAAGGTAATGAAACCTTTAAATTGGCTGTTAAAACTTTAACAAAAGATGTCAAAGACATTTTAGCTAAAAATGAGATTGCTTCAGAAGATATTCCTCACTTTATACCTCACCAAGCAAACTACAGAATCATAAAAGCTGTGGGGGATGCACTTAAGATGAAAGAAGAACAAGTAGTCTTAACGGTAGGTAAATATGGAAATACTTCAGCAGCTTCTATTCCCATGGCGATTAATGATATTTGGGAATCAGGTCGTTTAAAAAAAGGTGAACTCATGTTGTTAGACACTTTTGGTGGTGGTTTAACATGGGCTTCTGCTTTATTACCATTTGCTGGTGAGTCCAAATAGGCTATAATAAGGGTCGATTTATCGACCTTTATATTTTATGTAACTGTTTTAAATTTTCTATCTTTTGACAACTTTCATTAAATAATTCATAATATTCAATCCCCTCAACACATAAATGCTTATGACGTTCAAATGATTTGAGTACGCTGGTTGCTTTGCGTAAGGCATCTTGACGATTCCGTTTAAGATGTTCAAAGCAAATAGCCCCATTAATTAATCCTTTTGCTAAATTTTTTAAAGGATGATTTTTTTTACGTAAAGGGTGCCATGCTTCTTCTAGTGTTTCATGGGCATCAAAATATTTCTCTTCTTCAAGTAGCTGTAAAAACTCTTTCAAAGCCCCTTTTAAGTCATGATTTTCTGTTAGCAAAATATACCTTTAGTCTTTTATTTAATAATATATTTTTTAGTGTTAATTATAGGTGAATTTTAATATATCATTTTTTTTGATGAATGAAATTCATATTATTAATAAACAATTTATGTTAAAAAGAAACTTCTTAGAAAATGAGAAAAAAAGTTCTATTTTTAAAAGTTCTATTAAGAAAAATATTTCTTTTAATGACAATATTTTATAAAAAATGATAGAATCTTGACATTAATAAAGATTATTATTAATAAGTATTTTATAGTAATAATCTTTATCAAAAACAAATAGGAGGAAACATGAAGTTAGGTTTTTTAGTCGATCTTAACCTTTGCATGGGTTGCAAAGGCTGTGAGATTGCCTGTAAAGTTGAAAATGAAGTGCCACTTAGTTCTTGGCGTTTACGTGTAAAATATATAGATATAGGGTCTTTCCCTGACACCTCACGTTCATTTACACCACTAAGATGTAACCACTGTGAAAATGCACCATGTGAGAGAATTTGTCCCGTATCTGCATTGCATTATTTAGATAATGGTATTGTAAATATTGATTCTGAACGATGTATTGGTTGTGCTGGTTGTATGATGGCTTGTCCTTATGGTGCTATTTACATGGATCCTGAGTCAAATACAGCTGATAAGTGTACGTATTGTGCCCATAGAATTGAAGGTGGTTTAATGCCAGCTTGTGTTGTTGCTTGTCCTGTTGAAGCAAATATTTTTGGAGATGTTGAAGATGAAACTTCACAGATTTCAAGATATATTATGGAACACCAAGGTGATATTCAAGTTCGTAAACCTGAGAAACATACCAATCCGATGCATTACTATGTTGGTGGTGGTAATAATACATTGAATCCTCAAGCACATGAGCGAATTGAAGGGTATGGACTGTTTAATAACATTACAAAACTCGATCAAATTGGTGCACCAAATCATTCTATTTTAGACCGATTCTTAGACCCAATTTTTGGGAATCATAATGATCACTTAACCAATGAATCTTTTATAGACATGCCAAATGGTAATGGTGAACATGCTGAAGATTCAGATGATAAAGGAGGACACTAATGGATCATGTTAGTACAATAGAAGCAACCAAAGCCATTGTAAGTATGGATGTTGCACTTCCTGGAATTATTTGGGGTTGGATGATTACCCTTAATATGTGGGCTAAAAGTATTGGTACAGGAGTTATTCTTGTTGGTGCTTTTTTACTTTATCGACATAAACATGAAGAGATGCCATCTTTGAGATGGACAATGCCTTTGATTTCATTTATTGCTTTAAATGTTTTCTTATTTTTCACTTTAATTGACTTGCATCAGCCATTAAGAATGATTCATATCTTTACACATCCACATTGGACATCAGCCATTACTGTTGGTGCATGGTTGGCATCACTCTTCTTAGTATTGGTATCGATTATGATGTTGACTTCTTTCTTTACACACTTTTCAGAGTTTAGAAAAGATTGTGCTGTTGCTAAAGCTGTACGATCTAAAGATGGATTGTATGAAAAAGTATTTCCATTTACAGTTTTCTTGGCATTTCCTGTTACGATGTATACAGCGATTATTATGTCACAATCAGCAGCAAGAGAACTTTGGGTTCCTGGTGCTGAATTAATTCAAATGTTACTAGCAGCCTTTATGGTTGGTTCAGCTTCATTTATTTTAATTGCTGATAAATGGTCAGACTCAGTAAAGAAAGATTTAGCAATGGTGTTAGGTTTTTCTGTGTCTTTCTCATTTATTATGTACATGGGAGAGTATTTCTTCTCGTACAAAGCAGCCGAAGTTGAAGCAACTTTAGCGTATGTTCATGCAGGTGGTGAATACTTTGCTTCTTTCTGGGCAGCAATGGTTTTAGGTTACATTATTCCGTTTTTTATTACGCTAAGAATGAGTGATAATCGAACAATGATGAAATTTGCAGCAGTAACGACTTTTATTGGTCTTTACCTTGTAAAAAGTACGTGGCTAGAAATTCCACAGATGATACCGTTAAGTTAAGGAGAATATAGATGGTTAAGAAAATGAATAATAACGAATCTTCTTTCTTTGAAAGCAGACGTACGTTCCTTAAGGGAACAAGTTATGCAGTAGCTGGTGCAGTTGTTGCTAAGGGTGTATTTACTGGATTAGAAGCTTCTTCTGAAACTGAAATGACCAATGATCAATTCTCGAAAGTACCAATGGTTAATGGTACTCCAGCACACTATCCTCCTCATGCTGAGTGGGACTCTTTTACTGAGTTAGATGGTGATGACTGGAAACGTGGTGGAATTGAAAGAAAAGGTGTAAAGTCTGAAGAAAACCCTGATGGAATTAAAGCAACTGAATATATGTTGGTACCAACATCATGTTCAAACTGTGAAGCTTCTTGTGGTTTAACAGCATGGGTAAACATTGGAGACTTTAAAAAATCTGGTGATGCAAAAGATTTACGAGTTATTAAGTACATGGGTAACCCTTTACATGCTGGTTCACGTGGACGTAACTGTGCTAAGGGTTATGCGACACAATCACAAATGTATGACCCAGATAGAATCCCTTTCCCTTTAAAAAGAGCTCCAGGTTCTAAAAGAGGTGAGGGTAAGTGGATAAGAACTTCATGGGATGATGCCATGAAAGAGATTGGTGGAAAGATTCATAACATCCTTGAAAAAGGGGATGAAATGTCTAAGAAACTTTTCATGCACCAAGTTGGTCGTCCAAATGAAAATGGATTTGGTCACCGTGTTCCTCATTCTATGGGTTGTGATGGTTATAACTCTCACACAAATATCTGTTCAGCAGGTGCTAGACAAGGAACGATTCAGTGGTTTAATGATGATAGAAACTCACCAGATTGGTCGAATGCTGATTTAATTTTTCTGCAGTCTTCTCATGCTGCTGATGCTGGTCACTACTTCCAGCAAGCTGCAGGACGTATTGCTGATGCAAGAAAAAGAGGGGCTAAACTGGTTGTTATGGATCCTCGTATGTCTAACTCTGCTGGTATGGCTGACCTTTGGGTTCCATGTTGGCCAGGAACAGAGACAGCCCTGTACCTGTACCTTGCAAATAGAATTCTTAATGAAAAAGGAATTAACGGTAAAGATTTAGTGAACCATGCATGGGTTAAAAACTGGATGAACTGGGATAGACTGATGGCTAACCCTAAACAGTTGGATTTATTGGTTGAAAAAGGCTACATTGATGAATTACCAAAAGGTGATTCTTATGAAGACTTCATTGATATGATTTCTAAAATGTACTCTAAATATACACTTGACTTTGTTACTAAAGAGTGTAGAATTGAAGCTAGAATTGTTGAAAAATTATTTGACATGTTTATTGATGCTGGTACAAGAGTAGCAACGTACATTTGGAGAGCAGGACCAATTGCGAACCGTGGTGGTTGGATGATTGCACGTTCAGCATTCTTACCATTTGCCCTTCGTGGAGCAATGGCTGGAGACAAAGGTGGAGTAGGAATGCACCACTGGCATGTTATTTCAGTTAACGGTAAAGGACATAAAGCAACGGTTTCAGGTGAAAAACCTGGAAAAGTTGATGTATGGAATGAATTGGCTTGGCCACCAGAGTATCCATTGAGTTCTTATGAAATGAGTCATATTTTACCTCACTTACTTATGGATAAAGAATGGCATACAAAATGGAAAGCTAAAGGGCTTAATATTCCTGAAAAAATTGGTGTTTACGTTCCAAGAATGTATAATCCTGTTTGGATTAATCCAGATGGATTTAGATGGATTGAAGCACTTAAAGATGAGACAAAAATTGAGCTAAGTCTTAACCTTTCTCCAACTTGGTCTGAGACGAACTGGTATTGTGATTACATTTTACCAACAGGTCTTGCTGGTGAGCGTCATGATCAACATTCAGAAGCAACACAACCTTCAAGATGGTTATCGTTTAGACAACCAGCATTGAGAGTAGCGCTTGAAAAACTTGGTTGGAAAGCTAAACGTCCAGAAAGAGCAACACTTGAAGCACATATGGCTGCTGGTCTTGGTGAAATTTGGGAAGAAGTAGAATTTTGGGCAAACATCATGGTTGATTATGTTGATCCAGATGGAAAACTTGGTGTTCGTGATCACTGGGCTTCAAAAGAAGATCCAACAAGAGCTGTAACCATTCCAGAGTGGTATCAAGCTGCGTTTGATAACTTGCCAAACTTGAAGTCTATTGCTAAAAAGCATTATCCTAAAGCGAAGTATCCTAATTATGAGATGATGAGAGACATGGGAACATGGCTTGAAGAAGATAACATTTACAGACCTCAAGAGAGAGCTGTTAAAAAAGTTGGTGATGTTTATCATGTTCATGGACATGAGTACAAAGCTGAAGAGGTAACTAAAGATGAGTATGGTGCCTTAATGGTAGACGGTCATCATGGTGAAAAACATGCTATTGGTGTTGAAGTAGAGGGTGAAGAGTTACAAGGGTTCCATTCATTAAGTAGAAAAGCAGAGTTTTTCTCTGAGTGGTTTGCTGAATGGAAATGGCCTGAGTATGCTATACCAATTTACCCAACAACAAAAGAGGGTCGTGAGAAAATGGTACATGTTGTAAGTCATATTCATCATGACCACATGGATATTAAGAAAAATGAGTTTGCATTGAACACTGTATTTAGATTGTCTTATAATATTCATACCCGTTCAGTAAACTCAAAACACCTTATGGAAATTTCTCAAAACCATAATCCTGTTTGGATTAATCCAGATGATGCAAAAAGAATGAAGTTAGTACAAGGTGAAGCTGTTAGAGTTACCATTACTGATACAGTTTCAGGACTTGAGTCTGGTTACTTTGTAGCAATGGTTGTTCCAACTGAAGGTACCATGCCAGGTGTTTTAGCGAACTCTCACCATGCTGGTAGATGGAAGCTTAAAAATGCTGTAGACATTCCAGGGTTTGAACATGCATTGGGTGTAATGGGTGTGGGTGCACCACTTTACGATCTTACGATGGATGGTAAGATTGGTACACTTAAACCAGTTTCTGGTATTAAAGATGCTATGTATGAGAGAAAAGATACATGGCAGTTTAAAGAGTACAACAAAGACCTTGACAATATTTGGTGGGATGGTCTAAGTGGTTCATGGCAAAATGCTGTAGCTCCTACACATCCAGATCCAATTGCAGGTAATCATGCATGGCATCAAAAAGTAACGCTTGAAAAAGCACATAAAGGTGACCAGATTGGTGATATTTATGTTAACTATGAAAATAACATGAAAGTTTATCAAGCGTGGAGAGACAAGTTAACACGTCCTCTTAACTCGTCTGATACCTTAAGAAGACCAAAACACATTAAGAGACCAGCTGTGCCTCTTTCTCATAAGGCTTATTCAGTTAAAATTACTGATTAAAGCATAATTTGTTACGACATTAAATGTCGTAACAAAAAACTTCATTAATATTAAAATTTTATTAAAAAATTAAATTAAATTAAAAAATATCCTATCAATTCAAGTCTTAAAATAGTATACTATTATCTTTAATTTAAATAAGGAATAAAAATGAACTATTTTTTAGATGTAATTCAAAACAAGTATGCACAGTTTAGTGGAAGAGCCACTCGTTCAGAGTATTGGTACTTTACACTATTTTTTATTATCGCTTATGTTGTGGCAGCCATTATTGATGGTTTAATTGTGGGTTTAACTGGATTTCCAATTTTAACACTTGTTGTGGCACTAGGACTTTTAGTGCCCTCAATTGCTGTAGGTATTAGAAGACTTCATGACATTAATAAAAGTGGTTGGTGGATGTTACTTTCACTTATTCCTCTTATTTCTTTGGTATTAATTGCATTTTTTGTTATTGACAGTAAAGAAGACAACGTCTATGGACCAAATCCTAAGGTATAATTTTTTAAGGAAGTAGTTCTTGAATTTTCATGAATTACTTCTCTCCCTTTACTTACTTGCTAAAATAAATACTCTTTCAAAACCATCATTATTTTTTATCCAAATTAATAAAGAGATATTTCTTTCAAAGTATTTTTCTATTTTTTGAATCGTTTTTTCATAGTCATACCAAAAATCAGCATATTTTTCGTCTATAAGCCAATCTTCTTTTTGAGGGATAAAGTAGTGTTTATTTTGATAAGTCTCTTCATTTAAAAAGCTGTTAAATGTTAAGTAAGTACCAGTTATGGCTTTTTTATTAATGACTTCAAAATTAGTATTGGTTTTTTTTTCTAAAAATACATTGCCTAAAAAGCATAAACGTTGGGTGACTTTTGAACGCTTTATTTCTTCTAGAGCTTTTTTTGCATGAGGGTTATAGAGAAGAGGAAACTGTCTTGTTTTTAGTTTATGGAGTTTATCTTCAAGATTGTCATGTCTATTTGGTCCATGGTAACGTTTTATCTCATCTTCATGTTCTTTGTAAATATAAAATTTATAGACCAATTCTAAATGAATAATTTGTTGAGTACTTTGCTCCTCTATGAAAAAATCAAATTCTCCGATGGTTACTTTGTTATGATTGATTTGTATGTTTTTTTTGACCATTTTATAGTTATTGTGTTGTTCAATGTAAAATTCAAAAAAACGTTCAACCCTTTTACCTAAAGGAAGTTGTACCTCTATAGAAAATGATTGAAATGATTGAAATTCTTCATAGCTAATGGGTTCTTTTTCAAAACTAAAATGTTTGATGCCAATAATATTTTGACTAAAAAGATTCACAGAATTCATAAAACCTAAATATTGATAATAAAGACGTTTTTCTTGATTTTTAAAAGGAGATTTATTTTTGTTCATGAGAGGTATTTTAGCGTAATTAATAAAAAATTGTGGGTTTCGCCAAAAGGCTTAATTGTGCTATAATAATTTTAAAAAATTAAAGGTCAATGGTAAAGTTTTGCAAAATATTAATTATTATACTCAGTTTCCAACAACAGATTTAGAAACACTTTTCCAAAAAGCAGACGATTTAAAAGAAAAGATTGATAAGCAAAAAAAACAAGACAGTAATTTGTGGGCGACAATTTTACAAAAGTTAAAAGTAGATTGGACATACAACTCAAACAGTATTGAAGGCAGTACTTTAAGTAGGGGAGACACACACTTTTTCTTGACAGAGGGTTTAACTGTTGAGGGGAAGCCATTTAAAGATTTTTTGGATGCAAAAAATCATATTGAAGCCATTGATTATCTTTATGAAATTGTCTCTAGTCAAAGAAGCATTTCTGAGGGGCTTATAAAAGAGTTAAATGCTTTGATACTCTCTGGAATTACCTACACCAATGCACAAGATTTTGAAGGAAACCCAATGAGAAAAAAAGCAACAGCAGGAGAATACAAAAAACAGCCCAATCATGTTTTATTACCAAGTGGAGAGATTCATCGTTATGTAGAGCCTATTCATGTTCCATCTCAGATGCAAGAGCTAGTAGAGTGGATAGGACACAGTAAAGAAACTTTACATCCTATTTTTATGGCTGCGATTGTTCATTATAATTTAGTACGTATTCATGCATTTGATGATGGTAACGGAAGAGGAGCTAGGATTTTAATGAATCTTATTTTGATGAATAAAGGTTTTTTCCCAGCTGTAGTTAAAACTGAAAAGAAAAGAAAATATTTGGCTTCGCTACAACAAGCAGATAAGGGTGATATTATTCCATTTATTGACTTTATATCATTGGAATTAATTGATACATTGGAAGATGTTTGGAATGATTTAAGTTCAAACCTAGAATAATAGTTATTATGTGAAACTTCATGGTAATAAATTGTGTTAGTTTTTAGTTACTGTCTTTGAGTATTTCACTTATCATGGCTAAGCCTTTTGTCTCTTATTAAAGTCTCTAGTTTCATAGTATATGTAAGATAGCTTTTTCTAAATAACTTAAAAATATCTACACTATAGTGTATTTGCCAGAATGAATAACTCTTTTTAGCTAAATTTATTCGGAAAGTGCTATTATTCTATATAAATATTTTGGGGTAATTTATTAAAATTATGCTTAAAAATTAAGAGGTAAAAATGACTGTAACACTAGAAGATATAGAAAACCGTATTTCACTTTATGCATTGGTTTCACGATTGATGATTACTGAAGTAGACGCAGAATTTATGAAGTCTATTGAGACAAATAAAGAGATATTAGATTTGTTTCCTAATTATAAAAATTGGGGAAAAAGAAAAGAATTTTCTAATAATATTTTAAAAGAACGTTATTTGGATGTTGACTTTACTAACCTTTCATTACTTCATCTTGTTCCTTATGAAAGTTTTTATACCCGTGATGATCAAATGATTGAGTCGGGGGGAGAGAACCCTATTTTAGAAATTTATGATATTTTAGATTTTAAAGTAGAACTTCAAGAGGCTAGAGTAGTTAGTCCTGATCATATTGGGGTTGAGTTAGAGTTTATGTATGTACTTTGTGATGCCATGAAAAAAGCTTTTATTGCTGATGATCAAGAGGCAGTTCAAGAGTTTTTACTGATTCAAAAAGGTTTCTTAAAAGACCATTTGCTTAATTGGTCTCCATTGTATTTGATTAACATGAAAAAAGAGTCTCGAACACCACTCTACCATGATGGTGCAGAGTTGACTTTGGAATTTATGTTGAGTGATTATGAATACATTAATGAGCAATTAGAAGCGAAGTAGGATTTATGAATTTACAATTTGATGTTGCCTCCTGTGTCCGAGCTACCTCTAAATTTTCAGAGTGTACAAAATGTGTTGATGTTTGTCCTGTTTCTACCATTGAGATTATTGATAATATTCCTGCATTTACGCCTTCAGCTTGTATTACTTGTGGAGGTTGTGTGGGTACTTGCCCTACCGAAGCATTTTCACTTTCAGGTTTTTCTAGTATTGAGTTTTTCTTTAAGTTTTTAGAGGAAGAGAGTAATGAATTAGTGTGTCAAAAAGACCTCTATTGTTGTCTGTCTGTTTTATCTGTTGAACATTTAATTTCCATGGCGATTGCTTCTGAGGAACCGGTTGTTATGGATGCAGATGCTTGTGCCTGTGGTGGAGATTCTGACAAATTGCAAGAACAACTTAAAGCCAACATTGAAGAGGCAAACTTTATCTTGTCTTCTTTTTCTGAGAAAGAAATTTTGACTAAATCATCACCTATTCAATTGGTTAAAAAAGAACAAGAGCTTACAAGAGAGAGTAGGCGTTCACTTTTTACCCTTAAAGGTGCAGTCAAAGGGAAACAAGCTTTTGATGAAGCGATGGATGCTGATGAACTTAAAGAATTTGGAATTGATTTAACAGATATCTCTAAGATAAAAAATAAAACCATTCCTGACAAGAGAAAGTTACTTTTTTCAGTTTTAAAACGGGTTGAGAAGCAAGAGCATTATGAGATTATTCCAACGGAAGAGATTAACTTTACTTCTCAAAAGTTTGTGGATGATTCTTGTACTAACTGTCAAATTTGTTATCGTATTTGTCCAACAGGTGCATTGAGTTCAAACCAAAAATTTTCACTTATTAACTTTGATGCGATGCTTTGCGTAAAGTGTCATTTATGTCATGATGTTTGTGAACCAAATGCGATTCAATTACAACCAGGATTTGAAATAAAAGAGTTTTTTGAACCAACGCAAAGAACTTTGGCTACCTTTGACATACAGCGTTGTAATGAGTGTGGAAATTACTTTACTTATACGGGTGGAATCAAAGAGTGTTTCCGTTGTAAAATTGAAGAGGAAGAGGCAATGGAGTTACATGCTTTAGCAAGAGCGAGGAATAAGTCATGAAACCAGAAGAAATTAAGCCTGACACGGAATTGTGTACCATTTTGGGTTACAATGCCCAAACTGGAAACTGTCGACGTTACTTTAATGGATGTATGAAAGAAAATGGTATTAATGCTACAGCGATTGCATTGAACATTAAAGAAGAGCATTTTGAATACATTATGAATAATCTAGCAGAGTCTAAAGTTAAAAAGATGATTCTGGAGCATGAGTTTTGTGAAAATGTTCTGCATTTTTGCGATGATCTTAATGACTGTGCCAAAGCAAAAAAGTTTGTGGATTTTATTGAAGTGATTGATGAAAAAATTATTGGTTATTGTCTTGATGATGACATTGATGAATATATTGAAAATGAAGATTTTATGGATGAACGAATACGTCTTGCAATGAAGATGATGCTGTTGAGTAATCGCTGGTACAACGCTAAGATAGACATGGATTTGATTCCAACCATGATATAGAGGAGATAAAATGAAAGATTTTGAAGATTTAGAAGGTCTAAGAGCCGAATTTGATGCTATGAGTAATAATACCGATGAGTATTGTGCAGATGGTTCATGTCCAACGGATGAAGAGGGGGTAGAGTTACGTGATTATCCTTCGTATACAGAAGCACTTTATGCCAAAATAGTTGCCCCTCATGTTTCAGGAATTTACCTTTCGCGTTGGGACATTAAAGACATTGCAGCCGTGGCTGGTGATTCAATGTCCATTCACCCAAGAAAACGTATGTTTGAACTACTTATGAAGTTTGCAGTGAGTCAAGAACGTATGCAATTGGTCTTAGATGCTTTAGAAACGCATATGCAAGAAAAGATTGCTATTTATGAAGAGATAAGCGAAAACTTCCCTCATTCAGCAGAGATTTTTCAAGAAAAAATTGACAAAGCAGAGCATACAATTAAACTCTTTCCTTATATTATGAAAGAGTATTTTTAGACGATGCAAACAAATGACATATTATTTAAATTGAAAACAGCACTTTCTTTAGAAGATGAGCAGATTATAGAAGCGTATAAATTAGTTGATTATGAGATGACAAAAGCTAGACTAGCTAATATCATGACACGTAGACAAGACAAAAATTTTGAAGAAGCTAGTTTTGAAGAACTGGGTATATTTTTAGATGGTTTAGTTTTATTAAAAAGAGGTCCAAGTGATAAAGTAGCCAATGAAGATGATGTTGTAGAATTAACTAATAATCTTATCTTGAAAAAAGTTCGTGTCGCTATGGAGTTAAAAGAACCTGAGTTAATCATCTTGTTTGCTCTTGGAGAAGTGACCATAACCAAACGTCAAATAGGCTCACTGTTTAGAAAAGAGGGGGCTAAAAACTTTAAAGTTTGTTCGGATGAACTTTTGGATGCTTTTTTAGAAGGGCTTAATGAATTTTATTATGATGGAAAAGAGATATAATTTAATATTTTTAAACTAAAAACATTAATCTTTTGTTAATGAATGTTACACTACAATGAAATTATGAAACCTGTCTTTAAATTTTATTTTATTATTAGCTTTATAATATTACTCCTGCTTCTAGGCTTGATTTGGTTTTTTAGTCAGGAGAGTAATAAAGATAAACTTCAAGAGTTAAGACGTTTTACAGTTGCTAATTTTGAAGAGGAATGTAATTATCAGAAAGATGATTTACTTAGATTCTCTTTAGCCCTTTCTGAAAGAGATTCTTTAAAAGAGGCACTTTTAAAAGAAAATCAAGAGGAGGCTTATCAGCTTCTTTATGATATTTCCAATAAATTTTCCACAGACACAGGAATCAAAAAACTTCGTCTTCAATTAATAAGCAATAACTTAGAAATATTTGCACAAAATTGGAAAAATGATGATGAAGGAAAAGAGCTTAAAGGGTTCAGGAAAGACCTTGTCGAATTAAAAAAAAATCAAAAATCAAAAGTTGCTATTGAGACAGGTCGTCGTTTGACTTTTAAAGCGACTATTCCTATGAAAAGGGATGAACAGGTTATTGGTTATTTAGAAGTGATACAATTTATAGATGGATTTGTTGAAAAATTAAGAACACAGGGTATTGAACTCTTTGTCTTGATGGATAAAAAATATATTATTGCTGACTCACTTATGAAAGACTTTCCCTATTTAAAAGGGTATGTGATTGCCAATGAAAACTATGATCGTAGGTTAAAACAAAAATCTGAGTCTTTTTCATGGAAAGTTTTAGAAAGATTAGGTCATTATGAAGAGGAAGGAAGGTTTTTTATACTTAAAGAGATGTTGAATTCAGAAGAAGTTGTTATTGGAAAATATTTAATGATTTTACGAAAAGAAATTTTCATTGCTTATAAAAACTCTTATCAAGATACTTCAATCATCACACGCTTTTCAGATAAGGACATTGATAAGTATATTAAACATTTAAATAATTTAGCTGGATCTTATCGTACCATTCAAGACAAAGAACTACTTGAACTTTTTCCTAAACTCTATAAAAAGGACAAAATATTTCTTAAAGAATCGGCAAAAGGACTGTTGCAAAATTATAGTAAAGATGAGTTGATAGATATTATTTTAGAGAATGCACATAGAGAAGAAAAAAGAGGAGTTATTAGATGAGAATACTTATTTTAGAAGATGAAAAGATATTGGCTGACTCAATGCAAGAGTATTTAAGTGACTTTGGCTATGAAGTAACAATTTTTAGCAACTCTGAAAAAGCACTGGATTCCATTTATGAAAAGCATTATGACTTATTTTTACTGGATGTTAATGTTTATGGAAAACTCAATGGTTTTGAACTTTTGGCAGTATTACGAAAAGAAAATATTGTTGTTCCTGCCATTTTTATTACCTCTTTAAACAATATTGAGGATTTAACACAGGGCTACTCTTCGGGTTGTTGTGATTATATTCGTAAACCTTTTGATTTAGCAGAGTTAAAATTACGAGTTGAACAAGTGATTAAAACTTACTGTTTCGCTTCTTCTGAAAATATTATTCAATTGAGTTTTGATTATGTGTATGACACCAAAAAAATGCAACTTACCTTAAAGGAAAAAGTGATTTTATTGAGTAAAACGGAGACAAGACTTTTAGAGTTACTCATTAAAAATAGAGGTTTTGTGGTTACTTATGATATGTTTTGGACAGAAGTTTGGGGTGAATGGATTAATCCGACTAATATTCGTGTACAAGTTGGAAGTTTACGAAAAAAACTTGATAATGATTTCATCAAAAATGTTCGTGGACTGGGGTATAGAATTGACCTTTGATTCTGAAAGTTTTGCACGGAATTATGCAATAAAATACACCTTGATTTTAGCTGTCATACTTATTGTACCTCTTTTTTTTTACTTATCCATGTTATTGCAGATTGATAAGGCAAAAGTTAAATTTTCATTAGAAACACAAGTCTATAGAGTGATGATTTCCATGGATAAATATAATAATAAAGATAAAGTTTATACTTTCCCACGTTATAAAGAATTTGACACAGCTTTGTATTCTGAGGATTATCGGACGCTTTTTTCAACCTTAAAATTTAAGCCTTCTTTTTATGCTACAGGCTTTTATATTGAAGAGAATAATTATTATATGATCTATCCTTTACCTGAAGCAACATATTTTCAAGCAAAATATTTGTTAGTTTCTACTTCTCATCGAGCCAATGATATTTATTTTTTAGCACTTTTTACAATGTTATTGATTTTGATAATTTTATTTGTTTTGTCTTTTCGTTTGTTTAAAAATTTTTCTCGCCCTTTTGAAGAGATTAATCATAAGTTGGACAATTTCATTAAAGATTCAATGCATGAGATTAATACACCTTTGAGTATCATAAATATTAATGCTGATTTGTTTACCAATAAGTATGGGGATAATAAATACTTACAACGTATGAAGTCAGCTTCTAAAACTTTAGCAACCATTTATGATGACATGGACTATTTGGTCAAAAAAGGTAGGATTGAGCATGAAATAAAAGAGATTAATATTTCAGAATTTATAAAAAATAGAATAGATTATTTTAAAGGAATAGCAACGTTAAAACAAATTGAGATAAAAATGGACATTAGCCCAAAATTAATGTATAGGTTTTCTAAGACAAAACTTCAACGTATTGTTGACAATACAATTTCTAATGCCATTAAATATTCTTATGATGATACTCAGGTGAAAATAAAAGTTCATATGAAGAATGAAAATATAGTCTTCTCTGTAGAAGATGAAGGTCTTGGTATTGAATTTGTAGAACGCATTTTTTCACGGTATTATAGAGAAAATCAAACCAAAGGTGGTTTTGGAATTGGACTTAATATTGTAAAAGAGATTATTGATGAAGAGGGTATTCATTTGGACGTAAAATCAGAACTAGGGGTAGGGACTATTTTTACTTATACTTTTCCTAGTAAAACTTTTAAATAACTTTATTTATAAAAATTAAATAAAACTTATTAAAAGTCATAAAATAATAAAATATTATATATTAATATGAAAAAAAATAATTTTTTTCAATCAAAAAAATCATATTTTACAATATTTTTACACTATTTTTACACTATTTTTACACTACTACGTTATGATACAACTCGAAAAAAGACCTAAGGAGTTTAGATGAACAAAAGTATTAGACCATTTGCTTTTATCTCTTTTACATTGTTGGCTGTGATGTCTGTTTACGCAGTAGACATGAATAAAGCCTATGATATGCCTGATGCTAGTAAAATAGTGAAAGATGATTTAATCCCCAGTCCTACAAAATTTATAATTCCCAAAGATTGTAAACTTGATGATTTAGAGCGTATTGCACGAGGCAAATATATGTTTCATGCCTTAAATAGTAAAAATGATAATAAAGAAAATTTACCAAAAGGAATGAAAGCTCCAAAAGAGGATGAAGTCAAACCTTATGGAAATTGTGTTGCCTGTCATAATATTGAAAATGCAATAGGGGGTGGAACAGTGGGTCCTCCTCTTAGTAATTATAAAGCAAATTTTATTGACACAAAAGTAAGAGACGCACAATTTGTGTATCAAAAAATTGCCGACCCAAGAGTTGACATGCACAATACATCAATGACTGTTAATCTGACTTCTAAACTTTTTAATGAGAGTGAAATTTGTGATATTACGGCTTATGTGCTAGAATTAAAAAAAGAAAAACCTACGAAATAATTAAGATATAAAAACGTAAGATATAAAAAATCTAAGGAAAAAAAATGGAAAGAAGAAAATTTATAAAAAATATTATGGCTGTATCTGCTACCGTAGCTGTACCAAGTATGGTATTTGCAGATTTAAATGCAAGTAAAAAAACAGTAAGCACAATAGAAGGAAATACAACAAGAAAAGTAAGTAATATTCCAACAGTAAAAGGAACCAATGATTTACCTTATGAAGAGGCATTGAAGGCCATTATTGGAGAGGCTGAACTTAAAGATGCTAAAAAAGTTAAATTAACCGTACCTGAGATTGCAGAAAATGGGGCAGTAGTTCCAGTTAAAGTATCGGTAGAGAGTCCAATGACGCAAGAAGATTATGTTAAATCAATTCATATTTTAAATACTAAGAATGCTAATTCAAGATGTGTGGATGTGATGTTAACCGTAAAAAATGCAGAAGCAAAATTTGCATCAAGGGTTAAACTCGCAGAGAGTCAAGACATTGTGGCTGTTGTTGGCTTAAGTGATGGAACATTCATGAAAGTTGCTAAAAGTGTTAAAGTAACCATTGGTGGATGTGGTTAATTTTTTATAATTTTTATTTAAATTCAATACGCTGTAGATTCGATTTTATCGAACATAAAAAATAAATAATATATTAAAGGACAAGAAATGGCAGAAAAAAGAAGAGCAATTGTAAAAATTAAACCCAAAAAGTATGTAGTGGGAGATATTGTAAAAGTAAGTTTTATGGTACAACATCCAATGGAAACAGGGATGGCTAAAGACAAAGAGACAGGAGAAGTTAAATCAGCTCATTACATTGAAGACATTACATTTTCATTTGAGGGTGAGCCATTTACAAAAATGAAAGTATGGGAATCAATCTCTGCTGATCCATTTTTCTCTGTTCAATATAAAGTTGAAAAAGCAGGTAAAATCACTGTAGATTATACTGATAATCTTGGTGAAAAGAATACGAAGAGTAAAAAAGTTAAGCCCAAAAAAGCTAAGACTGAAAACGCGTAAGGCATAAAGATGAATAGCCTTTTATTAAAAAAAGTACTATTGAGTTTTTCTCTTAGTACAGCTTTACTACTTGCAGGGGAGCAGTTCTCTATGTCTGAAGCTGACAAAGCGATGTATGAAGAACTTAAAGAGAATAATCCAGCAGACATGAATGTCGAAGAAGGAATGGAGATTTTTGAAGAACTTGGAGATGAAGCTGCACTGGCTAATTTTTTAGAAGTTGATGAAAAAAAATTAGCAGAGTATATTGCTGGTTTTCCTAGATATGTAAAAAAAATGGGAAATGTGGTTGGTCTAGACCAAGTATTACAAGCGTTACAGGTAGCACAAGGGCAAAAAAAATATGACTTAAGTTCTGAAGTGATGTCTAGTCTTTTAGCTTACGTAAAATCATTAGCTAATGAAGTAGCCATTAATATTGATGTAAAAGCCAACAAAGAAATGGAAATATCTTTTGCCTTAGGTGAAAAGCTTTATAGTGAAGTTAGAGGGTATAGAGGTTTGTCTTGTAACTCTTGTCATTCATTACCAGGAACCATTCTTAGAACACAAATATTACCAGAAATGGGGGCACAAAACACAGGTGGTACATGGCCAGCTTATCGTATGACTCTTTCTACTTTAGTGACTTTACAAGAGCGTTCACGTACTTGTATGAGAGATGCTGGACAAGCACCATTACCTCTTGGTTCAAAAGAGATGGTTGCCTTAGAAGTGTACATTACAAATTTGGCTAAAAATAACAAACATAAAGTTGAGATTCCAGGTCTTAAAAGATAAGTCATAACGACATCAAAAGAGGAAAAAAATATGGATATTAGTAGAAGAGACTTTTTACAATTTGCAGGTGCATTAGGATTACTAAGTGCTACAGGTACAAACCTATTTGCAGGAGTTGAAGCAAAAGAGAAAATTAAAAAATTATCATTTTCAGATATTATGGAGTTTGAAGCTAAAGGGAAAGCGACAATTCTTCATATCTGTGATATGCATGCACACATTAAACCACTCTATTGGAGAGAACCTTCTACACTTATCTCTGCAAAGAATTTGGTTGGGACACCAGGTTTTATCTGTGGTGATGCATTTCAAGAGTATTATGGAACTCAAAAAGATTCTATAGATCAGTACTTTGACACACATAATAACTTTGCTCTTTTAGCCAAAAAATTTGGTAAAATGGGTGGAATTTCACACATTAAAACCTTAGTTAATCACATTAGAAAAGAGCGTGGAAAAGAAAATGTTCTTTTACTAGACTCTGGTGATACATGGCAGGGTACAGCTGTTGCACTTCACACAAAAGGTGAAGCCATTGTTGATGCACAAAACTATTTGGGTGTTGATGTTATGGTTGGACATTGGGAATTTACCTATGGTAAAGAGCGTGTGGCTGAGTTGATTGAGCAATTTAAAGGTGAGTTTATTTCTCAAAATGTTATAGACAACGACCCTTTTTCAGATGATTTTGAAGAACTTATTTTCCCTCCAACTAGTATTAAAGAGATTGGTGGAACTAAGATTGGTATTATTGGTCAGTCATTTCC
>CACVAZ010000091.1 GCA_902727995.1 uncultured Sulfurovum sp.
AAGATATTTATCAACTTGTGCAAGACAAAGATAAGTTTGATAAATATATGAGAGATAAGTTTGGTAAGTTTTTGGACTATTCTAAAATTTAAGCACCTTTCAAAACCCTCTCAATCTCCCTAGCAAACGGGTAAACTCCGACAGCAGGGACGGCGTTTCCTATTTGTCTTCTTACTTCTGTGTTGCTTCCTTTGAAGATGAGGTCATCGGGAAAAGCTTGTAGTCTTGCTCTTTCTCTGTTGCTTAAGGCTCGTGGTTCTTCATAGTGATAAGTCCATGTGCCTCCTCCTCCACTTGCTAAGACGGTGTAGGCAGGTTTGTTTCTGTCTAGTTTTCTATAGATATTTGACATTCGTCCTTTGACTGCTAATTCAGGGGGTAAGTCTTTGAAGTTTCCTCCCTCTGGAATGGCTTGGAGTTTGGCTGTGGTGGTGGGTAGTTGTTTGATGAAGTTATGATTTACACATTTTGTATTGAGATTTACAAAGGCTTCTTGGCTTGTGATGTGTTTCTCTTTATGTGTAGGAGTTGGTAGGATAAACTCTTCTTTTATATCATCTCTCACTCCAATAAATAATACTCTTTGGCGAAGTTGTGGTACGCCATAGTCTGCAAAATTGACTAAATGGACTTGTAGAGTGTAGCCTGTATCTTCAAATCTTTTGGTAATGATTTTAATCGCTTCACCTTTGTTGGCTGATAAAATACCTTTGACATTTTCTGCTAAAAATACTTTGGGTCTTAAGACTTCTACAAAATTTACAAAATTTTCATAAAGTTTACCGTTTATATCATCTTGTAAGCCAATTTGTTTGCCTACGATAGAAAATGTGACACAAGGAAATCCTCCTAAAAGCACATCATAATTTTCATCTTTAAAATCATTTGGATTGACTTTGGTAATGTCTTCATTTAAGACATCGGTATCTTTGAAATATTTATTATCATGTTTGAGTGTTTCACACGCGTGAGGGTTTATCTCTAGGGCTTTGCTTGTGGTGAAATGGAGTTTAGGATAGTGTTTACCTAAAAATTTGAAGTCACCATGAAACCCAATATCTAAACCTCCTGCTCCTGTAAATGTTGAAAAAATTTTATACATAATCAATTCCTATTTTTCTTGAAAAAAATCACATAATTTAATATTATGCTCATCAAAATAAGAAAAAATTTCTTTTATTAACTCATTTTTATTGGTTGCTATGATTGTTTTTTTTACTGTTTCATCAATATCAAAAAGTAAATAATTATTGTTAGAAATATACTGTACAGCATAACTATTGTCACTTTCTAAATCATAATAAAAAAACCACCAATTACCATTAATTAGCTCATTTAAAGACAATGCCTCTATGCTTATTTGTAATCTATTTTTATCCATTGTTTTATTCCTTCTTTTCTATCAAATTATATTTTATTGTAATGAATATAGGAATATTGTATCATATATGCAGCGTTTTGTCAAGTTTGTTCTAGGCTATGTTATAATTTAGACATTTAAATATAAAGTGAAATCATGGAAGATAAAGCAAAAAAAATTATAAAATTAGCTTTGAAAAATAGAAAGATTAGTTATGTTAAATTATCTGAAAAGATGCAAGAGAAAGGTTATGATTATAATGACAATTCTTTAAGAAGTAAAATCAATAGAGGGACATTCTCTTTTGCCTTTTTATTGGAAGTTTGTGATAGTCTAGAAATAGATTTGGTTTGTTTAGATTAAAGGGTAAATTGCAAACAAACACTTTAACCATAAGATTAAGTGTTTGTAATAGTTGTGATGTTAGCCTTTTCTGAATAATAAAGCTTATAAATAAACTCTAATATTAATACTAGGCGATCTTGTAATTTGTCCATTATCATGTATTCCTATGGCATAAAATTCATTATTTCCAGGCTTTAGTTTTTGTCCACCTATCCAATGCTCTGTTACTTTTGGAAGATCATCTGTCCCAATAACTTTACCGTTTAAAACATATTGAACTTTTTGAACTTTATTAATAATATTTAGAGGATTAACAAGTTCAACTTCTACAAAAACAGCTTTTTTTCTAATAGGTTCGTGTGTCGAAGGGGTAACAATTTTTAAGGTTGGAATATCACTTGCAGGAGTTCCAGCATGTCCATAAGCACCCACATCAAAGAGATTATTGCGTCTACTTGAACGATTATAATCAAATGCTAATTGGGTGTCTACACCTGTACCTACAGCCATTGAATTATGCTGTAAACGAAAATCTTTATTTGCTAAATCAACAAAACCTACTAAAGACATATTTTGTTCATATATATTTGAAACATCAAGTACTGAAGTAGTAGAAGAGATACTTGGTTGTGCCATATATCCTGTAAATATGTTATTTTTTAATTCGATATCTTGGGGTGTATACGCTTCAAATGAATGATCTTGAGCACCTATGAAAGTATTGTTATAAATTCTAAATGTATCATTTTTATCGTTTGAAAATGATGGACTGTTATTGTTAATATAGAGACTACTTTTCTTATTAAATGGTGCTGTACGTCCTGTTCTATTTTCATCTATTCCTAAATTGACAACAACATTGTTAAACATATGTGTATTTCCAAAACCATTAAGTTGAACCCCATGACCTTTTTTTATACTTGAACCATTCTCAATCCAGTTGTTATAAATAAGAGCTTCTGTTCCATCTCCTACCAATAACCCTTCATCATGTTGACCATTTTCTCTTAAACCATAACCCTTAATAATATTATTATAAATTGCAACATTCGTGTCAGAATTTTTTATTTGGATTCCATCATATCCTACATCTTCAACTCTGTTACTATGAACTTGTAATCCTCTGATTGCATGAGGGGTAGTATAGTTGCCATCACAATTTCCATTGTTGAAGCCATCATAACGACCATATCCAATATAAACGCCTTCACCACCTACATCATGTATATAGTTATCATGAATATTAACATCATACATTGTCCATACATCTCTGTCAGCTAAACCATCACATTGAGGTTGTGTTTTAATCCCAATGCCTGCAAATCCAAAAACATTGGTTTCATTTTTATCATGAGGGTCAATAGGTGGTGTAACAGGTGCAATTCCTGCAACTTCTACATTTGAAATTTCAAAGTTCGTTGTGAAGCGTTCCATGGAAATATAAAAGCCTCCTGGGGTTGATACTTTGATTCCATATTTATATTGAGGGTCTCCATTACCTAGAATCTTAAAAAATTTAGACTCATAAAATCGCCATCCATAAGCAACCTTTGTTGAAAGAGAATTGTGGGCGTTAATGTAAACTTGACCAGCACAATTTTTAATAATAATAGGATCATCTTTTGTACCATTGATATCTTCCCATCTCATATTTGCATAGGAAACAGAAGGGTCTAAACAAACAGTATCACCTGGTTGAAAATTAAGTGCATCACCATTAACGGAACCGTTAGTGTAAGAAGATATTGTATGGTCACAACCACAGGTTGCTTCTTGTAATGTTGTTAAGGAATGACCTAATGATGTGAAGAGAAAAGTTAGAGCAGTTATTGATTTAATGTATTTTTTCATGTTAGTCCTTTTATGTATGAATAAGAAATTGTAACAGCTAGAAGTCAAGAAATGTCAATCTAAATTTTAACAGCTTAAAATATTCAATTTAACTTCTTTTGACTTTTATTCATTTTTTTATATTAAACTTTTATTTAAGTAGTATGAAATTAAAAAATATTTTCAAAAGGATTTATGATGATTGCAAAACAAGTAATAAAATATATTTTGAAGGAGTTATGTAGTGATGAAAGTGCTAATCAACTTCAAAAATCTCTTAGTAATAGTATTAAAAAAGAGGATGAAAAATATTTAGCTTATCTCAAAGAAGCGTTAAATATTTCATCTGATGAGTATTCAGAGTTATGTTATCGTATTGAAAACACCCAAGCAATGCCTCATACGCAATTACTCAACTTCATTATTCATCAACTTGAAGAAGAAGGATTTAAATGGAATGGACAGAAAGAATTGTTTCATATTTTAATTCCAAATGAAGATTGGAGTGACTATAAAAAATCATGGTATCAATGGAAAAATGAACATACGCAACAAATAAAAAAAGATACCATTAGACAAGCCATTCAAGAAAGTTTAGACTTTGATTCATACTTATGGAACGCTTCTGAAGTGGAACAAAGAAAGGTTATTCCTAAAAAAATAACAGCTTTTATTTTAAATAATAAAAATAAAAATAAAGATAAAAATAAGAGTGAGATAAAAACCCCATCCATTGATTTATCATCTATTCAACCTAGAGAGGCTAAACTAAGTACAGAAGAATCTGATTTTTTAAAAGAACTTGAAATAGAAACAACTTTCACTATAGAAGAAAAACTGCTAGAACATAAAAGTCTTTTTTCATCAGAACACGGCAACCAAACTTTTTTTCTTAAAGTAATTCCTATTTTATATAATAAAGGTTTTTACCTTTTTTTAAAAGAAGAAGTTTTTCCTATTCTTTCTAGGCATCATAGAGATAAGGCTGATATAAAAATGCAAGAAGCTTATACCTTAATCAACTGTTCATGTGCAAGTTATGAAGAAATATTTTATCTCCTGCAAAGTATTCCTCAAACAACAACACAAAGAAAATTAGAAATAGATACCATGACCATTTTTGCTTTTACAAAAGACCAAATCTACAATCATATCAACAATAAAGAAGAACTGTTTAAAATACTTAAAATAAGTATTCAATATTATCAACTACTCTATATTCAAAATAAAAATTACTCTCTTTCAATACATTTAGCTTATGCCATTAAAACGATAAACATCTTTTTCCCCAATTCAAAAGAAGCACAGGAGTTTAATATTGATGATATCTATAACAAAACAAAACCTTTAATTGTTTTAGATAAAAAACTAGGAGGAGATATTTCTTATGAGGCGAGTATGAAGCAATTTGAATTTCTTTTACTTTTAAATCAATTTCATACGCTTCAAGAAGTTGAGCTTTTTTTAGAAGACGCCCAACCAAAAGTTTCACTTATAAAACAAAAGATTAATGAAATTAAATGTTTTATTCATGTAATCAAAAAGTTTGATGATCAAAATGAAGAGCTTAAACACTTTGTTAAAATTTTGGAATTATTTAACAGTTATCTTTATTGGCAATAAGATATTTAGAGCTTACCAATCTCCTAAATATATTAAACTCATC
>CACVAZ010000092.1 GCA_902727995.1 uncultured Sulfurovum sp.
ACTTGCTCCTAGTGAAAGCCCTTCATACGAAGCTGTTTTAAAGTGAAGCTTTCCACCAATACCATCATCTCTATAAGTTTTATCATTTTTAAGATCATGTACGTGATAAGTACTTCTAAAATATCCACTAACTGTAGAACTATCATTTTCTACTGCTTCTAAATTTATATTTAACAATATAATCAAACCCAATAAATACTTCTTCAAAAAAACTCCTGATAAGAATTAAACAATTTTAGCTAGAATTATCTTTATGAAGCAGATATTTTTAATAATAGTTATCATTTCCATTTATGTTAGTGCTAAAACTACACAACGAACACAAATAATCATGGGGACATTTGCAAAAATAACCCTCAAAGAAGAGCAACGCCAATATATTATTAAGGGATTTAACCTTTTAAAAAAAATAGAACGCTCACTCTCTTCTTATGACAAGAATGCTCTACTCTACCAACTCAATGAACACAAACAAGTAAAAGCTGATGAGCATTTACGCGAAGTCATCGAAAAAAGTCAAGACTTTTATATAAAAAGTAATGGTTTTTTTAACATTGCTATTGGTTCGGTAACAAAGAAGCTCTATGACTTTGGTGGAAATGAAAAAATCCCAAGCCAAGAAGCCTTGAAAAATGCTAACACAGATATCAATATTACAATTATTGATAACTTGATTAAAATAAAAAAAGACAAGACACTCGATCTAGGAGGTATTGGAAAAGGCTTTGGCGTTGATAAAGTAGCAAACTACTACCGAGAACAAAATATCTCTCATGGTATCATCGCACTTTCTGGGGACATTCAGGCACTTAACCCTACGAGTATCTATATTGATTCTCCATTTAACAAGCAACCTTTTTTAGAACTAAAAACTTTAAAGCCTAACACTTCCATTAGTACTTCAGGTACCTATCGACGTTATATTAAAAATAAAAAACATCATCACCTCATCAATCCTAAAAGTAAAAAACAAGGTAAAAACTTTGTCTCGATTAGCCTTATAACTCAAAAAGATAATACCCTCATTGATGCCATGGCAACAGCCATTGGGGTTATGCCAGAAGAGGAAGCTTTACATTTTTTAGTGAACAATCCCCACATTGGTTATGTTCTAGTTCGTCCTAATGGAAATATTCTTTATGGAAACCTTGAAGAACTAAGTAAGCTTATTTGGCATTAAAGTCAACAATATGCTATAATTCAAAACTAAAATTCAAAAGGTTAGGTATGAAATACTTAATAAAAGTGTGGGATATTATTTTACTTGTGTTTGCATTTTCTACAACCAAACACTGCGACAAACTCAAGTTAGACAGTAATGACGAAGACATTCTCAGGGGGACAACTTCAAAAAAAGTAGTAAAACCTTTATCAAATGAATAAACTCACCTCTAATCATTAAAGAAAAAACCTAACTTAATTACTTCATAAAAAACAACAGAAAACTATGTTAAAATAAGTTACTCTCAATATAGGAGTAATAAATGAAAAAAAAAGTTTTACTTGATACCAATACTGTTCTTTATGCATTAATGCACAATCTTCTTTTACCTAAAAAAGGATATGCTATCTCTGTACTCACCGAAATAGAGCTACATGCTTGTGAAAATTTTCAAAAACTCATAACAAACTTTACAGTCTATCCCATTAACAAAAAAATTAAAGCCAAAGCCATTGAAATAAAAAAAGAACATAAGCTTTCTCTTGATGACAGCATTGTCTCTGCGACAGCAATCATACATAAACAGATGCTCATCACACACAACAAACATCTTTCAAAAATATCAAACTTAGATACTTTTCTCATCACTGCATGGAGAGAGGAAAAATAAATAGATTAAAGAAGCTAGGTATTTATGAGCTTCAAATTTTTCTTTTTTAATCTATTTACTTTTTAATACCTCACGTGTATTTTATAGACAGTAGAGAGCCTTTCTTTCCAATAAATCTGGAAAACTAAACGATAAAAAACATTTCTTAAGTTAATTTTGCTAAAAGTAGCCACAGATATTTTATTCCAAAAAGTAAAGTTTTTTATTTTTTAAAAAAAATAAACATCCTTTTAGCTTAATTAAATAATTAGCTGGATAATATCCGTATTGAAAGTGATAACAACTATCAACTTAAACTTTAATTAAGATTTATAGGGAATAATTATTTAACTCATTATATGAGATTATAATTTCAAAGGATTTAAATGAACATTAAATTAACATTAGGAGCTACATCTTTAGTAGCCATATTAGCCATAACAGGGTGTGAAGTAGATTCTTCAGCATCAGATGGAAGCTCTACCACTAGCTTTACACAAGTAAAAGATTTATCAGCTACTGAAAAAGCAACAACCATCAGCACTGCCTTAACAGCTTATGCAGACTATGCTTTAAACTCCTATACAACAGCAAAAACAGATGCTGAAGCTTTACAAACAGCATTAAAAGCTTTTACAGATGCTCCGACAGAGGCAACATTACAAGTTGCTAAAAATGCATGGCTACAATCAAGGGAAAGCTATGGTATTACTGAAGCACTTAGACTTTCAGAGGGGCCTATTGATGCAGAAAGTGGTTATGGTACAACATTTGGTACACCTGAAGGACAACTCAATGCCTGGCCTTTAGATGAGAACTATATTGACTATACAACAGCTGCTGATGGTTCAATAACTTCTGGAAATATTATTGATGGTACAGAGAGCATTACAAAAGCTTCTCTAGCAGTACTTAATGAAGTGGGTGGAGACACAAATGTTGCCACAGGTTACCATGCCATTGAATTTTTACTTTGGGGACAAGACCAAGACTATAATTCATTTATTGCTGACAACATTACCAACGGTGCGTTAGAAGCTGGAGCAAGACCTCTTAGCGACTACACAACCAATGCCAATGCTGACAGAAGAAAAAGCTATTTAAATGCTACAGCTGAACTATTGGTTGATGATTTAACAAGCATGGTTAATGCATGGGGTAAAGGTGGTGACACTTACCGAGACGCACTACTAGGAACACACTCAACAACAGCCAACAACTTAACACAAACCACTGCCCTAACACAAATTTTGAGTGGAATTGGGGTATTTATTAAATCAGAATTAGCCAATGAAAGAATTGCTGTTGCTGCGTTAACACCAAGTGAAGAAGATGAACATTCGTGTTTCTCTGACAATACCCATAGGGACATTGACCTCAACTACATAGGATTTAAAAATGTACTTGAAATTTTCAAATCAAATCTAAGTACAACACAACAAACATCACTTAATACTCAAATTGCATCTATTGATGCAAAAGTAGCAACAATCAATAGTGTGGCAACTTCAGATTATCATTTTGATTATCAAATCCTTGAAGCCAATGGTCAATTACAAAATATTATTAACGCTAAAAATGAGATGAGAGACTTAGGAGATGCTGTCGTAAGTGTTGCATCAGAATATGGCATTAGCATTTCAACATCAGATGTTACAGATTCTGGAGAGACCTCTATCTAACTCTATGAAAACTTTTCCTTTTGCTCTATTAACCCTCTTTCTAATCACAGCTTGTTCAGAAAAACCTTCTGAACAAGCACAGTCAAAAGAGAAGATATCTCCTCATTCATTTTTTACATCAAACCACTCAAGAAATGCCTTTTCTGTACCAATGAAACATTTAAATAATGCAGAAGAAGATCTATTTATCTTAGGAAAAAGCTTTTTTTCAATTCCATGGGTCGAGTCACCTGCTTCCACAACAGCAAGAGATGGTTTAGGGCCACTCTTTTCTGCAAACACCTGTAAACATTGTCATCCTAGAAACGGTGCTGGTCTTGCCCTCACACAAAACAATGAGATGAGCCGTTCATTACTTTTACGATTTTCTCATAAAACATCAACCAATCAAATGCTTTTAAACAAAAATGGATTTGAACCTGATTCGATGTATGGAAGTCAACTTAGTCAAAATGGTAATCATAATGTCCCAGCCGAAGGCATACCAAATGTTCGTTATACAGAGATAATAGGTCATTATGCTGATGGAGAGAGCTATTTATTACGTAAACCAACTTATGTTATTAACAATTTAAACTATGGAGCTTTAGATTCTCAAACCGTAGTAGCACCTAGAATTGGTTCTGCTCTTATTGGTCTTGGTCTACTTGAAAATATTTCCGAAAAAGATATTTTAAAATACCAAGACATTAAGGACACAAACAATGATGGAATATCCGGAAAAGCAAATTATGCATTTGACCCAGAAAGTAATCGTACTAAGTTAGGACGTTTTACATGGAAAGCATCAGCAACTTCAGTTAAACATCAAAGTGCTGCTGCTGCACACAATGACATGGGACTTTCCAATCCACTGTTTCCTCTACATAACTGTAGTGAAAAGCAACTTGCCTGTCTTAAAGAGGCTCAAAATGAAGAACAAACATTTGATTTACCTCAAAAAAGATTGGATGCCATTACTTTTTATTTAAGCCACTTAGCCATACCAAAACCGAGAGAAGTCATACAGGAAAATGTTCAAAGCTACAAAAAAGGTAAAAGCTTATTTACAGCTTTAAACTGTATAAGCTGTCATGTTGCAGATTATACTACCGTAAAAGCTGTCACTATTTCACCTTACTCTGACTTATTATTACATGATATGGGAGAAGGATTAGCAGATGGACGCTCGGAGTTTTTAGCCAATGGTTCAGAATGGAGAACAGCTCCTCTTTGGGGAATTGGTCTTTACCAACGCGTTAGTGGAGAAGCAAACTTCCTTCATGATGGACGTGCAAGAAGCATCGAAGAAGCCATTCTTTGGCATGGTGGTGAAGCACAAAAGTCTAAAGAACAATTTATGCAACTTTCTAAAAAAGAGCGACAATCACTTCGCTTGTTTTTAGAAACAATTTAAAGGAGAACAACGAATGAGAAACATAACAACCTCAAAAACTACGTTAATCGTATTACTGTTAATGTCATTGAGCTTTTTTACAGCCTGTGGAGGGGGAGACAATAACTATGATGGTGAAAATGGACTTATAAATACATCAACGAGTGATGATGCCTTTGCTTCCATGCAAAGCAATGTTTTTGCAAAAAATGCCAATGATTTAAATATGAATCTTAATGCCATGACGACCTTACTTGATGGCTATGACGGTAACTTAAGTACGGAGGATATTGAAGATATTCAAACAGCTTTTGTAGACATTATGAGAGAATGGAAAAGTGTTCAAGCAACTTATATTGCAGGAGACTATAATAGTTCTCTTATTGATACCCCTCAACTTATCGACTTTTTTAACACCGGAAAAAATGCTGATATTGCTTCTGATATTGATAAAGCCTTAAGCTCTTCAAACTCTATTGAAGCCAGTCTTATTACCAACTCAGCTAAAAGTATTACGGCTTTAGAGTATCTTGTTTTTGGAGAGCAAAGCAGTACAACTGATTTAGTTACAGCCATGAATATAAGTGATAAACGACGTATTGAGACCATTAAAATAGTTACTAACAATATAAAAGGTTACACAACGACCATTAGTAACTTCTATACCAATGATACGCAATTTATAGCTGATGAAACAGAGGCGTTAAATACTTTGGTAAATGCCCTTGTGGACTCTGCTTATAAATTGAAAGAACAACGTATTGGTGAAGCAGCTGGATTGGTGGTTAAATTTAAAGATGATGCCAATGCCACAAGATTGGAATACTACAAAAGTAAAAAGTCCTTAGACGCAATGCGAGCCATCTTAACAGCACACAATGAGATAATGGGTGAGCAGAGTTATGAAAACTTTGGTTCTTTTGCTGCTGATAATGGAGCATCCACTATCGTTAGCAATATTCGAGGAAATATCAACACGGCATTAAGCCTTGTTAATGAATTTTCAACACCGATTGAAGACAACATTAGCCCAACATCGGTAGATTCTAAAGTTGAACTGCTCTACAATGAAATGGTAATACTACAAGAGAACTACTTTAGCTCACTCATTGCATCATTGAGTTTAACAGCTGAAATTATTGAGGCAGATGGCGACTAATGAATAACTACTACGTCTTAAACTACTTTATTGATGTTAATCAAAGGGTTTTTTACGGCTATGTTTTTATGGCTTTTTTAATTGCGTTTCTATTTTTTAGACCTGCTTTTAAAAAACAGTTTTCAAAAGAGATACTATGGCATAAGTCAGCACAACTTGACTATGCTTATTTTTTTATCTCATGGTTTATTAAAATAGGACTCATTATTCCCCTACTCATTGGGGTCAATGAAGTGACACTATGGACAGTTCTAAAACTTAATGAACTCTTTGGATACACTGAGAGAATAAGGGTTTCAAAGGAGCTACTTTTACTCTCTTATACCTTCGTACTTTTTGTGCTAAGTGATTTAAGTCGGTATTGGTTGCATAGACTCATGCACACGGTTAAGTTTTTATGGCGTTTTCACAGACTCCATCACTCAGCTGAAGTACTGAACCCTTTAACATTCTATAGGGTTCATCCAGTAGAAAATATACTTTTTGGCTTACGTTATGCCTTGGTAACAGGCTTCGTAACAGCCATTTATATCTACTTTTTTGGAGCAGGTATCACAGCCATTGAGTTTATGGGAGTAAATATAGTGGTTTTAGGTTTCTCTCTTGTGGGGTCAAACTTAAGACATTCTCACATTCCATTTTCTTACCCAAAGTGGTTGGAAAATTGGTTGATATCGCCGTATCAACATCAGTTACATCATAGTAAAAAATACTATGGACATAACTTTGGTTCCTTTTTAGCTGTCTGGGACAGACTATTTGAAACATTGGTTCGAGGGAAAAAGAAACACGTTGTTTTTGGATTACCCAAAGAAGAGGTAAAACATTCAATTTTAGGGGCATTTTTAAACCCCATTTTCAAAGGAGTCAAACTATGAATAACATTACAAAAATCACATTAAGTATGGTGGCAGTATCAAGCCTAGTACTTGGAGCAACAAGCGAAGAACTGGAAGCACAACTAAAAGCACTGCAAACTGAATTTAGCAACTTTAAAAAAGAGCAAACAGCAACCAATGAAGCCTTAGTAGAAGAAGTGGCTGGTGTAGACAATGAAGAGAGTGAAACCTCTTCAACAAGTATGATTGGTTCTAAATATGAATCGGTCAGTGACCTTGGACTCGCTGCGTCAAAAGTTTATCATTCAAATTCAACTGTTTCCATTGGAGGGTATGGTGAATATACCTTCAGAAAATACTCCGACTACAAAAACAATGCAAACACAGCAACCAATGCCACACTAAACAAAGCAACAACGAATGTAGCTCGTTTTGTTCCTTACTTTGGTTTTAAATTTAATGACTGGATTGTTATGAATACCGAAATAGAATTTGAAGATGGTGGAGCAAGATCGGATGATACAAAAAACTACAAATACGCCATTGTAGAGTTCTCTTACCTTGACTTTTTGTTTGATGAAAAGTATAATCTAAGAGTAGGACATGTTTTAGTACCTTTTGGAAATATTAACTTAAATCATGAACCTACTTCATTTCTAACAGCCCAAAGACCTCTTGTTGAAAGTTACATTATCCCTTCTACATGGCACACCAATGGTGCTTTAGTTTATGGTAAAAAAGACAAATGGAACTACTACGCAGGAGTAGTAACTTCACCTGATGCAAGTAACTTTACGGAGGGTCGCTACATGCAACAAGGTCGTTTAGGTGCAAAACAATATACTGATGATTTAACGTATGTAGCCAGAGTTGGGTACAACGTTATGCCAGGGCTTGATGTTGGTGGTTCTTTTTCCTATGGAGAAAGTAGCAATGTTGGTGATGTTACCATGACCATGGGTGAAGTACATGCAACGTACAAAAATAATGGTTTTGACATTCAAGCACTTGCCGTTGCTGGACAACTTGGTGGTGACTACCAAAATGTAAATACGGAAACACTTTCTAAAGAAGTTGACGGACAATACTTAACTGTTGGGTATGATGTATTAAACACAGTAAAAACATCTCAAAAGCTTTTTGCTGTAGCTGAAATAGAACGTCTTAATATGGATGCTAGTGATGAAACAGCTATTATGGACAATAATAAATTCTTTGAATACACAGCTGGGATTGCCTACTACCCTGACCCTAAAGTCGTTGTAAAAGCAGAATACAACCTAAAAGACTACAACAAACTTTCATCACTTGCTGATGAAGAAGCCATTCAAGCAACACTTGGATTTATATTTTAAGGAAAAATCATGTTCAATAAAACAATTTTACTCATCCCTATAATACTTGCAGTAGTAGGATGTGGTGGAGACAATGCTTACGAGTCACCAGCAGATATAACTAACATAGTAGCGATTCCAGCTACCCCTGTTAATACACAACTTAGTAAATCTGATTTAGGAGAAAAACTTTTTTCAGATACTATTTTGTCTCAAACACAAAGAACTTCCTGTGCAACCTGCCATGACCCTGACCATGCCTTCATGGATGCAAGATTCAAAGAAGCAGATATTAACCAATCTATATTTATACATGGTGCATTATCGGTAGGAGATGATGGTTCAGCACTTGGTGGACGAAATACCCCAACAGCTTCTTATGCCATGTTTTCACCAACACTTACAACCACCGATGGTGTGCTAACAGGTGGACAGTTTCATGATGGAAGAGCTGTGGACTTAGCTGACCAAGCCACACGTCCACCATTGGATGAAAATGAGATGCAAATGCCAAGTAAGTTTTTGATCATGGATAGAATCCAAAATAACAGTGAGTATGTTACTGCCTTTAAAAATCTCTATGGAGATACTATTTTTGATGATGTAGAAAAAGCTTATGATGCTATGGGTGATGCCATTGGTGAATTTGAGAAAACCGATGTCTTTGCTCCTTTTGATTCAAAATATGATGTTTATGTGCAATGTAAAGAAGATGGAGGAACTACTTCTACCTGTTTACAGTCTGGAGACTGGAGTGTTGATGAGCAATTAGGAATGGATTTATTCTTTTCTGAAGCCAATACCAACTGTGCCTCTTGTCATCAATTACAAACATCTACTGAAATATCAGGTGAAACTTTTACAAATTATAAGTATGAAAATATTGGAACCCCTAAAAACTTACTAGCCATTAAAGCAAGATTTGACTTAGGACTAGCCGACAGTAATCCTACTGATCATGGTGCATTAACCCTTGGTTCCCCTGACGGTGCAATGAAAGTACCGACATTAAGAAATGTCGCCGTAACAGCACCTTACATGCACAATGGTGTTTTTAATGATTTAACAACGGTACTCGAATTTTACGAACATCTAAGAGGTGCTGGAAACAAAGCAATAAATCCTGAAACCAATGCCCCATGGGGTGCAACCGATGTCGAAGAAACCATCAATCATGAATTATTACAACAAGGTGCTGAATTAACAGACCGAAAGATTGAAGCACTCGAAGCATTCTTGAAGACTTTAACAGATGCAAAATATGAAAGTTTAATAGAGTAAACTTTGAGAGGTTAATATCTTTTAGGTATTAACCACACCGTTCACAAACTTTGTGTAAGACCACAAAGGGAGCTTTCTGATATTTAGTAGGTTTGACAAGTTCACACAAAGTTTTTTGTTGTTTATCCGTAATTTCTTCAACAGCAACAATCTGACACTTAGGACAAATCTTAAAAACTGGGGCTTCCTTGTTAACTAAAATATAATAAGCTTTTTTATTATCATCTTGAAGAAGTAATACTAAGTCACAAGCCACAAAAAAGTTTAAATGTCTATAAATAGTATTAATTGATACTTTTTTTGGATAATCTTCTTCTAATTTTTTATTCAGTTCAGATACAGACATAAAACAGTTAATATTGTCTAAAAAGATAGAGTAAATTGCCTCTCTTGCTCTTGAGTGATTGACTTTTTTTCTTTTTAAACATGCTTCATATTTTTTTAACAAAATAAACTCCTAAAATAATTATGATATTCACTATCGTTTTTTGGGGATTATACTTAGCTAGTCTAAAATACATTTTAAAATGACAATCATTATTACTTAAATTAGATAAAGAAAAAAATATTTTGGGGATAATTTCCCTTAATAGGGCAAAAATAAAATATAAATATAAATAGTGACTTAAAGAAGTTTAAGTCACCAAAGATTTTTACTTAGTGTTTACGAAGTAAATTACCAATCTCTTTGTCAATCATAAAGAGACCTTTTCCCTGCTCTCCAATAATATCAAATTTTTCAATAATTTCATGGAACAATGCTTCTTCTTCGTGCTGTTCTGCTGTGTACCATTGCAAAAAACTAAAGGTAGAAAAGTCTTTTAGTTCTAAGGATAGATCAGCTAACGCAAAGATTTGTTTTGTGATAAGTTGTTCATGCTTAAAAGTTTGCTCAAATACTTCTCTTAAAGTTCCAAACTCTGCCTTTGGTGCTTCTAATGTACCTAGAATAGCTCTATTCCCTGTTTTATTGATGTAGCCAAAAAGCTTTTCCATGTGTTCCATTTCTTCTTTTGCATGTGCATTTAGAAAATGTGCTGAACCTTTAAAGCCTTTTGATTCACACCATGATGCCATTGACTTGTAAAGATTTGATGAAGCAAACTCTAGCATCATCTGTTCATTCATTGCCATGTATAGTTTTTCTGTTAACATTTTATGTCCTTCGTATAATAAATTTGTACGCAAATAATACACGATACAAAACAGTAAAATACTTAATATGTTAATGAAAGACATTATTAAAAACAAGCATTAATATAAATGATAACGATTCCTACTTTAATTTATAAATAAGTTCTTTTTCTCTATTCTCTAAAGAAACAAAAGGATTATGAATGAAACTTTCAGAACTTAAAAAAGGCGAACAAGCCATTATTCAAAAAATTTCTAATGATGAAGAATTAAAGTCTAGGCTCTACTCTCTTGGTGTTGCTAAAGGGTCTGAAGTTTATCTTGAAGCCTGTTCTATTGGGAAATATAACTTTGCTATTGTGGTTGATGATACAGTGATTGGATTACGTGCTTCTGAAGCTGAGCAGATAAGCATAGAAAAGGTGTATAGCGTCACTTTTATTCAGAGCTAAATTACTCATTTTCAGATAAAAACTCAATAATATTTTCTTAAAATGCTTACTTTATTCCACATAATGATTGTTGACCCACACCACAAGCCGTACAATCTTTATATGCCTCTAAAATTTGTTTATTTAATACCGTGTAATGTACTAATTCAGAAACCCTTTGATTTTTACACCGTTTTGCATAATCTTCTACTAAATCATAATTATCATCCATAATATAAAGATCGATCTCTTTATTAATAAGATATTGAACCATCACAATATTTTCATACTCTATCGCTTTCATAATCAAACTTTGTCCTCTTTCATTTTGAATATCTATGCTTAATCCTTTAGTAAAAAGTAGCATTAAAGCTTCTACATTCTGTGATTCAATAGCATGAAAACAAGCATTTAGTTCATACCCTACCAATAAAGATATTTTATATTCTAATAAAAGAGATACATTTCGTTTACTGTGATTTTTTATTGCCCAATAAAGTGCATTACGCCCTTTCTTATCACGAATATTTAAATCTGCTTGATCTATCAAATATTTATCTATGGGTTGTCTTTGTTCTACCAATTCTAACAAATGTAAAGAGTGATAGTTATTTCTCATGGCTAGTATCATTTTATTTCCTATTTTTTATTTTTTAAATATTAATTTTTTTTGAAGTTGATAATTGTTATTATATTTATAGCTTAAATTAAGAATTTTATTAGGTATAGAATAGATACTTTAGAGTATAATTTCTCATAATTTCACCATAATAAATTGCTACATTCCTAGTAACTTATATATAAAGGTTAAACATCCATGTTACAAAAAACAACACTTATTTTTTCTATTTTTATTTCCATCCTTTTTGCTGAAGATAAAATTTCGATTGACGACTTAATCAAAACAAATTATATTGAGGAAAATATTAACATTGAAAAAAAATCTTTAATTTTTACTAAAGATGAAGCTAAAAGCATTCAAGAAGCAGCACGCTCTAAAGTACATTCTAAGATTGTACGTTATTACAAAATAAGTAATAACCAAGAAGTTTTAGGACATGCCATTCTTTTAAAACAACGTATTCGTACCAAAAATGCAGCTATTTTATACATAGTTGACGTAAACAATACGATGCTAGGTCTTGAAATTGTTTCCTTTAAGGAACCAAGTGAATACAAGCCTAATGATGAATGGAAAAAAATTTTTATAGGAAAAACAAGCGAAGACACCCTTATAGCAGGAAAAGACATCGCTACCATTTCAGGAGCAACACTTTCAGCACGTGCCATTTCTGATGCTGCACGACTTGCCTTGGCTATTGCGACAAATAGACTTTAAGCCCATCAAATGCAATTTTTAGACAAAAGTAAAGCATTTTCAAAAAGTTCTCCTATCACAAACCCCTTACTAAAAAAACTCATACTTTTTTTAGTAGTGACCTTATTACTCTATTTAGGCTTAGATGCTCTTCTTCATTATCACCAAATTGGCTTAACCTTTAGAACAGCAACTCATAGTATCTTAGGAAATGAAGAGGAGTTCTTGGACCCTATTTTATTTGACACCCTTTTAGAACATGTTCATGCTGATATTTTATCTGCCATGATTACACTTATGTTACTCACTACCATCCTTGTTCGTCTTAATCCTAATAGTAAACAAAAATTGGTACATCTTTCATTTATTACAGCTATTTTAACTCAGGTAAGTCTTATCTTAGCACCTACCCTACCTTTATTTATTTCTCTATGGGTTATACTTTTTATATCTTGGCATCTACTTTCACTGATCATAGGTTTTTTTGTACTCTGGAAACTTTTCAAATGATAAATCTTTACCGTATAGGAATTCGTTATTTTTTAATAATGCTGTTAATGCTTTTTGTGACGGGTATATGGCTTCTTCTCTTACATGCTTCTTTTAGCTTAGAGAGTTTTACAAACTATTATGTAGAAAAAAGTATTTTGGGTCTTTTAGAAGTTACAACTCCACATCTCTTTTCCATGGGCATTGTTATTTTTATTTTGACCCATTTTTTATCTTTAAATAAAAAGAACAGCCCTTTTGAAAGCAAATTAACACTTACCCTCTTTAGCATCATGCTCATTTCTAACTTTAGTAGTTTTTTAATTACTCAAGAAACAACTTACCTCATATGGATTAAAATCATTTCTACCTTTTTATTTTTACTACTTTCACTACTTAGCATGTCACTCGTTCTTCTCCGTCTTAAATAAAATTGAAATGCTAAGCATCTTTTCTAAATTTTAGGTTACAATCTTCAATGCATATTCTTATAATTGATGACAACCAAGAACTACTCTTTGGTTTAGAAAAACTTTTTACTCAAGCCAAATTTACCAATCATACAGCCGACAATCTAAAAAAAGCAAAAAAGCCTTAGAGCGTACACATATAGATTCGTTGAGCTTAAAATGGAAGATTATATGATGGAGCATTTGGAAATAATGTAGGAATTCAAACGGTAAGAAAAAATAGCTTACATCTTATTTTAATTCATAATCCAATTAGCCAAATCGCCAATTTCTCGTTAATTCATGGTGACACTGGATAGTTTTTTGGCTATTGTCTTGTAGAAAAACTTTTGATTTTAAAATCATTGAAGCTTCTTAGGAGCTGATTTTAATTTATTGAGTTCTTTCATAGAGCTTATCAAAATTTCTAAATCTATATCTTCATTAGCAGGAATAAAAATCTCTTCACTATGCCTAAAAGTCTTGTCGGTATAGTAGTAGACAAGATTGATGCCATAAAAAGGCTCTTTGATTATTGTGATACGCGACAAACCAGAAAGCATAAAATCCCAGTTATGAAAATATCCATTGATATAGGCATATTTCCCTCCAATAAGTATACGTCCATCTTCTTTTCTATTGCTGTAACGATAATAGAGTGGCATCACCAATGCAAAAAAAGAGAGAAAAAGAATAAGTGCTAAAAGAACACCCATCATAGCGAGTTTTCCTTCCTCAATAAAAAGGATAAAAAGACCAAAAACAATACTAGCAACAAAAGAAATGGAAAAGAGAATACCCATGTTTTTTCCTTTTTCTTGCTCATAAAAATAATTGATATAACGTTCTTTTTGTTCTTCTGTCAACGTCCACTCAGCCAAAAGGTTTTCACCCGAAATAAGTGTCTGTAACTTTTCTGAACGACTACGAAACATCCACATAATAACCAACGAAGATATAAAAATGAAAAATGAAATAAAAGAAAGTGCCCAAAATCCAGAGAGAGGACTCCATTCCACATGAGGTAAAATGGTTAATAATCCAAAAATAGCTAAGAATATATAGGATCTTTTTACAACCATTTTTTGATTATTTTTAGGTGAAATTCGCTCATTAATACTGTTAAAATCATTACTTTTTACAATAGGCTTCTCTCCCGGTACTTTAATACCACAATTTGAACAATATCGCATATTACCTTTGCTTTCTTTCAATCTTTATACCACACTCTATACAAAAGCATATCACAAAAATTTCTTTAATACTCCGTACTACTCTCTTTTATATTATACTTCAATTTCAAAAAAATACCAATTTTTTATTTTTTATTTTTTATTTTAAAGGTTAAATATAATTAACCTATGTCATAATATTATATTGATAATTACTATCATAAATAAAATTAATAAGGATACCTTATGGCTGACTATATGATTACCAAAGAGTCGAAAGAGATATTAAGAGATTTTTCCATGAAAAAAAGTGATAATTTACTTTGCCCTATTTTAAGAGTTTTACAAATGAGACATAATAATTTAGATGTTCAACAAGCTACTAAACTTATCAAAAATATGTTGGCTAATTAAAGCATCATCACAAAGTTTTTAACTTAACACACAACGAAGCATAGAGTTTGGAACTCCCCATGCTCTATTTAAATGAGATACCAACCTTAATATTTCACCAAAAAGATAAATAGCCTAACCCCCTCTAAGCCTTCTCATGCTCGATAACTTCTCTACAAGAAATACAATAATCAGCAAACACCTTAACTTTGAGTCTCTCAACGTTAATCTTTTCACCACATGCCTCACATATACCATAAGTACCATTTTGTATTCGCTTTAAACTACGCTCAATGGCTGCAAGTTTTTGCACCTGTTTGTCCATTAGCGTATTGGCAAGACTCTGCCCTCTTTCTACTGAAGCATAATCTCCTTCATCTTTTGGCTCATTATCTCTTAAGGTATTCATCTCCAATGAACTATTGTCTAAATTACTTTGAATTTGTAGCTTCATCTTTTCTAACTCTTTTTTAAAAGTTTCTAATTCTTCTTTATTTAACATATAATATCCTTTAAATTCTATTTAAACAAATTCTAACAAAATAAAATTAAAATATGGCTAATATCTAATTATTTTATTAAAAATATTTAATAATTTACAATTATAATATTTTATTTATTATATCATTAAAAAAAATTATACTTTTCCTTTACCATCTCTTTGATATAATCTTAAACTTAAATGTAAAGAGGATTTATGCAACACCTTGTTGATACCAATGACTTTAATGATAAACAATTAATTAAGCTTATGCATGATGCAAAAGCCTTTAAAACGACAATGCCTCCAAAGCTATTGGAAGATAAACTTATTATTACTCTTTTTTTTGAAAACTCAACCAGAACACGTAGTTCATTTGAAGTAGCAGCCAAAAGGTTAGGTGCCTCCGTTGTACACCTCGACCCCTCTAAAAGTTCGACCAAAAAAGGTGAGAGTCTTGAAGATACTTTTAAAAACTTAGCAGCGATGGAACCTGATGGAGTTATCATACGTCATGAATTTAACAATACTCCCAAGAAACTAGCCAAGAAAAAACTTACCCCCATTATCAATGCTGGGGCTGGGAACAATGCCCATCCCACTCAAGCATTGCTTGATTGTTTTACCATGATGGAATATTTTGGGGTAAAAAAACCAGCAGAACTTCAAGGTAAAAGAATTGCTATTGTTGGTGACATAGTTAGTTCACGTGTTGCTGCTTCTGGTATTCGTCTCTTTACACGTCTTGGGCTAAAAGTCATACTCGTCGCACCAAAACCTTTTATGCCAGATAATGATTTACCCCAATATGAAAACTTAAATGATGTGATAGATGAAGTAGATGTCATAATGAGTCTTCGCGCCCAACTTGAACGACATAAAGCCCCTATTTTTGAAGACTACAATGAATATGCCAAAGAGTATTGTATTAACAATGAACGTATGGGAGAAAGAAATATTTTAGTACTTCATCCCGGTCCCGTTATGAGAAATATTGATATTTCTGATGAAATGCTAGAAGACAAACGCTGTAAAGTCTTAGAACAAGTCAAAAATGGTGTCTATGTTAGAATGGCTATTCTAAAACTTATTTTGGATAACTAATGCAAGAAATAAACGAACTGGCTTCTAAAAGAGAGCCTTTTTTGTTTATTTTTTCTTATGACTTAAAAAAACAATTCATTCAAAAACTAGATACACTTGATTCCGATATTTTTTTTAAAATTGGCGAACAACGTAACTATCCTAAAAGCCCTCTAACTAAGCCTTTTTATTTTAAAAGATCTCCTTTAGTCTTACAAGAGTACAAAAAAAGTTTAGAAAAAGTTCTAGAAGAGATTCGCTTGGGTAATACCTATCTACTTAATCTCACTTTCAAAACACCCATTGAAACAGACCTTAGTCTAAAAGAAATTTTTACTTATGCAAAAGCAAAATACAAACTCTATTTTAAAGATGAATTTATATGCTTTTCTCCTGAAAAATTTATAGAAATTGTAGATAATCAAATTTCTACTTATCCCATGAAAGGAACCATAGAAGCTTCCATACCAAATGCAAAAGAAAAAATATTAGCAGATGAAAAAGAAATGGCAGAACATGTGATGATAGTCGATCTCATGCGAAATGACTTAGGCATGGTAGCTAATTCTGTTCAGGTAGAAAAATTTCGTTATGTTGAAAAAATAAAAGCTGGAGACAAAGAGCTACTCCAAGTAAGTTCTAAAATAACAGCCAAACTTCCAACAAATTGGCATGAAACATTGAGTAGCCTACTACAAACACTTTTACCAGCAGGTTCTATTACAGGAGCACCTAAAAAAAGTACGGTCAATATTATTAATCATATTGAAAACTATGAACGTGGTTTTTACACAGGTGTTTTTGGAATATTTGATGGTAAAAACTTATACTCTGCTGTCATGATAAGATTTATTGAAAAAGAAGATGAAAAATTATATTATAAAAGTGGAGGAGGCATTACTATTGATAGTAATGCCAAACTAGAGTACGAAGAGTTGATAGATAAAATCTATCTTCCTTTTTAATTTTAATAATTAACTACAAATCCACCAACACGTGTAGCATGTGCTTTAGCAGCTGATCGACTTGTAAAACCAGTTAAAATAACTTTATAATATTGACCAATTTTCTTCACCGTCGCTGGGTACTGAGCACTTTGATTATTGGCAACGGCTTGTGCTTTTCCTTGTGAACCAAATGCCCCAATTTGTACTCCTATACCAGAGGTTCCAACCGATGAAGCAGTCCCATAAGGATTGTTTACATTATAGACTCCACCACTTGTCGTATTGTAGTTTGGTTGAACTGGTGGAGTATATCCAACTGATGAACCACCTTGAACAATAAATGCTCCAGGAAAACGACTCTCTTTCAATCTATTAGCTTCTGCAAGAGAAGGAATACCAGAAACAATAACTTTATTCATCGTTCCACGTTGCACATAAGCCGATAAGCCTGGTGCTAGAGAAAGTCTGTTTTTGTAATCTTCTGCTGTAGCATATTCTTTTAAGGCAGCAATTTGTAAATGAATTCCTCCACCTTGTCCTACTACAGGTGATGATGGTATAGTAGCTGGATAATCACTAATCACTGGTTGACTGCTACTACTAGCATAAGGATCCGTATAAACACTCCCCGTTCCTACTGCTGTTCCACCATTAGCGTATGGATCAGGGTAAGTTATTCCTCCAGCTACTTCTTGTCCCATAGTACCTGTTGAAATAACGGTTCCATCTTGTGGAATTTCTTCATAAACAGCACCAGCATTTGGATCATAAATAAGGGGCTGCGCTTCTTCATAAATACCTTGTTGTGTTATCGGTTGTGTTATGGGTTGTGTTATCGGTTGTGTTGCTGAATCATTATATATAGTCTGAGTATCTTGTAGAGGTTTAACACACCCCGTGACTAAGAATACAACAGCTGATGTGATAAGTAAAATATTGAATTTTTTCATAAATTCCCTTTTAGATTTTTACTATTATAACAATCTATTGGTATTATAAATATTAATATTTGTATTTATTTAAAGATTCGCTGTTATTTTTTATTTTTAGAATCTAACTTAAGAAGGGTTCTCTCTTTTCTACTTGAAGTTGAAAAACGTAATAAATCATCTGCAACTTCCACATAATTAGGTAAATTCTTAAAAGTGAGTTTAAGAAGTTTTGAGGTGACTAAAGCATCTGAAAATGCTCGGTGTTGTGTATGACTCCCTAAATCTAATGTCTCGCTTAAATAAGCCAGTCCATAACGTTCACTCTCAATGGTTCTTCGTGCCAGTTCAATAGAACAAAGCTTTGGGTTACCAATGCTTCCCAAACCAAAACGATCAAAAGAGTGATTTAAAAATCCATGATCAAAATCTACATTATGTGCGACAAAAATAGCATCATCCATAAAGGTTCGTAAATTACTCAATACCTCTAACTGATTAGGGGCATCTACTAAATCTTCTGGTACAATTCCTGTGATTTTTGAAATATATTCAGGAAGAAAAGTACAAGCAACAAAACTTTCAAAACGACCAATAACCTCTCCATTTTGAAACATCACAGCACCCACTTCAATCACTTGTGCCGTTTCTGGTTTAGAGCCATTAGTCTCGATGTCCACAACACAATATTTTTGTTCACTATAAGGGGTAAAAAAAGTCTCCAAACGGTAACGATTACCTTCCTCTACAATAGGATAACCTGCAGCTTGAAGTAAAATAAAAAGAGTATCAACATCTTCAAAAAAAGTACTATGCTTTTGAACAATACGTTCATAAGCAGGTGCTGATAAATATCCCTCATTTTTTCTAAATGCTGAGGTTAACTCTTCATAAACTTTTCGCATTGTGAATAAACCGAGTTACCTTTTCATAATCTTTTTTACCTTTTATTCGTTCCACACCAGAACTGACATCTACACCATAAAAGTTATATTTTTTAACTTCGCTTAAATTTTCTGCTGTTAATCCACCAGCCAAAATAATTTTAGAACAATCAATGCCATCAAACCACTTTAGATTCAATCTTTTTCCAGAACCACCATACTCTTCACAATAAACATCTACCAAACGATACCTATTTTTATATTGCAAAATGTCTTTGGCTTCTTTTGCACGAATAACAGGCATAGCTTTTGAACCAATCATATCCAAGCCTTCAGCATCTACATCAAAATGAATTTGACATAAAGTCAAATCACAATACGTTGAAATGGTATCAATCGTATCAATTCCCTCATTAACAAAAAGCCCTACTCTTCCTATAAAAGGAGGTAGTTTTTCAATAATTTTTTTAGCATCTGCTGGTTTGATGTATCTTGGAGACTTTCGATAGAAGACAAACCCTAACGCATCAGCTCCAGCCTCTATTGCTTGTATCGCATCTTGAAAATTCGTAATACCACATATTTTTACTCTCATCCTTATACTCCCTCAAGTAATAAAAAAAAATTATACCTTTAAAGAATCTATAGCATGCTTATAACCCTCTTTATTTCCAAAAACATAAGAACCAGCGACTACTACGTTCACACCTACCTCTTTTAAAGCTTCTATATTTTTATCACTTACACCTCCATCAACTTCTATAAGACAAGCAGGATTATGCTTTTCAATAAGTGCTTTTAAACGCTTAGCACGTTCTAAAACAGAAGCAATAAATTTTTGACCCCCAAAACCAGGGTTAACGGACATAAGAAGCACCATGTCAATATCAGCCAATAAAAACTCTACAGCTTCAGGTGGGGTATGAGGGTTCAATGTAATCGCAGGACGAATACCCAAAGAACGAATTTTTTGAACCAATCGATGAGGATGTTTTTCTTCTTCTATATGAAAAGAGATAAATTCTGGGTTTAACGGTGCAAACAAATCCACAAAAAAAGTATTATTCTCTACCATTAAATGTATGTCCAATGGTTTAGTAGCTATTTTTGCCACTGCAGACACTACGACAGGACCAATGGTCAAATTAGGAACAAAGTGTCCATCCATTACATCTACATGAACAAGGTCACACCCTGCCTCACAAATTGCTTCTACATCACGAGCCAAATTTCCAAAATCTGCTGAAAGAATACTGGGGGCTATTAACATTTATTATCCTAAAATTAAACTTTGCGTATTATAGCTAAACTCTACACCACTATTTAAGTAATTATTCCCTATAATTGCGAAACTTTTTATGAGCCATTTTTTTGTGCTTCATAAACACTATTTATTTACAAAGGTATTTATCATGGCAAGAAGATGTGATGTAACAGGAAAAGGTCCATTAACAGGTAATAATGTATCTCATGCAAACAACAAAACAAAGAGAAGACAACTTCCAAACTTAAGATCTGTAAAGATTACTTTAGAAGATGGAACAACTAAAAAACTTAAAGTAGCTGCTTCTACACTTAGAACAATGAAGAAGAAAGCTGCTCAAGCTACAGCTGAAACAGCAGAAGCATAAATAAAAGTCTTTTAAAAAGACTTTCCCTATTTTGGCAACGCAAAATAGAATTTTAAAATTTCTCAATTGGCGAGAAATTTCAAAACCCCACATAACTCTCAATGATGAGTTATATGTACTGCTAGCACCTTTTAGACTCCCTCTTATTTTAACCATTCTAACAATGATGTTTGGAACTTTTGGCTATATTCTTATTGATCATATGTCTTTACTTGATGCCTTGTACCAAACGGGTATTACTTTTACTACCGTTGGTTTTGGAGAAATTGCCCCTATTTCAGATTTAGGTCGTATTTTTACCATTTCACTTATTATTTTTGGATTTTTAGTTTTTACTGTTGCTATTGGTATTATTGTAGATGTACTGAACAAAGGCGACCTCATTAAAGTTATAAAGGAGAGAAGAATGCTCTACGACATTGCACGACTCAAACAACATTTTGTAATTTGTTACCATAATGAATTTACCATTCAAGTCACAAAACACTTACGTGAAAGTCACATTCCCTTTGTGGTCATAGATCCAATTGAGAACTTAAAAGAATTAGCAGAAAAGTATTCATATCCTTATTTTGTACAAGCCCAGCCACATACTCAAACAGCTATTTTAAAGTCGCATCTCTCTTCTGCAAAAGGTATTATTACCCTTGCTGATAATATTGCTGACAACATTGCCACCATTGCTTCGGTGAGACTGTACGAAAAAGAGATTCATCGTAGACGACCATTTTTGGTTATTTCAAATGCACCAACGGTAGTTGATGAAGAAAAACTTTTAAAGTTAGGTGCTGACAAAGTGGTCACCCCTACGAATATTATGGCACAACGTATTAACGCCATGGCAATTCGTCCTGACATGGAGAATCTATTACAAGAATTTCTCTACAGACAAGACACCCCCTTAGATATGGAAGAAGCACGTATTACCAAAACTTCATGGTTAACCCTCAAAAAGATTAAAGATGCTGCTTCTTTTAGAGATGTTGCCAATGTAACTATTATTGGATTACGTCATAAGGATGGGCAGTTTATTCCAATGCCAAGAGGGGATACAACCATTACAGCAGGATCAAAACTCTTACTTATTGGTCCGAGTGAAGGCATTAAAAAAGCTCGAAAAATTATTAGAAAAACTATGAAACCACAGGAGATGTAATATGTTTAACCTATTTTCGCTAAAAGGAGGACTTGCTAATGTACAAGGCTTCTATTGTGACGGTGTAAATGTTGGTATAAAAACCAATCCAGCCAATTCAGGAGCTTCAGACGTAGATGGTGATGTTGCTTTTATTCGCTCAGAAGTACCTTGTGATATTACGGCACGTTTTACTTCTAATAAATTTCAAGCTGCCCCTATCAAACATTATCTAAATTATGACAAAGATTTTCAAACAAACTTCATTTTAATGAATGCTAAAAATGCCAATGCCATGACAGGAGAACAAGGCATAAAAGACATAGAAGATATTTTTAAAGAACTTAAAAAATATCAAGATATTCAAAACCCCATTATGTCATCAACAGGTGTTATTGGTTACCGTTTAAATCAAGAAAAAATAACTTCTGCTTTTTCAAAATTTGATTACAATGCAAAAGAATCAAACAAAGTAGCCCGTTCAATTATGACAACAGACTCCTTTAAAAAAGAATTAGCTTTTAAAATAAAACTAGATGATGGAAGCTCATTTAACATAGCAGGTATCTGTAAAGGTGCTGGGATGATTAATCCTGCTATGGCGACCATGCTTTGTTTTATTACCACTGATGCTAACATTCCAAAAGCCGATATGGAGGCGTTATTAAGCGAAGCCACTGAGGGTTCTTTTAACCGAATTTCAGTTGATGGAGATACTTCTACTAATGATAGTGTCATGCTTTTAGCCAATAAACTATCCAATGCCTATCATAAAGAAGCTTTTAAAAAAGCTTTAAATAAAATCACTTTTGAATTGGCAATGATGATTTTAAAAGATGGAGAAGGGGCTACTAAAATGGTTGCTTTTGAAGTCAATGGTGCCAAAACACAAGAAGAAGCAAGAACAGCGAGTATGGCTCTTTCTAATTCTCTTTTAGTAAAAACAGCCCTTTTTGGCGAAGATCCAAACTGGGGAAGAATTGCCTCTACTATAGGTGCTTCAGGCATTGAATGTGATGATAGTACCTTAAGTATTTACTATGATAACCTATTGATTTACTCTAATGAACACAGAGAACTCGACAAAGAAAGAGAAGAAAAAGCTTATCTTATCATGAAAAACTCTTCTTTTAAAGTTACTTGTAACCTAGGTATCGGCGAGGGAAGCTATACCTCTTATGGATGTGACCTTTCTTATGATTATGTTAAAATAAATGCAGAATATAGAACTTAAAATATTTTTAAAATAAAAATATAGTTTAAAAAATAATATATTTTTAACTTAATTGAACTAAATATCTACTATACTTTAAGTATTAAAAAATAATTAAATATAGGATTTAGTTTTGATAGCCATTTTAACTTCCAAATCTACTGTTAATTTTCTCAAGTCTATTTTTATTGCGATAATTCTTGCTTTAACCATAGCACCCATTATACTTGTTATGACTTCAGCCAATGCTTCTTGGGTATTTATGGCAACACTTTTATGGGCAATGGGAAGCATACTTATTTTTCACCCTTTCATTCAATATGTCTATCCACACCTTATGAGTAAGGTTTCTGTTTATCTTCTAACTTCCATACTTATTATTGTATCTGCATGGTTAAATATTACAATGATTACTTTACTTTTACCTTATGATTACATATATTACAGTCTTTTTAATGCAACACTCACTCAAATTGCACTTTGGGGTTCGGTTTATATAATCTTTATTAATGCCATCATTACTAACTTTGTACTTATAAACAATATAGACTTTTATAAGGAAGAGAGACTCTTTTAGCTATAATTTTTAATTATTTTATTACAAAAGAGCTTACTTTGATTACTTTTCAAAACCTATCCTTACCTGCTAACTTATTAGAAAACTTAACCTCCCTTGGCTATGAACAACCAACACCCATACAAGAACAAACAATTCCTTTGCTTAGAGAAAACAAAGATCTTATTGCCCAAGCAAAAACTGGTTCAGGTAAGACCTTAGCTTTTTTACTCCCACTTATTTTAAAACTAGATGAAGCAGAGCATTTTCCTCAAGCACTTATCATTGCCCCAACACGTGAGCTTTGCGAACAAATTGCTGGAGAAGCCAATAAACTCGCACGTTATAAAAAAGATGTAAAGGTCACTACCCTTTATGGAGGAACTTCTCTTACAAAACAAGTAGCTTCTTTAGAAAAAGGTGCTGACATTCTCATTGGTACACCAGGAAGATTACTCGACCATTTTTCAAGAAAAACCATTCATTTAGGACAAATCAATACGCTTATCTTAGATGAAGCAGACCGTATGCTTGACATGGGTTTTGCTGATGATATTTTAAAGCTGGTTTCTAACTTACCAAAGAAACGCCAGTCGATTCTCTTTTCAGCAACTTATCCTGAGAATATTGACAAACTTACCAAAGTAATTTTGAAAAATCCTACAGAAGTTAAAATAGCGAGTAAAGAAAAAGAAGTTGCCATAGAAGAATTTGTCTATGAAGTAGAAGATAAAGACAAAGCCCTACTCACTACTCTAAAACATTTTCAACCAAATTTAGCCCTTATTTTCTGTAATACTAAGATAAAAACAGCAGAGGTTTCACACATGCTCCAAGGTCAAGGCTTTGATGTTGCCACACTTAATGGTGACCTAGAACAATATGAACGCCAAGAGATGCTCTTACAGTTTACCAATGGTTCATTACCTGTACTTGTAGCAACTGACTTAGCTGCAAGGGGCTTAGACATAGAGAACATTGATTTGGTCATTAACTATGATACCCCCATGAAAACAGAAGATTATACCCATCGTATAGGACGTACAGGAAGAGCTGATAAATCTGGTCTAGCTGTAACCCTATGTGATACCTATGGATTAGGTAAACTCTCTGAGATAAAACCTAAACTCCAAGCAAAAAAAATTTCAACACTTAGTCCCAATAAAAACTTTTATATGCAAGGTGAGGTAGCTACTCTTTGCATTGATGGAGGGAAAAAGAAAAAAGTACGTGCAGGAGATATATTAGGAACACTTTGTAAGGACATAGGCATTAATGGAAAAGATATTGGAAAAATTAATATATATCAGAGTAGTTCTTATGTTGCTATTAAAAAAACTGTCATAAAAAAAGCTTTTACTGGTTTAAAAAATGGAAAAATAAAAGGAAAGAACTTACGTGTATGGTGGTTAGACTAAGCATCTAACCATTGATAGTAAATTACCACTTACGGATAATTCTATGACAAGCAATACATTTATTTAAAATAGTACTATAAGTACGTGTAGATTCATCTTTTTTACCTTCTTCAAACTGCTTTAAAAGTGTCTCTGCTAAGGTAGCAATACTTTTCGCTTCATCAATTGCATATTTTTTAGCATCAAAATCTTTTTTTGTATTATTATGAATTTCAAAAGCCTCAATAGTTTCACTAAGTTTCATCATATCTTTCACACCATTAGCAACTACAGCTTTATTATTATAAAGAAAACCTTTTTGTATTGTTGCCGTTGCTACCTCTAAATCGTGCATGATATTTATGTTCTCACGATCAACCACACCCTCTGCAAATAATAAAGCACTAGCCACTACACTCATCATCAATATTTTTTTCATCATCATTCTCCTGAAGTTAATAAATTCATTATAATTATATCATAATAAAAAGAATAAAAATTGATATACATCAATTTTATTTACTTATTTTACTTCTCATGGTCAATTTCGATGGTATCTACCACTTCAATAGACGCACTTTCCCAAAATTTTTTATTTTCTAGCTGTACATTAGCCACTTTGTGTAAGCCCATAGATTCAAAATAAGATTTTTCCATCTCTAACTCTTTTAGTTCTATTTTTAATTTTTTTACTTTCATCTGTTTTGGTTCAAAAAATTCAAGTCTATTTAATCGTTCTAGTTCTTTGTTAAGTAATGTAAGTTCAGAGACTTCAATCTCATCTAAAAATTCAAAAAGTTCTTTCTCTTTTCGTTTTAAAGTTACTTCATAACGTACTTCATCTAAAACATCTTTATATTCACTCTTGAGTTCTTCTATAGAGTTAATAAATTGAGAAAACTTAACTTGTAATTTATCATAAGC
>CACVAZ010000093.1 GCA_902727995.1 uncultured Sulfurovum sp.
TTGCTCATTGCTCGTCTCATTGTAGCCTATGGCTTTTATGAACCAGCCATGAACAAATGGAAAGACATCGACTCCGTAGCTCAATGGTTTGGAAGTATGGGTATTCCTTTACCGACACTTAACGCTTACTTATCAGCGTCAACGGAACTTCTTGGGGTGATTCTTTTAACTTTAGGACTTTTTACGCGTCTTATTTCTATTCCTCTCATGGTGATAATGGTTGTGGCGATTGTGACGGTACACTTAGCTCATGGTTTTTCAGCTGGAGACAATGGTTTTGAAATTCCTCTTTACTACATGATGTTCTTGTTTATTTTTACGTCACATGGTGCTGGTAAATTTTCTTTAGATTATTTACTACTTGACAAGGAAAAATAAGCATGAACTTTAAAGAATTTCATTTAGAACTTTCTGCTTTACTAAACCATTTTCAAAGCTTGGCACTTTTGTTTGCTAGATTGCTCATAGCCTATGGTTTTTTGCAACCAGCACTGCTAAAGTGGTCCTATTTTGATGCTACTTCAATATGGTTTGGAGAAGTTGGCATTCCTTTTGCTTCATTGGCAACTTTTGCTGTGGCTTCTTTTGAAGTTGTGGGGATTGTGCTTCTTGCTTTGGGTCTGTTTACGCGTTACATTTCCATTCCTCTTATGGTCATTATGATGGTTGCAATTTTTACCGTACACCTAGACAATGGTTTTTCAACGGCTAACAATGGTTTTGAAATTCCTCTTTATTATCTTTTGTTCTTATCGTTTTTTGCTGTAAGAGGTGCTGGTAAGTTTTCACTCGATAATGCCCTATTTAGAATCAGAAAGGGAAAAGAATAATGGAAGAGCTTTTAAAATTTACAAAACAAGTGTTAACCATAGAATGGACACTTTTTTTTAAGATTATTGCCATTGTTCTTCTCATCGTTATGTTGGGGATGTTTATTTATGACCGATTTGTACAACGTAACAATCAACTGCTTATTAATTTTCCTCTTATTGGTCGTATGCGTTATTTTTTTCATCTTTTACGCGATCCCATGCGTCAATATTTTGGCGATGAAACCTATTATGATTCTTTTGAAAAAATAGATTGGATTAATAAGGCTGCAGCGAAAAAGTCGATGCTCTATTACTCTTTTTCCATGGAAAAACCCTACAATGAAGAGAGGGTTTTATTTAGACATGCCAATACGGTACTGAACAATGAAGAAGTTAATCAAACCTTGTCTCTAACTTTTGGGGAAAATCGACCTTACCCTTTTGTGACCAAAAGTATCATAGGACGATCTGCCATGAGTGATGGGGCAATTTCTCCTGAGGGAACACAAGCTTTTGCACAAGGTGCTTACCTTGGACAATTTCCTATTAACACAGGTGAAGGAGGATTAACCTCAAACTTTTTAAGTTCGCACCAATATTCAGCAAATTCTGAAAAAAACAGATATTTTTCTAAAAAAGAGGGAACTGTTTTTGCTAAAAGTATTTATGTTCTCACGAAATTTTTACTGAATAAGTACATTGCTAAAAACCTCTATCGAGACATGGTGGTTCGTGCTAAAGATGCTGATAGCTATATTTTTGATGAAAAGAGAAAAATTTTTTACCGAATTGATTGGTCGCAACCTTTAGAGGTTTTTCCCAAAGAAGTGCTAGAAGACATTCCTGACATTACTTTTCAAATGGGTTCTGGACTCTATGGGGTAAAAAACAAAGAGGGAATGCTTGATGCTGACCGTTACCAAAAAGTAATGAAATTTTGTAAAATGACCGAAATAAAAATGGCACAAGGAGCCAAGCAAACAGGTGGAAAACTTTTGGCTGAAAAAGTAACGGAATCCATTGCTTATTACCGTGGTATCGAAGCACATAAATCAATCATTAGCCCCAACCGTTTTCCTTATGCTCATACGATTACCGAGCTTTTTGATTTTGTAGAGACCTTGCAAGAATTGTCAGAAAAACCTGTGGGGATTAAAATAGTCATTTCAACTTTAGAAAACTTTCAAGAGTACAGTCAAGAGATTAAAAAACGTATTGATGCAGGAAAGTCTTACCCTGATTTTTTAACCATTGATGGAGGAGATGGTGGTTCAGGAACAGCACCAAGAGAGATGATGACACGCATTGGCTTACCCATTAGAATGTCTTTAGACATTGTCATGGATGAGCTTGAAAGAGCTGGGATACGTGATAAAATCAAAATTATTGCCAGTGAGAAAGTCTTGACCCCTGATGATGCTGTAGAATTGTTTATGTATGGGGCAGACTTTGTGAACATTGCCAGAGGATTTATGATCAGTGCAGGATGTATTCGTGCCAGACATTGTTCAGGAGCTGGAGGACATCATTGTCCTGTTGGACTCGCAACCATGGATAAAGCCAAACGCTCAAAGTTCTTAGTGGCACGAAAGTCTCAAACGGTTGCTAATTATCATAATGCTTTAACTGATGGCATCAAGTCGATGTTAGCTATTATGGGTAAAAAAGATGTACGTGAGTTAAGTAAAGAAGATATTTTAGAAAAATAATAAAGGAATTTTATGAAAACAATTAACGTTGAAATGCCTTACAACGGTGAAATAATAGAGCGTGTTGAGGTTCACGGAAAAGAAGTCATTGAAAAAGCTTTGGAGAATGCTTATGCTTATTATTTAAATCAAGAAAAATGGCTAAAAAAATACGAGATTATTAGTATTTTAGAAAAAACCATAAAAATCATGGAGGAACGCTTTGAATCCTTGGTCATTTTGGCAACGCGTGAAGGGGGTAAGCCCTACATGGACTCTAAGGTAGAAGTTGAACGTGCCATTAGTGGCATTAAAGTTGCGATTGAAAACATGGCACAGCATAAAGGTGAAGTGATTCCCATGGGACATACTAAAAGTTCTGATGGACGTTTAGCTTTGACGATTCAAGAACCCATTGGGGTGGTAGTGGCTATTTCAGCATTTAACCATCCTTTGAATCTTACCGTGCATCAAGTTATCCCTACTTTAGCCGTGGGTGCTCCTGTTATTATTAAACCCTCTACACGTACGCCTTTGTCGGCAATTAATTTAGTTAAGATTTTACATGAAGCTGGACTGCCTAAAGCAATGTGTCAAGTTTTTGTTTGCGATAGAGAAGCTGGAGAATGGCTTGTGAAAAGCCCAAAGTCAGCTTTTTTAACTTTTGTCGGTTCAGCTAAAGTGGGATGGCACTTAAATCGCATCGCTTCTGATGGTACACGTGTTGCCTTAGAGCATGGTGGGGTAGCTCCTGTTATTATTGATAAAGATGCGAATATTGATGCTTTGATTCCTTTAATTACTAAAGGGGGTTTTTATCATGCTGGTCAAGTGTGTGTGAGTGTTCAACGTGTGTATGTTCATGAGGAGATAATAAAAGAAGTATCTAAGAAGTTCAGTGTTTTAGCTTCTCAATTAAAAGTGGGTGACCCTTTAGCAAAAGATACGGAAGTTGGTCCTCTGATTAGCCATGCAGAAGTTAACCGAATCGAAGCATGGGTTAATGAAGCCAAAGAAAATGGAGCTAAGGTTTTATGTGGGGGAAAACGCATCAGTGAGAGTTGTTATGAACCAACACTTTTGCTTAATCCTAAAAAAAGTGATAAAGTGAGTACTCAAGAAGTTTTTGGTCCGGTGGTTTGTCTTTATGCTTTTAGTGACATTGAAGAGGCGTATAAAGATGCCAATGCTTTAGAGGTTTCTTTTCAAGCAGCTGTGTTTACAAAAAATATTGACACAGCCCTTAAGAGTGCAAAACGTTTAAATGCTACAACGGTGATGGTGAATGACCATACGGCATTTAGAGTAGACTGGATGCCTTTTGGTGGGGCGAAACAATCAGGACTAGGTATGGGTGGCATTGTACATGCCATGAAAGAGATGAGCAATGAAAAAATGCTTGTCATTAAAAGTGAAGTTCTATAACAGAAAGGTAAACACATGAAAGCATCGGACTTATTTGTAAAAGCATTGGAAAATGAAGGGGTAAAGTATATTTTTGGAATTCCAGGAGAAGAGAATCTTGATTTTTTAAATTCGCTTAAAGATTCCTCTATTGAACTCATTTTGACACGTCATGAACAAGGGGCAGGATTTATGGCTGCAACGTATGGTCGGCTTACAGGTAAAACAGGGGTTTGTTTGGCAACACTTGGATCTGGTGCGACCAATTTGGTAACCCCAGCAGCCTATGCCAATTTGGGTGCCATGCCAATGATGATGATTACAGGGCAAAAGCCCATTAAAAAAAGCAAACAAGGACGTTTTCAAATTGTAGACATTGTGCATATGATGAAACCTTTGACCAAATACAGTAAACAAATTGTGCATGGAAATAACATTGCTTTTATGGTTAGAGACAGTTTTAAAATTGCAGAAAATGAACGCCCTGGTGCTGTGCATTTAGAATTACCAGAAGACATTGCCAAAGAAGAGGTGGAGGAGCGACTTTTTACCGTTCATGAAAATCGTTATCCTGTGGCTGATATAAAAAGCATTGATTTGGCATTGAAAATGTTAAGTGAAGCGAAACAACCTCTTATCCTCATTGGGGCAGGGGCGAACCGTTTGCGTATTTGTACAACGCTTGATGAGCTGATTGATAAATCTGGGATTCCATTTTTCACGACCCAAATGGGCAAGGGTGTGTTAGATGAGAGACATTCTCTTTGTTTGGGAACAGCTGCTTTGTCGGACCATGATTATTTGCATTGTGCCATTGAACGAGCTGATTTGATTGTAAACATTGGGCATGATGTGATTGAAAAACCACCTTTTTTCATGAAAAAAGAGCAAAAAGTTATTCATGTTAATTTTTTACCTTCAGACGTGGATGAAACTTATTCGCCTCAATTGGATGTGGTGGGAGACATTGCGAGTAGCATTTCCCTCTTAACTGAAAAGCTCGAGCCTCAGGAACATTGGGATTTTGATTATTTTAAACGGATTATTACTGAAACAAGTCAACATATTGAGAAATATTTTGAGGATAAGCGTTTTCCTATGTTACCCCAACGTGTGGTTAAAACTATTCGTGATGCCTTAGAGTCGGAAGACATTGTAACCTTAGACAATGGTATTTATAAAATTTGGTTTGCTCGAAATTATAAATGTTATGCTCCAAACACCCTTCTTTTAGACAATGCTTTAGCCAC
>CACVAZ010000094.1 GCA_902727995.1 uncultured Sulfurovum sp.
TCTCCACACGCTTCATTTCTGCTTCACTCTCAAGGTTAATCAGTAAAATCTCTTCTTGCAATGCTTCACGAATTTCCGAATCTTTTTTACCAACCCCTGAAAAAATGATTTTATATTTTTTAACTCCAGCCTTTAAAGCCCGTCTAACCTCACCAATGCTCACACAGTCTGCACCAGCACCGAGGTTTGCTAAATGACGAATAACGGCTAAGTTCGAATTTGATTTTACGGCATAAGCTACCAGTGATTTTTTACCACCAAAGGCATCTTTTAACTCATCATATCGGTTTGTAATGTTATTGAAATCATACACATAAAGTGGTGTATTGTACTTGTTTACTAAAGTTTGAATCTCTACGCTCATAAATAAATCCCATTATTATAATTATCGCGATTCTATCTAAATGTTGGTTATAGATGGGTTTTATATTCTTTTTTGAGATTGTCCTAAGCTATAAAATGCATAGATCCATAAAAGAATGATGGGTAAAATAATCGCCAATTCAGGATTAAGCGTTCCATTTTTTCCAATGCCTAAAAGTGCAAAAAGAATTCCCCACACAAAAAGTGTTCCTCCAATCGCCTTGGTTGTGGTCATAGCGATGTTCATGTATCGTGCATGAAAAGGGAAATTAAATAAAAGTATCATGAGTAAGGCGATGGAAAAAAGTGGCATAAATACTTTTCCATAAATTTCAGCACGTAAAGAGTGTATTTCTAAACCCTGATTATGCAAGAGCTTAATTGCCATGACACTTTCATATAAAGTCAGTGCTTTACCATCATAAATAGATTTTAATATTTTAGGTTGGTACTCTTTGAGTGTTTTAAGTAAAATAAGTTTCTCAATCTTTAAGCGTTTTTTACCCTCTTTATCTTTAACGATTGTTTTTTTAAGTGCATCGGTTGCGACCCATTCATGAATATTATACCATGCGACTTTAGAAGTAAAAGTTTCAATAATTTCATTGTTTTCCATTTTAAAAATAGTTAAATCTTCAATTTTATATTTTTCAGGAATAAGCGTACCAATATAAACAAAACTATCGTTATATTTAAAAAACAAATCTTTAGTTTCACTCATATCATAAGAATTTAAAAAAAGTTGTTTTGCTGAATCTTTAGCCGTTGCAAAAGAAGTAAAACTCAATCCTAAGAAAACAAAATAGGTAAATAAGCCCACAAAAAGAAAAGGTTTAAAAAGTGCTTTCCTTGTCACACCCAAAGAATACATCGCAGAAATAGAGTTTTGTTTAATAAAAGAAATTTTTGTCCAAACACCTCCAAAAACAATGGCTAAAGGAAAAAGTAAAGAGAGTGCTTCTTGCCACTTAAAAAATGCATAAAGTATTTTCACGTTAAAAGAAGGAAGACTTGTTGCGTTCATAAGAAAATCTAAACCTGAAAATAATCCAGAAAGACCTAAGAGAATAATTAACATATTTTTTAAATAATGAAAAGCCACGTATTTAAAAAGCATCTAAATTATTTCCTCCTTTATTGTTGAAAGGATTTAAGTGAATATTTTGACTTAACCTCTAACAGTGAGTTTGTTTTAAGTTCTTTGATGGCTGTTGCTGTATGTTCTATCCAAGCTTTTAAGATTTCATTTTCCTCTTCTGAAAAATCATGTAAAACATAGTCGGCAACTTGTGATTTATAGAAAGGTTTATCCACACCCATTCTAACACGCGTATATTCTTTGCCAATCATAGCATCAATAGAACGTAAACCATTGTGACCACCATGACCACCTGCATTTTTAAAACGCAATGCTGAAAAAGGTAAATCTATGTCATCATGTACCACAATAATGTCTTCTAACTCTATTTTATAAAAATTTTTAACAGCTTGTACAGATTCACCTGATAAATTCATGTAGGTCGTGGGTTTTAAAAAAAGTAGGTTGGGGGCTTTAAAAAGTTCGCCTTTAAACGCACTTTTGGAGATTTCATTGGCTCCAAAGTCAGAGACAAGTTTGTCAATGACTTTAAAACCTATGTTATGTCGTGTATCTTCGTATTGTGTGCCTGGATTACCAAGTCCTACAATTAACAACATATTAATACTAAACTTATCGGTTAAGCTTATTTAGCTTTAATAACACCAACAACAGCAACATCTGGTCTGTCCATTAGTCTACACTCAGCTGGTGTTTCCATGTTTCTAATAAGAATAGAATCATCTCTGTCTAGATCAGTTACATCAAGAACAAATTTATTAGGAACATTCTCAATTGCCCCTCTAACTTTTAGTCTTTTCTTTTGAAGCATAAGAACACCTTTATTCTTAAGACCTTTTGGCGTTCCTGTAGTCTCAACAGGTACAAGATAATTTGTTACCTGACCTGGTACAGCAACTCTTAAATCAACATGTTTAACATCACCATTTACTGGGTGTAATTGATACTCTTGAATAACTGTTTTAAACTCTGTACCAGCTACTGTAAATGAAAGTGTTAATCCACCTTTAGCTCTTACAGCTTTAACAAAATCTCCTCTTTTAAAAGCAGCTTGTACATTCTCTACGCCATTAGCGTAGATGTTAGCTGTTAGATAACCATCTCGTCTTAACTTCTTAGCAGAAGCCGATCCGATACTCTCTCTAGTAATACCTTCTAACATATTTGTTCCTTAAATTAAAAATAGGAGCGAATTCTAGCAAGAATTTAATTAAGCCTTCGTAATTTTCTTATAGGTTTCTCTAAAAACTTTAACCATGGAGCCATCATCACGTTCTTTTTCTAATTCATCTACGGCTTTTTCTTCTAAAGTTCTCTCTTTCGCTTGAACTCTATGAACATTTTTTTGTAATTTTAACAAAAGTTCAGAGTTCTCATTTTTTAAAATGTTAATCTCTTCTTGATAGATAAGCAACTGCTCTTCAATCTTTACAAATTGATCTTTAGAAATTATAAACTCAGCATCTGAACTATCAGCTTCATAAAGAACTAACTCTTCTTGAAGTTCTGTGATGCTTTTTTGATACGTTTTCATAGTATTTTGATATTTTTTATTGTCCATGGTCAAAAGTTCAATCTCCTCATCTAATTTATTTAATATTTGTCTATAATTCCTTTCATTAGCTTCAACTTTCTTTTCTGCTAAAAGTAGTATTTCTTCAAACCCTTCTAACTCTTCTACTCGTTTTATGTCCCTTTGTTTAAGTTTTTGAATTTCTGCTAGTAATAAATTATTTTTTTCTTTCAATGCCAAATTAGAATTTACATTAGAATTATTATTGTCTAATTTATGTTGTAAGGTTGTTAAGAGTGAAGTTTTTTCAGCCAATGATTCTTCAGAATCTTTTAAGTCATTAGAAAGTTGTTCAAAGACAACCCTTTCATTACGAAAATTTTTTTCTAACTTATCTATCATATTATTTCGCTCAAGAATAATAGAAGAGAAAGTATCAGCCTCCTCACTTTGTCTTTTTTTAGAAATTATTCTCGATAAAAGCCAAGCCACAATAAAACCCAGTGCCATAGCAGCTACAAGCCAAGATGTCATTTTCATCATTAATTCTGTCATCTTCTTCCTTTAATTAACGTCTTTTATCGTCTTCAAATTTCTATCACGTAGTTCCAATGTGGGTTTTAAAACCAAGTGAGTATCGGTATTAATCTCTAATTCATTATAAAACTTTGAAGCCTTTAATGTAATACAGGAGAGAATTAACAATAGTGCTGAAAAAAAACCAAAAATAATAACTGAATGGCTACGCATTATAAAACCTTAATAATTAAAATTGTTTAATTATATTATAAAAAGTTTAAAATAGCTATAGTTCTTCTGCCTCAACCTCTTTTAAATCAAAAATATCTACAGGTTCATCACTTTTCACGGACGCTTCGTCAGAAAAACATGCTCCATCTAACTTTAATTTCATATCAGAATGACTGGTAGCATGTTCAAAAACAACCTCTTTTGAAATTTTCTTTTCACAATACAAAGCCAAAAGTGCTTGATCAAATGATTGAGAACCATAAATTTCTCTTCCTTCTTCAATAGAATCTAGTAATTCACTGTCTCTATTTTCTGCAATTAAATCAACTATTCTTGGTGTTTGAATCATCACTTCAAGTGCAGCAGCTCTTTTCCCATCAATTGTTTTGACAAGTCTTTGACATATTACACCTGAGAGTACAGCAGCCAAGGTCACACGAATACGGTTTTGCTCTTCTTTTGGAAACATACCAATAATTCTGTTAATCGTCTCTTTAGCATCTAATGTATGCAAGGTAGAAAATACTAAGTGTCCAGTGTTCGCAGCATGTAAAGCAATTTCAATCGTCTCTAAATCACGCATTTCTCCTATTAAAATAATATCTGGATCTTCACGTAATGCACCTTTAAGTGCATTGGCAAAAGAGAGAGTATCTTGCCCCACTCCCCTTTGTGAAATAAGTGATTCCTTGTCTGGATGCACAAATTCTATAGGATCTTCAACGGTGATAATATGCTTTTTCTTGGTGGCGTTTATATGATTTAGCATCGCTGCTAATGTTGTGGACTTTCCTGACCCAGTTACCCCTGTTACTAAAATCAGTCCTCGATGCATCTCTGAGAGTTCTTTTATAATTTTAGGTAATTTTAACTCTTCTAACGTCAAAATTTTCACAGGAATAATCCTCATTACAGCAGAAAGTCCATTTAACTGATAAAAGAAATTAACACGAAAACGATTATGTTCATCTAAAACATAAGTACAATCTAGCTCTTTTGTACTCGTAAGTTGCTCATATTGTTCAGCCGTTAAAATAGCTCTAGCTATGCCATCTAATTCTTCATGACTAATCATTTTATCAGCAAGTTTCAATAGCTCACCCCCAACACGAAGACGAATAATTGACCCAGATTTTAAGTGTAAATCACTTCCACCATTATGCACAAGATTTTTCAGATAGAACTGTAATTTTTTTTCCATTATGTATACTTTATTAAAATTTTATTAAATTATATCATAAGTAATTTAATTAAAAAAAATATAAGAAATATTCATATAAATATGCGTTATAATAAACAAAAAAAGAAGAAATCATGTCAACAATATTATTACCCCTAGCCAAAGGATTTGAAGAAGTAGAAGCTGTAGCCCTCATTGATGTACTAAGACGTGGAGG
>CACVAZ010000095.1 GCA_902727995.1 uncultured Sulfurovum sp.
CAAAAATTTAATCATCAATGGAATATTGGCTGGGTACACCGACAAAAATGTTGGGGTGCAACAATTAGTATCGGACAAGAACAAATTCCTAATGTAGACAGTTCATTTCAAAATAACATGCTTTATTTTGAGTTGAATTTAAATCCTTTAGGTGGCATTGGACAAAGTGTCGAACAAGAATTTTCTTCAACAAGGTAGATAATATGAAAACAGAAGCAAAAGTTGGTCTTTTTATTACACTGTCACTGTTATTTTTCTTGGCGTTACTTTCACAGTTAAATAGTTTTGACAATTTATTTAAAAAATCTTATCCTATTTTCGCACAAATAAATGATGGATCTGGATTGAAAGAGAAAGCAAAAGTAAAGTTAAAGGGTGTAGACATTGGTTATGTTGAAAAAGTCACGTTAGTCAAGAATGAAGTGCAAACTTATCTGATGATTGATGAGGGTGTTAAAATTCCCAATGACTCTGTTATTACCATTTCACAAGACTCTTTGTTAGGTGGAAAGTTTTTAGATATTAAGCCTGGAGAATCAAACAATAATTTAACTACAAATCAGCTACTTAGTAAAGAAGAGAAAGTTTCCTCTATTGCAGATGCTTCGACTTCAGCTGATCAAGCTTTTCAAGAGATTAAGTTACTGGTTGCAGATGTTAGAAATTTATTAGATTCTGGAGCAAAAAAAGACATTGAAGAAAGCTTAGCCAATATTAATGAGTTTTCAGCACTTTTAGCCTCCATTGCGAGAGAAGACAATGAGACCATTCATAATATTTTAAAGAATGCAAATAGTACGCTTTTGAGTACAGAGAAGATGATGCTTAATGCCGATAAAGCAATGGTCAATGCCAATAAAACTATTTCAGAATTTGCAACAATGAGTCAAGAAATTACTAATACTTCTAAAGAGTTTAAGCGTACGGCTTTAAATATTAATAAAGATTTACCTGAAATTATGGCAAGGATTAATGAAATTACAAAACATTTGAACTCTGTGGGAGCTACACTTGATGCTAAATTGCCTACAGCGATGGATAAGTTTGTTCGTTTAGAAGACAATTTAAATAAAACCATTGAAAATAATGATAGCTCTTTAAATAAAGCTTTAACTTCAGTTGATGGTTTTTTTGCTAATGGGACAGAAACTATGGATAAAATTGACAAGTATTTAGATGCAGCCATTCGTAGTGAACTTCATTTAGAGTTGCGTTCTGATGAGGTTTATGATGATGGTGGTTATTCAAAATCACATTTAAACTTAACATTAAAACCTGACCCTACTAGATTTTATATGATAGGCTTAACTTCTAAACCTTCTTTTGAAAGTGACAGTAGTTTTGCTAGAGGTTATGCTGGAAATAAACTTCACGAGAGTGGAGATTTTCTATTTTCAGCACAATATGGTAAACGCTATGATGACTTACTTTTTCGTATAGGTATAATAGAAAATCAAGGTGGATTTGGTATTGATTACTTTGCCTTAAATGATACTTTAAAATTAAGTACAGAAGTAAGTGACTTTAATGCTGTAAATGATATTAGAGGTTCTAATCCAAATTTAACAGCAACGGTACGATATCAATTTTTTAAACATATTAATGCTTATATCTCTGGAAATAATCTCATGAATTCTAGTGCGAACTCTATTTCAGCTGGTGTGGGTGTTAGTTTTGTTGACAATGACTTAAAAAACCTTCTTGGAACAGCTGCAGCTGCAGCAGGTAATTAAATGGTTGATGTAAACACGATGATACTTTTTAAGAACAGAAAAGAGGCTGTAAGGAGACTCATTAAAGAGTTGCCTGATCAGGTATTTTCAAAAGAAAATACAATTATTTTAGGGGTTAGTGAAGGGGGGGTATATTTTGCCAGTCATTTGGCAAAAGAACTTAATGTACCCATGAATATTTTACTAACAGAGCCTATTTATTCTTTGATAAATCCTAAGCTAACTATTGCGATGGTAGGGGAAACAGAAGAGGTAGTGATTCACAAAGCATTGGTAGATGCTTTTAGTATACCCAAAGATTATATTTATAATGAGGCACAAAGTAAGTATTCGAATGAAATTTCAAGTTATATTAGAAAATACCGTCATGGTGAAGGATTAAAAAAATTAGAGGATAAGTATGTAATTTTAGCAGATGAATGCGTGGAGACAGGATTAACGATGATGACAGCTGTGAAGACAGTAATTTCTTTGGGGGCTAAAAATATTTTCATTGCCGTACCAGTTTTAGACAATGTTGTCTATGAAAGCTTGGTAACCATATGTGATAATATTTTTTGTCCACATAAGATTGACGATTATATTTCTATGGAATATTATTATGAGGAAATTGAACCTTTTAGTTTTGAAGAGATATTAGAGATTATGAAAAATAATGAAAAAATCAAATAGGAAGATAAAATTGATGAACGAACAAAATATAACAGTAAGTTGTAACAACTTAGAAGAAAAATATAGATTTAATAAAGTAGCAAAACAAGCAAGTGGTGCAGTGATGTACCAATGTGGAGATGCTATACTTTTAGCTGCTATTGCTATTGATCCAAAAGCAGTGGAAGAAGATTTTTTACCCTTAACCGTTCAATATGTTGAAAAAGCTTATGCAGCAGCTAAAATTCCTGGTGGATTTATTAAAAGAGAAACCAAACCTGGTGATTTTGAGACTTTGACATCACGTATTATTGACCGTTCTATTAGACCTCTCTTTCCAAAAGGATTTAACTACCCCATTGTATTAACAGTAACAGTACTCTCTGCTGATCCATGTATTGACATGCAAGTAGCAGCCATGCATGCAGCTTCTGCTGCACTCTATACTTCGGACATTCAAGTAAATCAAACATTAGCAGCTGTGCGTCTTGGTAAAATCGAGGATGAGGTCCTAATTAACCCAACATTGGTTGAACAAGAGTCCTCAACACTTGACTTGTTAGTGGTGGGTTCTGGTTCAGATATTTTGATGATAGAAATGTGTGTACATGCTTCAGAGTCTGAAGATGTTCAACATACTAATGAGTTAGAAGAAGATGAACTTCTAGAAATTTTAGACATTGCTCAGTCGGCGATTGAACAAGCAAGTGCTGTTTATGAGACAGATTTTAAACCAGCTAAAAAAGAGATAGAACTTTTAGCATTACTTGAAGATAAAGAAGATGCAACTCTGTATAAGTTTATTGAAGAGAATTATGCTGAAGCTGTCTCTTTGGCTGTACAGTCTATGGCAAAGTCAGAACGTAGTCAAGAGCTTAAAAAGGTTCGTCAGAGTATTATGGATGCGCTCGAAGAAAAAGGTGAAGAAGCAGATAAAAATTTAGTTTCTAAAATGTTAGAAGTTTATAAAAAATCGGTAGTACGTTCACTAATCTTAGACAAAGAAATTCGTGCTGATGGTAGAGCGTTAAATGAAGTGCGTCATATAGATATTGAGACTAATATTTTACCTTCTGTTCATGGTTCTTGTCTTTTTACCAGAGGTCAGACACAAGCTTTAGTAACAGCAACACTTGGCGACATGAAAGCTGCACAAGCTTATGATTTAATTGGTTCAAAAAATGCTCTTTATGAAAATTTTATGGTGCATTACAATTTCCCTGGTTTTTCAGTGGGCGAAGCAAAACCAGCAAGAGCTCCAGGTCGTAGAGAACTCGGCCATGGTAATCTTGGAAAAAGAGGACTAGCACCAACACTTGATCTGAAAAGAGAGGGAACGGTTCGTTTGGTTTCTGAAATTTTAGAATCAAACGGTTCTTCTTCTATGGCTACTGTTTGTGGAGGTTCTTTAGCTCTTAAAGCAGCAGAAGTAGAGACTTCTAAACTTGTAGCAGGAATTGCTATGGGGCTGGTAACTGATGGTGTAAAACATTGTGTATTGACAGATATTATGGGATTAGAAGATCATGATGGTGATATGGACTTTAAAATAACAGGTACGGCTGATGGTATTACTGCAATGCAAATGGATATCAAGTTGGGTGGAATAGAAGCAGAAGTTTTAAAACAAGCATTACATCAAGCCAAAGAGGGTAGATTACATATTTTAAATATTATGGAAAAGTCTTTAGTGGAAATGGAACCAAGTTCTGCACTACCAAGTGCTACAACTTTTGAAGTTGATGCCTCTCATATTCCAGCTATTATTGGTAAGGGTGGGGGAACGATTCGTGAGATTATTGAAGAGTATGGCGTGGCTATTGATATTGATAGAGACAGTAATAAAGTTAAAATTACAGGTTCTTCCAAAGAGAGTGTGGGAGGAGCAAAAGAGTTTATTGACAACATTACTTCTGCCCCCATGAAGAAACAAATGGTTTATGAAATAAACAAACAATACGCTGGTAAAATCAAAAAAATAGTAGAGTTTGGTATGTTTATTGAGATGCCAGATGGCTATGACGCACTTTTACATATTTCAAAAGTAGCTAAAGAGAGAGTGAATAATTTAGAAGAACGTTACAATGTTGGTGAAGAGATAGTTATTATTGTACTTGAACAAAAAGGAAAAAAAGTAGAGCTTTGTACTCCTGCTTACATTCTTTAAGCGTTTATAAGCAAGATTTGCTATAATTGCGTCGTTATTATAAATCTCTAGTAGGGAAACAGGTTGCATTTATGTGCTTGTTGGCATGGAAACATGTTTACGCTATCCGAATGGGTTTAGAAGGCAGTCAATAGGGACTTAAAGCCTAACAATTTAAGGATATTAAAATGAAAAAGTTTTTTGTACTTTTCTTAGCTCTTGGTGCTGTTGCATTTGCAAATGGTGCTGATGGTGAATCAATGATTAAAGCTTACTCGGTAGTTGCTGCTGGTGTTGGTCTTGGTCTTGCTGCTCTTGGTGGAGCTATTGGTATGGGTCATACTGCTGCTGCAACTATTGCTGGTACTGCACGTAACCCAGGTCTTGGTGGTAAACTAATGACTACTATGTTTATTGCTCTTGCGATGATTGAAGCACAAGTTATTTATACGCTTGTTATTGCTCTTATTGCACTTTACGCTAACCCATTCCTTGGATAGGTTTTAGTTTAAAGACTAAGCAGAGTTAAAGTGGAATAGTTCCACTTTGACTTTTAAAA
>CACVAZ010000096.1 GCA_902727995.1 uncultured Sulfurovum sp.
AGGGTTATACCCAGCTCCTTTCCGAACCTGGAAGTCAAGCCTCCCATCGCCGATAATACTTATCCTGTCTGGATTGGGAATGTAGGTCGCTGCCTCTTTGAGTCTTTTCTTTTTTAATTCCCTTTTTTCTTAATTATATTTTTATTTACTGACTTTTTATTTCTTAACTCTTATTTATTACCCATTTTTCTATAATTAGATATAATACACAATTAATAAACAATTAGGATATTTTGTGTCAAAAAAAATAGCATCTGCAAGAATTTCGGAAAAAAGCTCACAGTTACTTCAAGAGTTGAATAACTCATTACCATTTGATAAAGTTTTATATAGAGAAGATATAGAAGGTTCAAGAGCACATGCTTTTATGTTGGCTGAACAAGAGATTATTTCTAAAGAAGATTATGCTTTGATTGAAAAAGGTTTGGTTGAGATATATGAAGAAGTTGAATCTGGACAGTATTTACTAAATGGTGATGAAGAAGATATTCATATGGCTATTGAGGGTTATTTAACAGAGAAAATAGGCGATGCTGGTAAGCGTTTACACACTGCTCGTTCTCGTAATGATCAAGTAGCACTTGATTTTAGACTTTTTGTACAAAGAAACACTCAGAAAATAGCCGATTTACTTCTACAAAATATTACGACTCTAACTAAAGTAGCTTCTGAAAACACCACTACATTACTTCCTGGTATGACACATTTACAACATGCTCAACCCATTAACTTTGGTTATCATATGATGGCTTATGCTTCGATGTTTAAACGTGACTATGAAAGATTTACTTCTTCGTATGAACGTAATAACTATTCACCTATTGGTTGTGCTGCATTGGCTGGTACGCCTCACCCTATTAATCGTAAAACGACAGCTGAGAAGTTAGGGTTTAAAGCACCTACTTTGAACTGTCTTGATACAGTGAGTGATAGAGATTTTGCTTTAGAGATTCTTTTTAATATTTCTACTATGATGATGCATATAAGTCGTTTGAGTGAAGAGCTTATTTTATGGTCAGCTTCTGAGTTTAAATTTGTTCAACTTTCAGATAAACATGCAACAGGTTCATCCATTATGCCTCAAAAGAAAAATCCAGATATTCCAGAGCTTTTACGTGGTAAGACAGGTAGGGTCAATGGTAATCTAGTTTCTCTTTTAACCGTAATGAAAGGTCTTCCTCTTGCTTATAATAAAGACATGCAAGAAGACAAAGAAGGTGTTTTTGATTCTGTTAAAACAGCATTGCTTTCGTTAGAGGTTTTAAATGAAATGATTGATGAAATGACGGTAAATGTTGAAGCGATGGAAAAAGCTTGTATGATTGGACATTTATCTGCAACAGATTTGGCAGATTATTTGGTAAAAGAGGTTGGAATTCCTTTCCGTGATGCTTATCATGTTACTGGAAATGTTGTAAATGTAGCAGAAGAGAAAGGTTTAGATATTTCTGAACTTTCTTTTGAAGACTTACAAGCTGTTGATGATAGAATAGGAGAGGGAGTAGTCGCCTTACTCGACAATCGAGCTTCTATGAATGCCCGTCAGTCAGAAGGTGGAACAAGTAGTATTAGAACTCAAGAACAAATTGATTCTTTACTTTCTTGGCTAACATCACAAAAATAGGAATTAGAATGTTTGGATTATTTAAAGCAAAAAAACAAATAATTGTTTCACCAGCTGATGGTGATATTGTTAATCTATCTGATGTACCTGATGAAGTTTTTTCACAAAAAATGGCTGGAGAAGGTATTGCCATATTTCCACGATCAAATACTTTTGTGGCACCCATTACAGGGGTTGTAACAAAAATTTTCTCTACCAATCATGCTTTTTCCATTAGAACAAAAGGAGGCTTGGAAGTGTTGGTACATATCGGTTTGGATACAGTAACTTTAAATGGTGAGGGTTTTAAACGTTTAGTTAAAGAGGGTAATGCTGTCAAGGTTGGAAAACCTATTATTTCAGCTAATCTTGAATTTATTCAGTCTAAGGGAAAAGATATTATTACACCTATTGTGGTTAATTATGAAAGAGAGATATCCATAAAAAGTGATAAAGTTAGAACGGTTCGTGAAGGAGATGATTTATTAGAAGTACTTTTTAAATAAATATAGTATTAAATATATTTATTAAATTTTATTTTGTTACTTATGAAAACTTATTATATTTAATATTTGATGTTAATTTTGTAATTAATAGATTATATATTGTTTATAGCTTAATTTAATTTTTTATTATATTTAAAGATAAGCTTTATTTCCACGTAAATTCCACACTTAAGTTCTAAAATATGTTTAGTTTTTTAGTTATATTTAGTTATTAGTCTAAGAAATATAATTTTTAAGTATAAAAAAAGGTTTGTTATGTTTAAAGTTTCATTGGTTTTAGTTTTGGCTCTTATTTGTAATGGTTGTGCTTCAAGTACATCGAATATTAAAGTATCTGATAATATTCAGAAAGTAAATAAAAATAATAAAATGGGAAAATATGCAACAAGTGTGGGTTGTACAATGTTGAAAAGTGGTTATATGATTTGTCCAAAAAGCATGAACAAATAAGTTTACTTTTTACAAAAAGTATCTATATATAGATTTTCGACTTTAACTTTAGCCCAGTCATGATCTACATTCCGTAGAAATTTTAGACTGGCTTTAACATGAGGATTGTTGTTGAAACAGTTAATTCTTATTTTTTTTCCTAACTCTTCCCATCCATAATGTTCTACGAGCCTTTCTATTATCTCTTTTAATTTTATTCCGTGTAATGGGTTGTTTGAATTATCCATTTTTTTCCTTTTTTGAAGTGATATCCTTTGATAATTTGACATATTACTAGATTTTTTTTAAAAACTATTTTATACTGTTGTGATACTTTGACTACTTTGCTTTCGAGAAGCTCAGTGACCGAAGACTGAAGTAATCAAAGTGTTTAAAACACTTTAGTAGAAACAATTCCAGGTTCTTCTGTTGTACCAATATAGTCATCAGGCATTGTAGAATTGTATTTTATTAAAGCATAAGAGATAGCCCCTATGATAAGTAGAGCAATAATGATAATACGAATGGTTTTTCGTTTTTCAGGGGTCTCTTTGTTGTCATAGTCGTCAATTTGATCCATGGTTGGTTCACCTGTAAGTTTCATGATTAATCCTTTCTGATAATAGTTATAACTTTATTATATCAAACTTTTTGTAAGTATTGCTGACTATAATCAAAAAAACATTTTAGGAGTTTAGCCATGTTAAGAGAACGAGAACAAACAGTTAATGAGGAAATCATCAAGAGAATGGTTAAAGCTTTTTATGAAAAAATCATCAAAGACCCTTTGGTGGGTCCTTTTTTTACAGATAGATTTGGTGCTGATACTGAAAGTGCTGTGTGGAAAGAGCATTTGGAGTTGTTGTCGAACTATTGGGCAATGCTCATGTTAGGCGACAATAAATATACAGGTCGTCCAATGAGACCTCATTTTGACATGCCAGGTATTAGCCGTAAGGCATTTGAGCAATGGCTTTTTTTATTTCATGAAACCATTGATGAAATTTACATTCTAAAAATTGGAGAGTATTTTAAAAACCAAAGTAATGATGTTGCGAGACGTTTTATGCTAAATTTAGGTTTGTAAGGCTTTTTTAATAAGCTCTGCTACTGATTCTGCACGTGTTCCAAGCACTATTTGAACGGTAGTCTCATTGGGTTTTATCACCCCTTTTGCTCCAAGTTTCATAAAGGCTTCATTGTCTAAGTCTTTGGAACTTTTTACTTCCATTCTTAATCTTGTGATACAGGCATCAGTTGAGACGATGTTTTCTTTTCCTCCAAGGGCTTTTATGAAAGCCAAAGCTTCATTTGATATTTTTACTAGTTCTTCTGTTTTATCATTAGTAAAAATTGTATACTTAAAAATTTTAATAACATAATAAGAAAGTACAAAATAAACAAAAGCAAATAGCAAACCAAGAGGTACAATAAGTAGGGGATTGGTTGCTAGTTTATAGTTAATGACGTAGTCAATGAATCCAGCAGAAAAACCGTAACCATGGTGAATGTCTAAGAAATGAGCCATAGCCACAGCCAAACCTGTTAAGAGTGCATGAAGTAAAAAAAGTAGGGGTGCTACAAATAAAAATAAAAACTCTAAAGGTTCAGTAATCCCTGTTAGAAAAGAAGTGAGGGCAACCCCAAATAAGATAGCTCCTGCTTTTTTCTTTTGTTTTGTTGGGGTACTCACATAAATGGCAAGTGCCATGGCAGGTAAACCAAACATCATGGTGACGTAGAAACCAGCCATGTAGATTCCAGCTTTTGGGTCACCTGCAAAAAAACGGTGCAAGTCCCCATTGGCAATTAGGGTTGTGCCATCTTTGACATATTCATAGTCACCAACTTGAAAGAGAAAAACAGAGTTTAGAATGTGGTGCAGTCCAAGAGGAATGAGTAAACGGTTCAGTGTTCCATAAAGAAAAGAACCAAGTTCATTCAAGTTGATGATGGCATTTGAAAAAGTATCAATGCCACTTTGAGCGTAGTGCCAAAAATTTCCAGCTAAAACACCTACAAAAATAGCAAAGAGTGCTGTGATAATCGGAACGAAACGTTTACCTCCAAAGAAACCTAAAAATTCTGGTGCTTTCATAGTATGAAAACGGTTATACAGTGATCCTGCTAAAATACCCATGATGATTCCTATAAACACTCCCATGTTTAACGCTTTGTCAATTTCTAAGTAAACGGCTTTGGCAATGAGCAAACCCACAGCTCCTGCTAAGGCTGCTGCTCCATCATTATTTTTTGCAAGACCATAGGCAATTCCCACAGCAAAAAGCATGTCAAGGTTTGAAAAAATAGCCTCTCCTGCTATTTTCATAATGTTGGCAATTTCTCCATCAATGTAAGGAATATCTCCAAATCCAAGACGCAGTAAAATGGCTGCGACAGGAAGAACAGCAATTGGCGTCATAAGGGCTTTACCCACTTTTTGAAGTAAGTTAAACATGTCGAATGCTCTCTTTTAATGAAGGGATGAGTTTAGCTGAAACAGAAAGCGTTGTGTAGCCCATGTCAATTAATGTTTC
>CACVAZ010000097.1 GCA_902727995.1 uncultured Sulfurovum sp.
TATTATGGAGATCCTATGGAGACACAAATTCTTTTAAAAATGAATAAATTGCAAGATAATGGAAATTTAGTCTTATATAAAAATATGAAGATACTTGTCCCTGTGACAAGGAGCTTTAAAGATCAGCCAGAATTGTTAGGCTGGATTTCAGTAGACTAACATGAAAAAGTTTCTAATAATTGCACTCTTTGGCTTAAGTGTTTTAATGGCAGACAATATGTTAAAAATTGGTACTTACTCATGGTTTGGAGGAGGTTCAACGGCTTCTTTAACCGTACACAAAGACCGTGCTAATGGTTATGGAATTTCGGGACAGGCTTACTATGGTATGTCTCGAAAATTTGGACCAAACATGGGAGATTTAAGTTTTACAGGCTTTTTGAATAAAGGGAAGTTGGTTTACACCGAGGGTAAGGGAGAAGATGCTTATATTTTAACGTTAAAAGTAAGGGAAGATGGAAGTTTTGACATTAAAGAACAGGGGCTTCCTCCTTTTGGTCATAATGTTCGTTTTGAAGGGCATTTTACCTCTGATGACAAACCAAGTTTCGATTGTTCTAAAGCGAGAAGTTTTACGGAGAAAGTCATTTGTGATAACAAAGGCATTGCAAGACTTGACCGAAAAATGGCAAAGTCCTATTCTCTTTTGAAAAGTGGATTTTTTTACAAAGATAAGAGGGAAATTAAAGTCAAAGCATTGAAAGATGAGCAACGACAATGGATGAAAAAACGAAATGCATGTAAAAACCAAAAAGCCTACTTAGGTTGTTATGAAAGTGAATATTTTAAAAGAATCAAAAGTTTAAATAAAGGCTTTGAAGGGCTTTGGAGCTATGATGAAAAATAAAATATTTATTGACTAATCTATTTATATAAATAAATCAGTAAAGTAACTTGTGTAATGACAATCATCCAATAAATAATTTGAAATGAACCTTTAATGGTTTTATGTCTAAAAAATTTCTGAGCTAAAAGTGCTGCTGGTGAGCCACCAAGTAGGGCTAGGGCTTGTAAATTAACTTCGGGTACTCTTAACTTTTTACCACTTGCAATTAATTTGTCATAACCATAAAGCATAAAAGTACTGATATTAATAGAGAGGAGGTAAGCAACAAGTATTTGTACTTGTTGTGAAGCATAGGCGAGAATAGCCAGAGTAATTAAAAAAGAACTAAGCCCAAAAATCAAGTAAGGAGATTGTTGCTTTTTACCTGCTTGGACATTAATGGCTGCTAGACCTTTTTTTGTCTTTTCTATGCTAAATTCAACAGCTTGACCAGGGGAAAGTTCAGAAGCATTTTTAACTTGTGTAATATGAACAAAAATATTTTCTTCATACGTATCTGATCCAATGAACCCATACCCTTTTTCTTCATTAAAGTGAATAACATAGCCTAGCATAAGTGCCTTTTCTTTTTTAGAAATTATAGCATACTAAACAATCGGTCTACAATTTTAGGCTATACTTTACTATAATATAAAACAACATAAAAGGAGTTAGGATGCGAACATCATTTTTACGAACTTTATTTTTCATGCTTTTAGCAAATAGTATTTTAAATGCTGGAGGTATTTTAGATATTAAATGGCCAGAACTTAATCAGGCTCAACAAAAAGCTGTAGCTTCTTATCCTAAAGTATTAAGTGAGGGAATAAAAGAAGTACGGTTACCTGTTTATTTGTCCTCTTCTTATGTAGATGACCAAAATATGATAGTAGTTAGTAATAAAGATTTTTATAGTATTTCATTTCTACTAGAGGGTGCAACACTATTATTTGAAGGGGATAGAACTTATCAAGAAGTTGTTTCTGTTAAAAATTCTGAATTTCAAAAGATAGTTCAAAAGTTAAAGCCTGTGGAGTTTTCAAAATCAGAAGAGGTTATGATTGCTCAGTTTAATCGGCATGGTGCAAACTATAGCATTAGTGTGGAGTGTGAAAAACCACAAACAGACAAGCGATGTACCGAAGAAGCTTTTATTCGAGGATTGTATGGGAATATAATCCTGGTAGGAGGTAAGCGATGAGATTTATTTCAATATTCTTATCGGTTTTTATTTTTACAGCTTGTAGTCAAAAAGAAGAGAAAATCCCTGTTGACCTCACTAGGAAAGGATTTTCTTATTATCCAGCAGGAGAGTTAGCTCCTGTAACAAGTGGTCAAGGTCGTAAGGGAGATAATTATGTTTATGCTCCTGGCATTCGTTTTCCTATTGAATCTGCACCAGCTTATTTAAATTCACAGGTTTATGGCGTAGGTGGGTATCTAGGGCCTAAAGGTAGTTTGTGTAGTGAGACAAATTATGCTTATCCTTGGCATGATAATTATTGTGAAAAACGCTCTAAATATAACATGCCACTTTGTTCGATGGGTACAGGTCATCAAGGGGTTGATATTCGAACAGCAACTTGTGAAAAGAAAAAATATTATGCTGTTGCTGTTGAAAACGGCGTGATTACTTCCATTGGTACTTATACGGTACAATTACGAGGTATATCAGGAAGAACTTACCGTTATCTACATTTAGACTCTGCTACCTTAAAAGTGAAAAGAGGACAAAACTTAAGAAGAGGTCAACGTATTGGCTTAGTCTCAAATAATATGGGTTCAACACCGACTTCAATCCATTTACATTTTGACATGAAGCAGACCATTAAGATAGGAAATAGTTCTAAAACTGTTTTTGTACCACCTTATACTTCTTTAGTGGAAGCTTACAAACGTCTTCTTCAAGGACACCCATAGTTATTCTAAATTAATTTTAATTTTAATTTTAAGGTGTTACATTTATTCACATAATTATTAAGCTTTTTTTAGTTCTTTAGAAGATGCTTCCCTGTAAGTGTGTAGATATCTAACACCTAGTGAAAGTTATGCTTAATGATATTACTATTAACTTAAGATTATAATTGATGAGCGTATAATGACTCCAACTTTAATAACATTAGAAGGAGTCCCAATTGAATATTCATGAATATCAAGCGAAACAGATTTTCGCGAAGTATGGTGTACCAACACCTAGAGGTATCATTGCAAACACACCAGACCAAGCCGTAGCGAATGCACGTGAACTTGGTGGAAACATCTGGGTTGTAAAAGCTCAAATCCACGCAGGTGGTAGAGGACTAGGTGGTGGTGTTAAACTTGCTAAGTCTAAAGATGAAGTAAGAACCCTTGCTACAGAAATTTTGGGAATGACTTTGGTAACACATCAAACAGGATCAGAAGGTAAACTTGTACAAAAAGTTTATATTGAAGAGGGTGCTGACATTAAAGAGGAACTTTACCTTTCTGTCGTACTTGATAGAGCTGCTGAAATGCCAATTATTATGGCATCTACTGAAGGTGGTATGGACATTGAAACAGTGGCTGAAAAAACACCAGAAAAAATCATTAAAATTGCAGTAGATCCTGCTTATGGTTTCCAAGGTTATCATGGTAGAGAATTAGTATTTGGACTTGGTATTACCGATAAGGTAGAGCAAAAGAAAATGATTGATTTTGCAGATAAACTCTACACGCTTTACATGGAAAATGATGCTGAAATGATTGAAATTAACCCTTTAATTAAAACAGGGTCTGGTGACTTTATTGCACTTGATGGTAAAATGGGATTTGATGACTCTGCACTAGGACGTCACCCAGAGATTGAAGATATGAGAGACATTTTTGAAGAAGATGCTGATGAGAGAGAAGCTTCTCAATATGGTCTTTCTTATATTTCTCTTGATGGTGAAATTGGTTGTATGGTCAATGGTGCTGGTCTTGCAATGGGTACAATGGATACTATTAACTATATGGGTGGAACACCTGCAAACTTCTTGGATGTTGGTGGTTCAGCCAATGCTGAAACCGTTGCTAAAGGGTTTGAAATTATTCTTAAAAATCCAAAAGTAAAAGCTATTTTTGTAAATATTTTTGGTGGAATTGTACGATGCGATAGAATTGCAAATGGTATTATTGAAGCGACTAAGATTACGAATGTAAATGTTCCTGTAATTGTAAGACTTGATGGTACAAATGCACCAGAGGCATCAGAAATTTTAAAGAATGCAAACATTGCTAACCTTATTGTTGGTGATGATTTAGGTGATGGTGCAGCTAAAGCTGTAGCAGCTGCAAAAGGAGAAAAATAATGAGTATTCTAGTAAACAAAGATACAAAAGTTATCGTTCAAGGTTTTACAGGTAAAGAGGGTTCTTTCCATGCTGAACAATGTATGGACTATGGTACAAAAATTGTTGGTGGGGTAACACCAGGTAAAGGTGGGCAAACACATTTAGGTCAACCTGTATTTAACACAGTTAAAGATGCTGTAAGTACTACAGGTGCTACGGTTTCCATGATTTTTGTTCCCCCTGCATTTGTGGCTGATGCTGTAATGGAAGCTGCTTCTGCTGGTATTAAATTGGCTGTTATTATCACAGAAGGTGCTCCAGTACGTGATATGCAAGCTGCTAAAGCCTGTGCTGTTAAAAATGGAATGATGACCATTGGACCAAACTGTCCAGGTGTTATTACAGCTGATGAATGTAAAATTGGAATTATGCCTGGTATGATTTTCAAAAAAGGTAATGTTGGTCTTATTTCTAAGTCTGGTACGCTTACTTATGAAGGTGCAAACCAAGTTTGTAACGAAGGTTATGGAATCTCTACAGCCGTTGGTATTGGTGGAGATCCAATTATTGGTCTTTCTTACATCCAACTGCTTCAAATGTTTGAAGATGATGCAGAAACAAAAGCGATTGTAATGATTGGTGAAATTGGTGGAGACCTTGAAATTCAGGCAGCTGCTTTCATTAAAGAAAACATTACTAAGCCAGTGGTTGCCTTTATTGCTGGTCAAACAGCACCTGCTGGTAAAAGAATGGGACATGCTGGTGCAATTATCTCTGGTTCTGCTGGGACAGCCAAAGAGAAAATGGATGCACTTTCAGCTGCTGGTGTTGAAGTGGTTATTTCTCCTGCTGAGATTGGTAAAGCAGTTACTAAAGTGCTTAGCT
>CACVAZ010000098.1:0-15421 GCA_902727995.1 uncultured Sulfurovum sp.
CAGGTGAATACTACATCATCTTTACTAAACCAGTGGGTTATACCATTACAAAAAAAGGACAGGGGACTGAAGAGACAGATTCTAATGCAAATGCAAGTGGACGAACAGCAAACTTTACGCTTGTTGCTGGAACGCAAGACAGTAGCATCGATATGGGTGTTTATCAAGATGTTGCTAGTTATGGAGATAAAGTATTTCTTGATACCAACCATAATGGTCTTCAAGATCTTGGTGAAAAAGGGGTGAGAGATATAAACGTAACTATTTACTCTGCAAACTCTGATTTTTCACGATCAATGTTAACGGATGAAAATGGAAATTATCTGTTTACACATTTACCAGCAGGTGAATACAGTGCAGAGTTTAAAGACATTCCTTTTGGACATTTGATTACAGAGCGTGATGTTAATAACAATGAAAGTGACCTAAATGACTCAGATGGATTTATTGAAGATGGTAAGATTATTACAGAGACAGCATTGTTAACCCCAGGTAAAAATGATTTATCATGGGATTTAGGTATTTATAAAACGGTTTGTCTTCCAGGAAAATCAGTACTGGGTAACTTAGTATTTGAAGATTTTAATAAAGATGGTATTCAAGACATTGGTGAGTCTGGTGTATCAGCTGTTAAAGTGACGCTTTTTAACAATGATACCGATGAAGAAGTAGCCACCACCAGTACCGATGAAAATGGGCTTTATGAGTTTGCACATGTGGATCCAGAGTTTAATTATTATGTGCAGTTCACCGTACCAACTGGTTTTGTGGTAAGTCCACAAGATCAAGATAATGATACTCTTGATTCAGATGCTGATGAGACAGGAAGAACGGAAGTTGTTGTCCTTGAAGCAGACCAAATTAACTCAAGCGTTGACATGGGTATTTATCGTGAAGGTTCAACCATTGGAGATAGAGTTTTCTTTGATGAATTGAATGGGGTGAGTAATGGTATTCAAGATGCAGGTGAAGTAGGGGCTAATGACATTAAAGTGACGCTTTATACTGCAGATGGAACAGAGCTTAACAGTACAAGAACCAATGTAAGTGGAGAATACCACTTTACTAATGTACCAGGAGGAAGATACTCCATCAGATTTTCTGAATTACCAGTAGGATATGTCTTTGCTTTGCCTAAGCAAGGTAATGATGATGAGAAAGATTCTGATGTTAATTCGAATGGAAGAACAGCCATTATTGTTGTTAATGGTAAAGTAAATATTACGTCTATGGATGCAGGTCTTAAAAAAGTGAGTACAGGTATTTCAGCAAATGACATTAAGTCTGGTCTTACTGGACAAAATGTAACACTTGACATTTTGGCAAATGATACTGAAGGAACATTCAATTTTGATGCGAGTACGGTAAGAATTAGTTCTCTACCAGATGGGGGAACACTCAGTGAAGATGGACGAACTTTAACTGTACCAAATGAAGGGGTATGGAGAGTAAACCCTGATACAGGAGCAATTACCTTTACTCCAGCTAATGGTTTTGTTGGTGATCCTACAGCCATAGCTTATACGGTTCAAGATACCCAAGGAAATGAAACAGGTGCTGAAATTGAAGTGAATTACCCACCACTAGCAATGGATGATAAGGTAAATGCTCAAAGAGGCACACAGGTTATTATTTATGTACTTGAAAATGATTCAAATACATCAAGCCCATTGGACATTACATCACTTCGATTAATTGATTCAATAAGTGGTGATGAAGAAGTAGAAACGCTGAATGTACTTGGTCAAGGAACATGGAGCATTAACATTGATGGTTCCGTAACTTTTAGTCCAGATGCTGGTTTTGTTAATAACCCAACACCCATTGATTATGTCGTTAGAGAGTTGGCTGGTGATGTGAGTAATAGAGCGACCATTACAATTCTTTATCCAGATGCTGTTGATGATACGGTGATTGTACCTGTAGGGGTAAGAGGAGATATTCCTGTAAACGTAGCCGAAAATGATAGTAATAATACCCTTTCTGAAACGGTAACTATTGGTTGTGTTCAACCAGGTGTTGAGAGCTTGGTCGTTAATGGTGAGGGTACATGGAGGGTTAGTGATAGTGGTACAATACTGTTTACTCCTGAAGATGGATTTATTGCTGAACCAACGGACATTGAGTATACGATTGGCTTAGTTTCTGGTGAACGTTCAAATTGTGCAAGGGTAGATATTAGACGTGAGCTTTTAGCCGTTGATGATAGGTCAACCTTGAATGTAGGTTCAGTAACTTTAATTAATATTTTAAGCAATGATTTTGGTTCTTTAAATGCACAATCAGTGCAATTGCTATTTCCTACTGTTCCTGTAGTTAGATCAACACTAAGTGATGATGGACAGGTATTAATAGTTCCTAGTGAAGGTACTTGGCGTGTTAATGATCTTGGTATTGTTAGTTTTACAGCTGAAGATGGCTTTAATGGACTACCAACAGGCATTCGATATACGGTAGAAAATAACAATGGACTAGTTAGTAATGTTGCGAATATAACATTAACAGCAGGAGGTGTATCTGTCGTTGCTAATGACGATAGAGGCACAGCTGATGTAGGAAACCCTGTGATTATACCTGTCCTTGATAACGATATAGGGGATTTAAATAGTTCATCGGTGAGAATCATTACAGCTGATGGTGATGAAGTAACAACTTATGTCGTTCCTGGAGAAGGTACATGGAGAGTTGCTGAAGATGGAACAATTACTTTTATAGGTGAAACTGGTTTTGTTGGTACGCCAACACCAATTAAATACATTGTATCTGATAATTCAGTTCTTGTTTTAAGTGATACAGCTACAGTAAGTATTGATGGTACTTGTGATTGTCGACCATACGAAAAAAGCATCCCAGCTATGGGTAAACTAGCAGCATTTTTAATGTTTATTTTAATCTTACTCATTACAACGCTTTTTTTGAGAGAAGAGAGTATTTCAGTTAAAAAATGTTATAATTAATTATATATACAAAGGATTTTAAAATGAAAAAAATAAAAATATCATTGGTTACTTTAGTAGCTGTTGGTAGCATATTACAAGCCGGTGGAGACTTTTCGGTAGTAACTCCTTATGAAATTGAAGATGTGATGATGGCTGAAGAAGCTTACATTGAGCCAATTTCAGAACCCTATATTGAACCTGTACCACCACCACCTGTACCTGAACCCCTTGTTGTGATGCCTATACCTGTTCCTGTTCCTATTAAAGATATTAATCCAAGTGGTTTTTATGCTGGACTCGGAATTTCTGCTGCTCGTTATAAGTCAAACTGTACTACTACACCAACAGGTTGTGGTCCAGGATCAACAGATAAGACTGCTGGAGTAATGGCGAGAGTGGGTTATGACTTTAACCAATATGTTGGGATTGAAGCTAGAGGAATAAGAACAAACTGGAAATCACATGGTGGTAAAATTAAACATGCAGGTCTTTTTGTAAAACCAATGCTTCCTGTAAGTGATGCTACGAATGTTTATGGTTTAATGGGGGTTGCTAAAACAAGTACCGAAGGTAGATTACAAAAAACTGATGCTGAAGCCTTAGCTTTAGGTTTAGGTGTTGAAGTTGACTTAAGTAAAGATACCCCAAAAGAAGGTAGATATGGTAGAGCTTTTGATGGTAAAGGTAATCAAGAAAAAGGTTTAGGTGTGTTTGCTGACTATGAAAGAATGGTTGTGAAATCAGGTTCACCTGACCTAGATGCTCTTTCAGCTGGTGTTACTTACGATTTCTAGTTAAAATTTTCCCTCTTTTTGAGGGTACATGATATTCTTCTTTTCTTCTTTTTTTCACACTTCAATTTATTTTGCTATAATCACACTAATTAATAGACTTTATAAATAGTCTACTGTAAGGAAACTCCTTTGATAGGAATTGTCGATTATAACATGGGAAATCTAGCTTCTGTCATTAATGCATTTGAAAATGTAGGTGCTAAAATAGCTGTAGAGAGTGATCCTTCTAAACTTCAAAATTATGAAAAACTTATCTTACCAGGTGTTGGTGCATTTGGTGATGCGATGGAACATTTACAAGAAAATGGGATGGATGAAGCCGTCAAAGCTTATGCCAAAACTGGAAAACCTCTTTTAGGAATTTGTTTGGGGATGCAACTTTTATTTGAAAGCTCAGAAGAGTTTGGAAATAGTGAGGGATTAGGACTCATCGAAGGAAAAGTAGTAGCTTTTGATGAGTCAAAATTTGACCATAAACTTAAAGTTCCACACATGGGTTGGAATGAGATGTTTCAGCAAAAAGACATTCCTCTTTTTGATGGATTAGATAAAGAGTTCTACCTCTATTTTGTTCACTCATTCCATGTAGAGTGTGATGATAAATACGCGATTGGTAAGACGTACTATGGCTATGAGTTTGTATCTTCCGTTAATAAAGAGAACATTTACGGTATACAACCACACCCAGAGAAAAGCCATGAGAATGGTTTGAAGATCATTGAGAATTTTGTAAAGCTATAGGGTGTGATTGCTATCACACCAAGAAGAAGGAGAAACCAATGGAAGAAAACAAAGAAGAACATTTCATAAAAAATATAGAAATTAAAAATTTTAAATGTTTTGAAGATTTTAAAGCTGAAGGCTTTGGTCGGGTTAATCTTATTGGTGGGAAGAATAATGTGGGTAAGACGGCTTTTATGGAGGCGTGTTATATTAATAATTCTAAGAAAAATCTAAACCATATGATTAGAATAAGATATGTATCTGATATTTTATTAGATTTGTGGAGTGAAATTGGAAAAAAATTTATCAATAATTTTATAAAAGAAGAAATAGAAAACTATGATAACAATCAAATAAAAACTAATGTAGATGATTTAAAAGTTAATATAGTATTTAAAAGTAGTAATAAAGCTTCTAAAAGTGAATATGATAATTTATATAGTTTAATTATTGACAATGAATTAGAAGATAAAGTAGACCATTATTTACAAGAGTTTGATAGTAGTATTGAAAAGTTTAGAATTAAAAAGAGTAAACCATATTGTCAAAAAAATGGAGAATTCTATAGTTTAAATGAGTTTGGAGATGGTTTAGGTAAGTTTTTATATTTTATAATGTTTTTTTTAGTAAATGAAAAGAGTATTGTTTTAATAGACGAACTAGAAAACGGAATCCATTACACAAACCTAGATAAATTATGGAAAATAATCCTAAGCATTTCAAAACAACAAAATGTCCAAGTCTTCGCCACAACCCATTCAAAAGAGTGCATAGAGTCTTATGCTAGAGTGGCTAAGAAGTTGGAAGATGAAGAGATAGGTTTTATTGAACTTGGAAGAAATAAGAAAAATAAATTAGACTCTGTCGTAATGGATAGTGAGATGTTTCAAAGATTTGTTAAACTTGGTAATGAGGTTCGTGGATGGTAATCATAGCTTATGAGGGAAAGTCTGATGGAGAGTTTTTTGACACACTACTAGATAAATATACTTTGAATAAGAATGAAGTACTTTATTATGACTTTGGAGGAAAAGATAATCTATTCAATATCAATCATGAACATTATGATGAAATAGAAAAAAATTATCTGAAAATTATTACACATATATTCTTTGTTGTTGATGCAGACAATAAAAAAGACCCAAACCCAAACAGAGGATATGACGCTTCAAAAAATGCTTTGGAAACGCTTATAGAAGATTTAAGTTTTGAAGATCTTACGACAGATTATCATATCATGTGTGATGAAAATCATGAAGGCTATTTAGAATCCTTTTTGTTATCTGTACTTGATGATAAACAAAAGAAGTGTATCAATGAATTTAAAGTTTGTTTCAAATATGAATTAACTGATAAATGGGTTTATAATACATTTTATAAACATCATCACTATCCATTTGATTTCAACCATCCAAACTTCAACGAACTAAAACAAAAACTAAAAACCCTATTCAAAGGAACAGAATAAATGACAATACTACCAGCAATTGATTTAAAAGACGGAAAAGCAGTAAGACTAAGCAAAGGCTTGATGGATTCAGCCAAAATATATTCAGATGAGCCGTGGCAAGTGGCAAAACGATTTGAAGAGTTAGGCTCTGAATGGGTTCACTTAGTTGACTTAAATGGTGCTTTTGCAGGTAAGCCTGAGAACTTAGAACAGATTAAAAAGATTCGTGAGAATTGTAATTTGAAGCTTGAACTTGGTGGGGGAATCCGTGATGAAGAGACCATTAAGATGTATTTGGAACTTGGGATTGATAGACTTATTTTAGGTTCGATTGCTGTAAAAGATGCTCAGTTTGTCAAAGACATGGCAGCGAAATATCCGATAGTTGTTGGAATTGATGCCATTGATGGCATGGTTGCTGTTGAAGGTTGGGCAGAGACTTCAGACATGAAAGCGACTGATTTAGCTAAAGAGTTCGCAGCTTGTGGTGTTGAAGCGATTATCTGTACGGATGTGGGTCGAGATGGAATGATGACAGGGGTCAATATTGAATTTACCAAAGCCATTCAAGAGGCTTCAGGGTTAGAGACCATTGCAAGTGGAGGGTTAAAAGATATGAGAGATATTAATGGATTGATTGATGCTGGTATTGATGGTACGATTGTTGGAAAGGCATTTTATGAGGGAACACTTGATTTAGAAGAGGCATTTGGGGTTGCTATGAATAGGAAGATTTGTGCAAAGTAAATATTATGAATTAACAATGACATTTCAGGAAAAAGATTTTGTTGAATTTATTGCTGACTTTGTTGCCAACATTGCAGGAGATGGCTTAGAAATTGGCTCTGACCATATTATTGTTCGTTCGGAGAGTGAACTTTCAAATATTGAAGATGCTGTAAAATCGTTAATCGCAACTTTAGGTGGAGCGATTAAAATAGTGTATAAAATAGAAGAGAAAGAGAATGAAGATTGGGTGGCTTCTTATCAGAATTCTGTAGCACCAATTGAAGTTGGAAAGTTCTATATTTATCCAAGTTGGTATGAAGCTAAAGAGGGTAAAATTAATATTAAAATTGATCCAACCTTGGCCTTTGGTTCTGGACATCATGGAAGTACCTTTAGCTGTTTATCAGCAATTGAAACATACATTCAAAAAGGACAAAGAGTCTTAGATGTAGGCTGTGGTTCAGGTATTTTAGGTTTAGCAGCTAGAAAACTAGGTGCTAAAGTTGACCTTTGTGATACGGATCCCATTTCAGTTGATTCCTGTGAACAAAATTTTCTTTTAAACTCTGCAGAATATGAAGAGCTTTGGGAAGGTTCTGTCAATCAAGCACAAGGTGAGTATGATGTAGTCATTGCAAATATTATTGTTGATGTATTAAAGTTTATTGTACATGACTTAACAAGGGCTACACAAAAAGATGGTATTTTAATTCTTTCAGGTATTTTAGACAAAAAAGAGAAACAAGTAACAGAAGTTTATGAGCATTTAGAACTAGTAGAACGTAAACAAAAAGATGAGTGGGTAACACTTGTTTATAAAAAATTAAATTAGGAAATTTATAGAAATATGGCAAACCAGAATAATAATAACAATAACAATCAGAACAATGAAAATAACGGCAATTTTTTTAATGACAATCCAATGTTGGCATTTGGAATTTTTATTTTAGTGATGATTATTCTTTTTAAATCTTTTATGGGTGACAGTGATTTAACAGGTGTTATGGGTAATCCAGCGATTAACAAAGTAGAGCAAGTTAAGTACTCAGAGATTAAAAAACTTGTAAAAAACAAAGAGGTTAAGTTGGTAAAAATAACTTCAACAACGGTTGAAGCCATTAGCTCGGATGGAACAAAAAAATTTATTGCTAAAAATATTCCTGCTTACGATATGGAGTTTATTCCTTTACTTGAAGAGCAAGGGATTAATTATGAGGGACAAGTAGGTGAGGGACCATTTGCACGTTACTTTAACATGCTTTTACCCATTATTTTCATTATTGCTATTTGGCTATTTTTAGCTAAAAAAATGTCTAAGGGAATGGGGGGAATTTTAGGTGCTGGTAAAGCTGATAAAATGATAAACTCTGAAAGACCAGATGTAAAGTTTGATGACGTACAAGGAGTTCAAGAAGCCAAAGACGAAGTTGTAGAGATTGTTGACTTTTTAAAGTACCCTGAACGTTACATTGAATTGGGTGCTAAAATTCCTAAAGGTCTTTTGCTTGTAGGTCCTCCAGGTACAGGTAAAACACTTTTAGCCAAAGCAGTAGCAGGTGAAGCAGAAGTGCCATTTTTCTCAGTAAGTGGTTCAAGTTTTATGGAGATGTTTGTAGGGGTTGGTGCAAGTCGAGTGCGTGACCTTTTTGAACAAGCTAAAAAGAATGCTCCAGCAATTATCTTTATTGATGAGATTGATGCTATTGGTAAGTCACGTTCTTCAGGAGCTCAAATGGGTGGACACTCGGAGCAGGAACAAACACTCAATCAACTTTTGGCTGAGATGGATGGTTTTGGTACAAATACACCAGTGATTGTTTTGGCTGCAACCAACAGACCTGAAACATTGGATGCAGCGTTATTAAGAGCTGGACGTTTTGACCGACAAGTACTCGTTGATAAGCCAGATTTTGCAGGACGTTTAGCCATTTTAAAAGTACACTCAAAAGGTGTTAAACTTGACGATTCAGTTAATATGGAAATTGTTGCAAAGCAGACAGCTGGTATGTCTGGAGCAGATTTGGCAAATATTATTAATGAAGCTGCCTTACTTGCAGGTCGTGGAAACAAGAAAAACATTAAACAAGAAGAGCTTTTAGAATCAATAGAGAGAGCTTTTGTTGGGCTTGAACGAAAAAATAAAAAGTTATCAGATACGGATAAAAAAATAGTTGCGTATCATGAGAGTGGACATGCTCTGATGGCTGAACTGACTAAAGGTTCAACAAGGGTTACTAAAGTTTCCATTATTCCTAGAGGTTTAGGGGCTGCTGGTTATACGCTACATTTACCTGATGAAGAAGATAAACTAGCAACACAAAAGCATGAACTAATCGCCATGGTAGATGTACTGTTAGGTGGAAGAGCAGCTGAAGAAATCTTTCTTGATGACATTAGTATTGGTGCAGGGAATGATCTAGATCGGGCTACGTCAATTTTAAAAGATATGGTCATGGTTTATGGGATGACAGATGTTGCTGGGCTGATGGTTCTTTCACGTTCTCAAAGTTCTTTTCTTGGTGGAGGGCAGGTTAATAATGAATTCTCAGAAAAAATGTCCCAAGAGATTGATAATTATATTAAAATTACATTGAATGAACGTTATAATTATGTTAAAGATACGTTAAAGTTATATAGTGGAGCTATTGAAGAGATGACGATGGTTCTTTTAGATGTGGAAGTTATTGAAGGTAAAAAAGTTCAGTCAATTATTCGAGAATTTGAAGAAGAAAACAAATTAGAATCACGTATGGCTCATGTAGTACCTAAAGAGACTAAAAAAGAAGAAGAGGCATAAGCCTTTTCTTTATTTAATTATTGGTATAAAACTTCAACATTTTTTCTCTAGCGACTTCCAAAGTAATTTTCTCAAACTGAACTGTGTCTCCCACAGCCAATTGTGCAAACTTAAAACAGTCAAGTGCCAAAACAGTACCAATCTTGGAGTAACCACCAATGGTTTGTCGTTCTTTGAGTAGTAAAATAGGCTGTCCATCTTGAGGAATTTGTACCGAACCAAAGGCAATACCTTCAGAGACAATTCCTCCTTTACTAGACCGAATGGCGAGACCTTTTAGTTTTGCACCCATTCGATTATTTTCTAAAGTAATTTCATATTCGTTATTGAAGAACTTTTCTTGTTCTTTCTTTGTAAAACAGTTATTTTGATAAGAAGGTAAAAGACGTAAATTTAGCGTGTTGTGATAGTTTGGAATAAATTCTTTTTTCAGACGTTTAGTCTCTATTTTAGTTGTAGATTTATATTTTAAAATATTATTTTTTTGAATTTTATGTCCTATCTTTTCCCTTAGTGTTGTTGCATAACTTCCATACTTTTTTTGTATATTAAAACCCTCTTTTACAGCTAAGTAAGCTCTTTGTCCTGAGATTCTTTGAGGAAAAGAGAGAATATCCCCTTTTTGTACATAATGTGTTTGCCAAATAGCTTGGGGAATATCATTAATTTTAAAAGTCAAATCAGCACCACAAATAGCAATGTTTGTATTGAGTTGAACTTCAAGTTTTAAGCCTACCATTATTTCTATGGCATTTGAGTTTTGATTGTTTAAGAGCTTTTGACTCCATAAATAAGCATACTCATCCATGGCTCCTGATTGAGTGATACCTAAATGTTTGTAGCCATTTCGTCCTTGGTCTTGAATGCTAGAAAAAATACCAGCAGATAAAACTTTAAAGCCTTTCAAATTGTACCCTATCACCCACTTCAAAAGTATGAAAGTTATCAAACTCTGTATGTCCAATAATATTCCACCCACCAGCAGAGTCTTGTGGATAGATGGCTGTTTGTAGGTCGGCTAACGCAACGGAGCCTTTAGGTACTTTTTTTCTTGGTGACTCTAGCCGTGGGGTGGCTATTTTATTGTCAACCGTTGCTAAATAGGCAAAGCCCAGCATAAAGCCAATGGCATAGACTCTATAAGTAGTTTGGGTGTGGATGTTTATGACTTCTTCGATACTTAAATTATTATGTTTGGCTACGTGTTCTAAGTCTAGATTTTTTTTGTAGTTTGTAGGAATTTTTATGAGTTTGTTTGGATTTTCGTCGGTTAGAGCCAACCCTCTGAGTGTCTGATTTATTTTTCTTTCTAGGATTTTGTGCTCGTATATAAAAATGTCAAATTCTACTAATATCGAACAATAAGACGGGGTTAAGTCAAGAATGCCTTCAATACTTTTTAATGCCAAATAAGTTGCTTGAACTTGGTCTAAAACTTCTTCAGAAATGGCTTGTTTAAAGTAAATTATGAGTGAGTTTACAGCAATAATTTTAAAGGTCATTTTTGAGCTTATGCAGAGACTTAATGAGTTTTAGAGCAGATTTATTATCTCCATGGACACAAAGTGTGTCTACTTTGAGTTTGAGTTTTTTCCCATCGATGGACTTTAGACTTCCTTTTCTCATGAGACTTTTAGCTCTTTGTAAGACTTCTTCTTTGTTTTCGATGACAGCATCTTTGAGCGATCTTGGGACTAAAAATCCCTCATTGGTATAGGCTCTATCAGCAAAGACTTCATAGAGTAGGTTAATGTTGTATTTTTGAGCAAGTTGGGCATAATTATCATTTTTACCAGAAGAAAGTATCATCAATTTTAAATTGGAATCAAATTTTGAGATGGCTTTGGTGATGGCTCTAAAGATACTTTCATCTCTCATCATGGCATTGTATAACGCACCATGAGGTTTAACATAGCTAAGCTTTACATCATAACTTTTACACAATGCAGACAAGGCACCGAGTTGATACAAAATAAAAGAGATAATCTCTTCAGAACTACAGCTCATTTCACGTCGTCCAAAGCCTACAAGGTCAGGATAAGAAGGATGACAGCCAATTTGAAGGTCGTGTTCTTTACAAAGTTTTATGCTCTTATGCATGGTCACTGGATCAGAAGCATGAAACCCACAAGCGAGGTTTGCCATTTCTATGTAGGGCATGATTTTTTCATCTAATCCCATAGAGTAAGCACCAAAACCTTCACCCATGTCACAGTTTAATTTAATGTTCACGTTAAACCTTTATTAGGGAGTTGTGCTGTCATGTTAGCAAAGTTTACTAAAAGTTAAATTGTAAAATCTAAAGTAGGTGTAACTCCCTAACTCAATTCTTTAGAAAAAAGCTTCTCTTTACCAAGAAATAGTACTTTAGTCTTTTCTTTTTTGATTCTATGAAGTAGAATTCGCTTCTAAAATTATTGCTAGGAAAAATCATGCGACGTATACTCTTTTTAATGCTACTACTTTCACTTTACGGACAGAGTGAAACACTCAAAGTGGGAATCAAACCTTCTGAACCTTGGGTCATGTATGACCAAAATTTGAGCCAAGAACAGCGTAACCCTATTGGTTTTAGTATTGACTTGTGGAATGCTATTGGAAAAGACTTAAATGTAAAGACGGAGTGGGTTTATTACGATTCAACTTCAGAGCTTATTGAGGGAGCTAAAAAAGGGCAGGTAGATACTGCTATATCAGCCATTACCATTACATCTGATCGTGAAAGAGAGATAGATTTTTCTTCTTCAATGTATGAGCTTGGACTTCAAGTGATGGTCGATGCTTCTAAGTCCTCAGCTTCAGTACTAGAGCTTATGGGTAAAGAGATTAAAAAAATGATGAATGTAGAAACAACTTTTATGTTTCTTCTTTTCTTAGTCATTACCATTCATTTACGTTGGTTTGTTGACAGACGAGACAGTACTTCAGATCTTTTTTCAAAAAACTATTTTTCAGGAATCATTGATGCTTTTTGGTGGGGAATTACCATGCTGATTACTTGGGAAACACCTCCAAGTAAAGGTTTGGCAAGAGTGATTGATTTGTTATGGCATATTGTGGGAATTTTGGCTGTCAGTATTCTAACAGCCATTGTTACTTCTGCTTTAACAGCACAAGCCATTGGAGGGTCAATTCGTTCCGAAAAAGATTTAGCAGGAAAGTTTGTGGCAGCTGTGGCAACCGATGCACCAAGACGTTATGTGGAAAAAATTGGAGCCAATGTTATTCCTGTCAAAACCATTGAAGAGGGTATTGCCTTAGTACGTAGTGGTAAAGCTGAGGCATTGGTACATGATGGTCCTCGTTTGGTGTATCTTGCCAATCAGATTAATAAAAAAGAAAAGAAAAAAGTATTAACAGTCGCTCCTTTTACTTTTAATCCTCAAAATTATGGAATTGTATTTCAACCTAAAAATGAACTCAAAGAGAAAGTCGATAGATCATTACTTAAGCTAAGAGAGGCAGATGGTCTTGAAAAAAGTTTCCATGAAAAGCTTAAAGAAAAATGGTTGAAAAATACGCAATAAACTATTAATTATCCGTTATAATGGGCATTAATTTAATGCCCCTAAGGAAAGAAAATGAAATGTTTAAAACCTTTAATACTAATGCTTTTAATTAGTCTGAGTTTAAATGCACAAAGCTTTTATGTCTTAACGGATGTCAAAAGTTATGACCCCATAGTTATTACCGAGGGTAAAGAACTTGACCTTTTTAAAGGAGATATAAAATCTCTTATGGATGCGAATGCCTTAGAGTTAGATATTAATACTACGGGGCATTCTTCTAGGGTATTGGCTTTTTTGGTCAATAAATTTTCTTTGGGTGATACCCTTGGTATTCGTGTTATTTTAGAACTGGGTGAATATGTTAAACGAAAAGGCAGTGAAGATGAGGTCTTTGCTATCTCTTATGTTAAAGAAAAAATTTTTGTTTACAATAAAGCAGGATTAGAAGATGATTTAGCTGATGTGGTCGAAGAGATGTTAGAAATATTTGCCACACAATATAAAGATGATAATAAAAAGTTCTCAAAGAAAAAGAAGAGTGTAAGGCATGAGACATTTGATAAAGACATGAATTATGAAAATGATTATAGAGTAGCACTGATGAAAGCCAAAAAAGAGCGTAAAAGTTTACTGGTATTTATGACCACTTCCTATTGTCCTTGGTGTCGAAAGTTTGAAAACAGAATTTTATCAGAGGAGCATATTGATAAAAAAATAAAAGCCAAGCATATTCCTGTTATGTTGAATTTTGATAAAAAGAATTTCCCTAAAAACTTACAAGAAATGAGTGTTGTCCCAACCCTTTATATACTTGATTATAAGACAGAAGAGATTAAAGAAACTTTTGTTGGTTTTGCTTCACGTAATATATTTTTGAACTATTTAGGAAGCTTAGATGACAAGTAATTACACAGAAGAAGAACTGGCTTCCGTGGTGAGTAAACTTTCAAAACTGATTTTTGTAAATGAAGAGGGAATGGAGTTAATACCTACAAAAGAACAAGTTGAAAAAATGTTAGCACTTTGTAAAAAACGAAGTCGACCTTCGTATTATAAGCTTCGACATGCTTCTGGTTTAGGGGAAGAGTATGGTTTTAAAGCTATTAATATGTACAGTAACGATGGAAAAAAGATGCGTCGTTTTGAGTCGGGCTTAGATTTAAAGCATTAAATATTTTTGAACAAGCAAAACCATGGTACTTCTTGGGCTATAATTAAATAAAACAGATTAGATGAGGTAAAATTATGAAAAAAATATTATTATTTTTGATTATTGTAGGGGCAATAACCTTTACAGCAGTTCAGGCAAAAGAAGAGTTGAGAAAGGCAGAAGCAAATAAGCTCACGGCGATGGATGTTTATAAACTTATGGGTTTCGTACTTTCTGATTCTTGGTCACTTTCACCTAAAGAAGAACAGGTAGATACGACAGGAGCACATGAAAATAAAGCAATTATACATTTAGTTGGAGACAATAAAGCTGTGGGTACAAAATATAAAGTCATTGGTTCTGGAGCAACCCTTGAAGAGGTTCTTTTACCTGATACAAAAAAGTCTATGGTGACGATGTACCATTGTAACTCTTATACCAATTGTACGAAATTGAAAGCAACACATTATTGTGCAAAAAAAAATCAACCACAATTTCTTTTGAATTTGGAAGAGACACGTAAAGATAAGTTTGTTTTTGATTGTGACATGAGTACAGAGCTTTGTAACTCAGATGAAGACCATATTCATAAAATGATATTTGAACTTTCAGAGGAAGACAGTCATTTAAAAGCTTCCTATTTAGCTTGGAAAGATAAAAAGTTAAGAGATAAACATTCGATTTATCATTTTGATAGGATGTAAAATAGACAGAAGTAAAGAATAGTGAAAGCATATACTTTACTTCTTGGTTTAACACTCAAATTTATTACATATATCATTTAAAATTTTTTTAAAACTTTTATCTTTTAAAGTAGCAATAAGATTTTCTTTAGAAATTAAAGAGGAATCAATCGCTGTAATTTTAGGAACTATAACTACAGAATCTTTTTTTAGAGAGCCTGTTTCGATGTCATCATTGGTAATTAAAATACCATCTCTATGAAATAGATAGAACCTACTATTTAGAGTAGTCCTCATTATCGTAGTCATGACGACTTAGACCAATGGAGATTTTTCCAAAATTATCTAACTCCTCATCTCTCCAATATGTCCACTTCTGCTCTTTACTTTCTTGCTCTATTTTCTTTAGACGGCTATACTCTTGTGTAGACAAGACAACAACCTCTAGGCGATTGTTTTTTAAAACACCTATCTTCTCAATGGTATTGTTTTTTATATCTTTTACAAGACTACTTATCTGTTTTGTAAAATCAGTTATGGAAAAAAGTTCATTCTCTGCATATCTTACCATGATATTAATCCTTTTATTTACTTGTTAATTTAACTGTAAATATTATAGTGTATATAGGATGAAATTTTTCTTTATT
>CACVAZ010000098.1:15521-25132 GCA_902727995.1 uncultured Sulfurovum sp.
TTATCACCATTAAGTAATTTTAGATGTACCATCTAACTTTTTATTCTACTTACAGTCAACAGTAAATCAGCTTAGATGTGTTGCACTTGTTGGTTGAATGTAAGCTATTCAAAGTTTTCATTTTTTTAATATATCTGATTTAGAACTTACAAATTTTAATCATTGTAGTTTTGATAACGTCAACTTAGCTAGAGCAAGTATTTTATGAGCTACTTTTAATAATATTGAGATTAAAGGAAAGTTCAAAATAGGACTTTGTTTACTATCATAATAATGATAAAGAATATACACAATAAGATATTTTTCATACATTACAAGGTGTATTGGGTTATGGTTTAAAAAACAATCTTTTTAATATTCCAGAAATAAAATCTTGGTTTAATTATGAAAGAGAAGAAGATAGAAAAGAGTTTGAAAGTTTAATTGATAACTTGGAAAAATGAAACAATTAAATAGCTTAAGTGCCTCAAAATATGATACAATTAAAGTATATTAGTGTATTAAAGGTTTCAGAATGGATGAAAATATAAAAAAATGGTTATGGCAACATAAGAACTATCCTACCTTTCCCTACAAAAAAGATGAGCTAACAAGTTTACTTTCCAAGATTGAATACAACAGAGGACTGCTTGATGGCATTTCAAAAAGTTTTGCCAAAGAAGAGGTAAAAGAGTTAGAGATAGAGGCACTCATAGAAGAGGCATTACATACGTCGCTTATAGAGGGTGAGTATTTGAAACGTGACAGTGTACGAAGCTCTGTACGTAAAAAACTGGATAATCTCTTTTCTTATGATGAGGACAGTTCCACCCATAGAAGTGACGCACTTGTTGCCATACTTATTGACTGTAACCTTAACCGTGAACCTTTGTGTACTGAGCGACTACATGGTTGGCATAATGCATTGTTTGAAAGTGGTTATGATGGACTACATAAGATTAATGTTGCATCCTTTAGAACACATGATGACATGGAAGTTGTTTCAGGAGCCATAGGTTATGAAAAAGTACACTATTTAGCTGTACCTCAAAAGAGCATTCAGAAAGACATGGCTGAGTTGTTAGTGTGGTGTAATGCTTCTGCTGAAAATATCTATGTTAAAAGTGCTTTGGCTCATTTATGGTTTGTTGCCATTCATCCTTATGATGATGGTAATGGAAGAGTAGCACGGGCGATAACGGACTATTTACTTTCTTCTGTCTCTAAGAAAACTTTTAAGTTTTACTCATTTTCAACAGCTGTCAATAGTGATAGAAAAGGCTATTATAATATTCTGGATAAAACAACTAACCTTTTTAGAAATAGGGAATATGATTTTACAGCGTGGATAGTTTGGCATTTAGAAACGCTAAACCATGCGATGGAAATGGCACTTGAAAGCATAGAAGTGGTTATTGACAAAACAAAGTTTTGGGATAGATGTCGAGACAAAGGCTTAAATTCTCGTCAAGTAAAAGTGTTAAGTAAAATGTTAGAAAAAGGAAAAGAGGGGTTTGAAGGTGGGATTAATACGAAGAAATACATGGCAATAAGCAAAACCAGTCGAGCAACTGCCATAAGAGATATAGCTGAGTTAGTGGCTTATGAGTGTTTAGTACAAATAAAAGGATCAGCTGGACGAAATATTCGATATGAGATTTTATTAACGAAATAGGAGTTTTTTAAAAAACTTTCTACTCCTTTTTGAAAATTTTAATAAGTACTAAGTATAATCTCAAAAATAGCGTGAGCAATTTAAAGGAAACATTATGAGCGAAAGCAGAAAATTACACATTCACATGTCAGTTGATAACATTGAAGAGAGTGTTAAGTTTTATAACACACAATTTGGAGCAGAAGCTACCAAAGTAAAAGAAGATTATGCTCAATGGATTGTTGAAGATTTGAGTTTGAACTTTGCCATTTCTACTAGAAGTTCTGAAAAAGGTTTAAACCATTTAGGCGTACAGTATGAAAGTGATGAGGCTTTAGAGTCAGCCCAAGTTACTTTTGAAGAAGCTGGTATAAAAGGTCAAGAAGAGAAAGGGGCGACTTGTTGTTACAAGGAGTCAAACAAGTATTGGGTCAAAGATCCTACAGGTAATATGTGGGAGAACTACCACTCTATGGATGACATAGAAGTTTATGGACTGGAAAAAGAAGACTCAGCTGATGCCTGTTGTGTTCCTAAGTCTCCTAAGATGGGTATGTTTACAACCAGTCCTAACAGTTCAAATTGTTGTTAACTTCCTTAATGAATAGGAGGATAAATGTATTGGTATCATAAAGAAACAAAGCACTCTTATTATTCTGTTCGTTCCAATCCAAATCAAATGGATTGGGCTTTGCAACCTTCTACTTATAAAAATTATCCTAATGGTTTTGAGAAGTTTGAACTGGACTCAGAGAATGAGTGGCATTCAGTTATTTATCATACTGCTTCTATTTCTACTAAAAAGTATTATCCTACAGGGACACATCGTTTTTTACGGGTTAATCCTTCAGCTGGGGCGTTGTATCCTAATGAGCTTTATTTTCAGGCACGAGGGATTGAGGGTTTTGAGGATGGACTTTACCATTATGAAGTTGAGACCAATAGGGCTGTGTTGTTGTACCGTTTGAAAAAGGGTGAGGGGATAGAGCCGTATATGGGTTATGAGACAGCGATGAAGGGTTTACTTTTTTTAGTTTCGGCTGTTTATTATCGTTCCTCATGGAAATATAAGAATAGGGCTTTTCGTTACTGTTTGCTTGATGCTGGTCATATGTTGGGTTCTTTGGAACATGCTAGTTTATTAAATGATAAACAGTTAAGTGTAGTCTATGACATTAAGCGTCGACAGCTGAACAGTATGTTTGGTTTTGCTGAGCGTGAGTTTTTTCTTTCGGGAGCATCATTGGCTGTTCCATTAACAGAAGAAGTTAAAGCTTTGAATTTTGACTTGATGTATGTAGAGGCTTCGGGAACATTTGAGCAAAATGAATACATGGAAATTGCTTACCGTCAGACTTCACATTTGTTAGAGAAAAAAGCAGAGAGACAAAGTCCTCATTTTGACTATGAGAAATTACGTTTTAAAGAGAGCATCTTGAAACGTAGGTCACAACGTGGTTTTGAAGGCTATGCGATTACTAAGGTTGAGTATCAGCGTATTATGGAAGCGATTACAGCTCCTATATTGTCTGATTGTGATGAAGATATTGAACTCTTTGTGGTACTTAACCGTGTACATCATATGCCTTTGGGGCTTTACCATAATGGGGAGTTACTGAAAAATGAAGACCTAAGTCAAAGGGCTGGGTATCTTTGTTTAGAACAGTACTCTTTGGGGACACAAGGAGCAATGACTTTCTTTTTACTGTCAAGTGCTAAGAACTATCAGGCACTTTACCAAAAAGCAGGGATAATGGGGCAAAGACTTTATGCTGTGACTTCTTATTTAGACATTGGTTGTTCAGGTATTGGAGCGTATTATGATGATGAGGTAAATGCTTTTGTAGAGCAAGAAGGAATGGTACTTTATGCTCTAGCGATTGGAAGGTAAAAGTTTGTCAAAAGTCTAGAGATTAAGCTTTAGAGTATCTTCTAAAGCTTAGTACAGTCTTTTGCATAGTTGTCTTCAATGTTTTTAACACGTTCATGACCTGTTGGGTGCATTTTTAGTAGTGGTGCATCTAAGTACTGAAGTAACTCTAAGGCATCAACGGCAGCATCTCTTGGAATGTTATTGGCTTTTAAGACAGCCATTGCATATTCATCGGCATTAAACTCTTCATGTTTTTGAAAACGTGACTTTCTCATTTCTGAAGTCACTGAAGATAAAACACCATTTGACATACTACCCATAGACTCACCACCCATGTTGAGCATTTTTTCGAAAGAGTACATGGCATGTTCTTTTCTGTAACTTTTTTTGAAATCCTCATGAAGGAGGTGACCTACTTCATGTGCCATGACAAAAAGAAGCTCATTATCATTTAATTTTTCAATGATTCCGTGATTGACACGAATTGCACCATTTGAGCGAGAGAAAATATAGAGATAAGGACTCCAGTAAACTTTAACATCGAGCTTTATTCCTGATGGAAGTTTAATCTTTTTCATTACATTTTGCAGATCAATATGATATTGATCGCTAACAATGTCATTGTCTTTGTCCATTTTGGCAATGTCTTCTTCAGCAAGTTTTTGTAATTCTTCATCGGTTACCGAAGCAGATTTTGACATGTCAGACGCTGCATCTGACATGGTTGATTTTGTGCCTGTTTTATCTTTCATCTCATCCATCATTTCATCAATTATTGGAATATTGTCAATGGGCATTATGTCGGTTATCTTTTCCATCTCTGGCATCATGTCTTTTATTTTATCCATTTGTTCCATTGGAGAGGAGAACATGTCCCACATGGAAGACTTTTCTGCATGTAAGCTCACATTCATGGATAAGAATAGAAGTGTTATGGTTGAAAGTTTTATTCTTTTCATTTTTCGTCCTTTAATTATTTAAATAATAACAAAAATTGTGAATATTTTACTTTTATTTATAAGCTTTGTTTATTTATTCTAAAATTTATTTACTTTTATTCTCAAAAAAATTAAATATATACGCAATTTTTTTTATAAATGTTATTATATGTTAATTGTAATATACTTAATATATAATATTTATATTTAATTAATAAAATAATTAAATATATATTAAGTTTTAAATAAATAGCTGATATAATTTTTAAAGGTTTTAAATGTCAGTAAAATATATATATGCAGTTGATGATTATCCTCTTGCAGCCTACACGGTTAAACGAACAATTGAAAGATTTTCAACAAAAGAATGTGTTGTTTCTGATTTTGATAGTCCCTTGGTTTTATTAGATAGTTTTAGAGAAGACTATGAAAAGATTGATATGGTTGTCACTGATTACGAAATGCCAGGTTTTCGTGGTGATGAACTTATTGTGCGACTTCGAGAAATAAAACCAGAGATTAAGATTGTGGTTATTTCTGCGTGGCTTGATAGCAATGATTCGGGTAAAGGTTTAGTCAAAAAAGAGGTTGAAGCATTGCATCCAAATTTAATTTTGTCTAAACCTTTTCCAGATGATTGGATAGAGCGTTTTGATGAGATTTTAGATAATAAAGTTGACTAATGCATAGACTATTAAAGAGGCAAGTTAAACAAACTTTTGGTAAAGAATTTGATAGCAGTAACTTTGATGTAAAAACCTTAGCATTGCTTGAAAATATCACTGAAACTTATAGAAATTTTGACGAAGAGAAAGCTTTTTTAAATCAAACAGTTAGAGAAAACAAGCAAGAGTTAAAAGAGATGTATCGGAGCATGATCGTGAGTTCTCGTCTAGCTGGAATTGGTGAAATGATGGAAAACATTACCCATCAATGGAAACAACCATTGAGTATCATTTTGAATATTGTCGCTTTACTTAAATTTGACTTGAAAGATAATAGAGAGTTAAAAATTATTGAGGAGCAGACGCGTTACCTTGATAAAACCATTAAGGATTTTCAAAATTTTTCTTCTCATTCAGAGGAGGAAAAAGAATTCTTTTGTTTAGAAAAGTCTATTAGTGAGACGCTTAAATTGTTTGATTTTCAATCTAAGGTTAATAAAGTTTTGGTTCATACTAATTTAGAAGAAAATCTAAGCCAACAGGGTGATATTGGAAAATTTAACCAAGCGTTACTGGTTATTTTGTCGAATGCAAAAGATGCATTTATCTCTAAAGAGATGAGTAATAGAGTGATAGAAATAAGTACCAAGAGTATTGATGAGAGTGTCATTATTACGGTACAAGATAATGCTGGAGGTATTCCTGAAGAGATTATCGATAAAATTTTTGAGCCCTATTTTACCACTAAATTTAAAGACAAAGGTACAGGTATTGGATTGAGTATGACTTATAATATTGTTAAAAAAATGAATGGTACAATTAAGGCTGAAAATTATAATAATGGTGCATTGTTTACCATGAGCTTCCCACAATACACTCAAAGAAAGAATGAAAATGAAAATGAATAACATCCTAATAGAGCAAAGTGAAAACAGTCCAAAGGTCATCATGGATCAAGAGATTGCCCTTATTGAGTTTGAGGGTCGATCTTATCCTGAGAATGCTTTTGCCTTTTATCGACCCATCACTGAGTGGTTAAAAAAGTATTTTAAGTTTTATGATAAAAATAGCCAACGCATTACCATTAATTTTAAATTTCTCTATTTCAATTCAGCAACAACGCAAATTATATTTGAAATTCTTGACATTATCGAAGAGTCAGGTATTGAGGGTATTGATATTTATTGGTTCTATGATAAAGCAAGTCAAAATGGGTTTGAGGATTATGAAGACTATTCTGATGAGTTTCCTGAACTCAATATTCAAGCTGTAGCGTATTAAACATGGATAAAAATTTAAAGATATGCATCAAGATTGATGATAATGTCATTTATGAGTTTGCAGGTGACATTGACAAGCCTACGATGATTAATGCAGCCAATGAGATTGAGGCATTGCTCTTAGAAAAATCTTTAGAGAAGGATAAAGTTAAAAATGTATTTGAGTTGTTTATTGAAACGGCACAAAACATACGTAATTATTCTTACCAAACTATTGAAACAGCAAATGGTTCTAATGGAACATTTTGTAATTTTTCTTTGGCTTATTGTACTCTTAGTGACACTTATGTCTTAGAAAGTTGTAACCTTATTAAAGAGCGTCAACAAAAGGTAATTGAACAAAAGATTGATGCCATTAAAGGTTTGGATTGTAAGGCACTTCGAAAACTGGTTCGTCAAAAAAGTAGATCAGCAGAAGACAGACACGATAAAGGTGCTGGGTTAGGTTACATCATGATGGCACGTAAAAGTTCTGCACCTATGGAGGTAGCATTTAGCCCTTATAAAAAGGGAATTTTAATGTACAAACAAAAACTATTTATATAAAGGGGGTCATGTTGAAATATAAAATATTTAAAATATTATTGCTTATTAGTCTATACACTACGGCTTCTTTTGCAGATGATTGGGACTTTTTATCGGTCAATGGATTTGGAACATTGGGGGTTGCCTATCAAGATAATAAGGAAGTACTCTACCGAGATTCATTTTTTACAGACAACGGAAGTAAAGGAGATATTTCTTTTGATAATTACAGTTTGTTTGGCTTACAAGTAGATGCAAAAGTAACCGATCAATTGAGTCTTACTTTACAAGGTATTGCAAGTGTAAATAATGAGAATGATAAGTTTATTGACTTAGAATGGGCCAACCTTAAGTATCAAATAACAGATACTTTTGACATTAAAGTAGGATTAATGCGATTGCCAATCTTTATGTATTCGGACATATTAAATGTGGCTTATTCTTATGAACCCATTCGATTACCAAATATGTACAGCATTGCTTCTTTTAATAAATATAAAGGTGCAGAGCTTTCTCATCGTTTAGAATGGGAGAATACTTCTCTTCTTTCAACGGTAGTTTATGGTCAGACAAATACCGATAACCTTAAAGGATTTCGGGCGAATGGAACGGTGATTAACTCCAATGTAGATGCTGATAAGCTTTATGGGGTGGCTTTAAAATTATTATATGAAGATTTAACCTTAAGGGCTTCGTATTTTAATACCGAGACAACGGTAAGTAATTCAAATATTGAAAGGGCTTTTGCACAATTTGATGCTATGGGTATTCCTGTGATATCAAATACGATTGAAAAGTATAAATCTAATCATTCACCTGTCTCCTATGTTAACCTTGCTGCAAAATATGATTTTGAAAATGCTTATTTGTTGGGGGAGTATATGGATATAAACTCTGATAGTTTTGTGACAGATTTAGATTCTTGGAATATACGTGCTGGATATAACTTTGAGACATGGGCACCTTTTGTTGGATACTCTAAAAGTAAAAGCTCTTCGAACTATGATGCCATTGCAACAGCTGGAATACCCCCACAAATGCTACCTGCCATTGCTGGAGCAAATCAAGTCTTTTCAGCCATTTCAGAAGGTCCAACTGAAGCTAATTTAGAGGCAGTCTCTTTAGGGGTTAGATATGATTTAAGTGACAATGCCGTGCTTAAGTTTCAATATGATGAACAAAAAAGAGAAAATGAAACTTTACGAATTTTCTCTTCAGCAATTAACTTTGTATTTTAAGGAGGTCGTATGAGAATTTTAATAATATTAACAATGATTATATTGACTCTATCCAATGCAGAAGTCAAAATTGTTGCGTCACAAACCTGTAAAGTTGAGACTCTTTCTAAGAGTGATATTGGAAAACTCTTTATGTTGAAGAAAAAATCAATAGAGCAAGAGAGTATAATCGTGCTTGATAGTTCTGATAAAGAGATTTATCATCGATTTATTAAAGAGTACCTCAATAAGTCCATAAGAAAGATTAAAACTTATTGGGTAAGAATGCTTTTTACAGGTAAAAAAATTGCTCCTAAGAAACTTTCATTAGAAGAATTACATACCTTGGATGATATCGGTATTTGTCATTTATCTTACATTGGAAAAGAAGAAAAAAAGCCTCAAAACTGGAAGATTATACAAATAAAATGAGAGAAAAAGTAGCTTTCTATTATCAAAAGTTATCATTAATTCAGAAATTGTCCATACCTTTGGTTATGGCATCTATTTTTGGCTTTATCTTAACCTTGGTAATTGTTAAACAAGTACAACTTATTGATAGTAATACGGTTTTTTTAAAAGATGAACTTGTGCCTACTTTAGAGAAGTCTACGAACAATTTAGCATTACTAAAAAAAATCGCTGAAAATCTAACCTTTGCAACACTTACAGCAGAAGAAGAGATGGTTTTAGAGATTCAAGATCATGTGATAATTGAAAAAAACTTAAGAACTATTATGGAGAATCAAAATCTCCCTCTTCATAATGTCGATATATATCTTAATTCATTTATGGATTATTTTCAAACAGCTACCAATTATGCGTTAATCATCATTGAGAACTCTGCGCTAAGCGAAGAAGATAGAGCTAACAGTCAAGAGTTATTGTTAAAATATAATAAATCACAGGCAGATTTTCAAGCCTTAAAAAGTGAGATTAAGAAAGAGCTAACGCTTAGAACAGCATTAATGGAAGAGTTGTCTTTAGAGGTTGTTTATTATACGATTACCTTTATTATGGTCTTTTCGATTGTCTTATTTTTTGCCTCGTACATTAACTACCGAGACTTTAATGACTATGATATTATTGAAGGACAGAGAAAAGAGTTGGTGAAAGTAAATGACAATCTTCAATCTTCCATAGAATATGCTTTTTTAATTCAAGAAGCTATTTTACCTCTAAGTGATGTTTTAGATGGCTACACTAAGGATAACTTTGTTTGTTGGAAACCCAAAGATACGGTAGGAGGTGACATCTATTTTGTGGTGGAACTTGAAAGTAAACATGAAGTTTTGGTCATGGTCATAGATGGGGTAGGACATGGGGTAGCTGGGGCATTTTTAACCATTTTAGTGAAAGCTCTTGAAACGCAGATCGTCGCAAGAATAAATCAAGGTTTATTGGAACCGAGTCCTGCAAAAATTTTAGAATATTTTAACCAAACAATCAAAAGCATGTTAAAACAAGAGAAAGGCTCTAA
>CACVAZ010000099.1:0-8155 GCA_902727995.1 uncultured Sulfurovum sp.
TTTTTAGACAAAAAAGCAGCGAATAATAAGTTAAAGTTTATATTACCTCAGGGTATTGGGGGGCATTTGATTCGAAATGATATCTCAGAAGAAATATTAAAAAAAGTTTTGAAAGCATTTTAGAATGAGAAACTTTTTACTTTTTATTTTTCTAACACTTCAAGTACTACAAGCAGACAGTAACCTGAGCAATGAAACAAATAGTACTTTTATAGAAATGCTTGAAGATGAAAATAAAGAAAAAAATAGAGTTGGTATTTCTATTAGTGAAAATACCTTGGAAGAAAAGAAAAAAGAGAGTATTTATCTCATTGAAAATGCTTTAGAACAAAAGAAAGCCGAAGAAAAACGAAAAGCAAAAGAAGAAAGTAAGCGAAAAGAAATCATAAAAGAAGCACAAAGGTTGGCAGAAGCGAAGAAACTGGCTGCAAGAATTGCTATTTTAGATGAAAAGAAACAGTTGATTGACACAGAGTTAAGTAAAGATAATATGTGGGCGAGTCAATATGCACCTTATGAGACTTATAGAAGTTTTAATATGAAGCTTCAAAAAGTTGCTGATGAAGTGAAAGATTATAAAAATGAAAAAAATTTATCAGAAGTTGAAAAACTGGAACTTAAACGACTAGAAGAAGAATATAAAATTGTATCAGGAAAAATTTCACAGTTAAGCGAGTATCGATCTAATCCATTTGTGGAACTTATTAAACCTATTAAGCTTGAAGGTGAACCTGTTATTACAAATCCTTTAGACATCATTACAGCAATGTCCTATCAGAAACATTTAAAAACATTAAAAGAAGACAATGATAGGAAATACACTTCTCTTAGTATCGCTGTTGTTAAAATACGTGAAAAAAAGAAAATTTTAGAAGAGTTGTCTGTACTTAGTGAGAATAAAAAATATGTTGAAGAGTTGGGGAGTGAAAAAAATAAGTTAAAAGATTTTGAGTTGGCATTGGAAGTTTTTGAAACTTCTGTTGATACTTTCATTCAAAAAGTTTCCCAAGTTAATTTAAATATAGATAAAGGAATTGAGAATGAAGTAAAAAGGTCAATTGTTACGGGTATAATTATACTTATTCTATTGCTTTTATTTATATTGGTTAAATTTTTAGTACGTAAATATATGTCAGATAATGATCTTTTTTATGGTATCAATAAAGTTGTCAACTTTGTTTTTATTTTTATTGTTTTTATTATTTTACTTTTAACTTACCTTGAAAATGTAGAAAATCTTATGACGATTTTATCCTTTGCTTCAGCTGGTATTGCCATTGCACTGAAAGATTGGTTTATGTCAGTATTGGGCTGGTTGGTTATTTTAGTATCAGGTTCTATTCATGTTGGTGATAGGGTAAAATTTGTTAAAGATGGTGTGGAGTATGTTGGAGATATTGTAGATATTTCAATTCTTCGTATGACGTTACATGAAGATGTCACTTTAACCACCATTATGTTAAATAAACGTTCTGGTCGCATTGTTTTTATTCCTAACAATTATATTTTTACAGATATGATTGCCAACTATTCACATTCTGGACTCAAAACGGTTTGGGATGGTGTTGAGTTTATTGTAACTTTTGATTCAAACATTGCTAAAGTACAATCAATTGCCAAAGAAGTAACTCGAAAATATTCAAAAGGTTACACGGATATGACTCGTAATCAGTTGAATCGTTTACGATCTAAATATAGTGTACGAAATACAGGGGTTGAACCTCGTATATTTACGATATTTGAACCCTATGGTATGCGTGTTTCAGCTTGGTATTTAACCAACTCTTATGCAACACTAACCCTTAGGACAACCATTTCAGTAGAGATATTAAGACGCATCAATGAAACTAACGAGATACATCTTGCTCTACCTAGCCAGTCTCTTTACATGAATGAATCAGTAGAAAAAAGAGTGGCACTCAAAGAGGGTGAAGAACCTAGTGCAAATCATAAAACATAATAAAGAAAAAAAATGAAAAAAGTATATTTTAAAACCTTTGGATGCAGAACAAACCAATTTGATACGCAAGTGATGATGTCTAAACTGAAAGATTTTGAATTAACCCAAAATGAAAATGAAGCCGATGTTATTATGGTGAATTCTTGTACTGTAACCAATGGGGCAGATTCATCAGTGAGAGCTTACATTTCTGGTCAAGGAAGAAAAAATCCAAAGGCAAAAGTTATTTTAGCTGGTTGTGGTTCTCATTCCAAAGGAGAGTCTCTTTTTGAAGATAAAAAAGTTTTTGGTGTTATTGGACATTCTGAAAAAGAGAAAATTAACGATATTTTAAAATATGATAAACCTTTTTACCAAATTGGTGACTTAGAACATATTGACTCTACTATTGTTGAAGAATTTGTGGGTAAAAGTAGGGCTTTTATTAAAATCCAAGAGGGTTGTGATTTTAGGTGTTCTTATTGTATTATCCCCTCTGTTCGTGGTGATGCTCGAAGTCATAAAGAGGAAGATATTTTAGCACAAATTCAAAAACTTGCAGCCAATGGATTTGGTGAATTTATTTTAACAGGAACCAATGTAGGAAGCTATGGAGGAAAAGAGGGTACGTCTATGGCAAAATTACTTAAGCGTATGAGCATGATTCGTGGGGTGAGACGTATTCGTATAGGAAGCTTAGAGCCAATACAAATAGATGATGAATTTAAAGAGTTGTTAACAGAGCCTTGGATGGCAAGACATCTTCATATTGCTTTACAGCATACTTCAGACAAAATGTTGAAACTAATGAACCGACGTAATAAATTTAAAACAGACATTGAACTTTTAAATGAGATAGCTGAGAAAGGCTATGCCATTGGAACAGATTATATTGTTGGTCATCCTGGTGAAGATGAAAAAGAGTGGAAAGAAGCCATTGACAGAGTTAAGCTCTTACCTTTAACCCATGTACACGCTTTTTCTTATTCGAAACGGGATAATACAGCTTCTGCAACCATGAAACCTGAAGTTCGAGGAAATATTGCCAAAGAACGGCATAAAGAGTTAAGTGCTTTGATTAAAAATAAAAATCATGACTTTAGAATGGAAAATAATAAAAATCTTGAAGTCTTAATAGAACAAGGTAAAGATAATCTCTATAATGGGTATGATCAATACTTTAATAAAATAGAAGTAAGCTCTCATGAAGACATAACTTCAAATTGGATTTTTTGTAATAATGTAAAAGTAGATGGAAATAAAAATGTGGCAATCTATTAGTAAAAATACAAAAATTATTCTTTTTTCAATTGTCTTAGTCCTTCTTATTCTTTTTTTTGCGAACTTAGATGAAGACCCTCAATTACTTAAGAAAAGTGATTCTTTATTTTCACTAAAGAGTTCTAGCTTTACTAATATACTAATAAAAGAACCTTATTTATATTTTGAAGTTGATGGTAAAAATTATAAAATAGCAAAAGAAGCTTTTTCAAATGAAGAACTTTTCTCTTTGGGAAAGATAGCCTACTATGAAGACAGGAGTGAATCATTTGACAATATAATTATTTTCTTACTTTTACTTAGTATTATTTATTTGATTTACTCCATGAAAAATTTTCAAAAAAATCAAGAAGAATTTATTGCTAGAGAATCATCAAATAAAGATGAACTTAATAGTGATAGTCAATACATAAAAAAACAACATTCATCTGTTAATTTTTCAAATGTGGCTGGTGTTGAAGGGGTAAAGGAAGAGTTAAAAGAGATTATTGATTTTTTAAAAAATCCTGAAAAATATAAAGAGTTTGATATTTCTTTACCTAAAGGAGTGTTGTTAGTCGGTCCTCCAGGTGTGGGTAAAACACTGATGGCTAAAGCCGTTGCAGGTGAAGCAAATGTTCCTTTTTTTTATCAAAGTGCTGCTTCTTTTGTACAAATATATGTCGGAATGGGTGCAAAACGCGTCTCAGAACTCTTTACGAGGGCCAAAGAGACAGCACCAAGTATTATTTTTATAGATGAAATTGATGCAGTAGGAAAAAGCCGTGGTGGACAAAATAATGAAGAGCGAGAAGCTACTTTAAATCAACTCTTAACAGAAATGGATGGCTTTGAAGAGAGTTCAGGTGTTATGGTGATTGCAGCTACTAACAAAATAGAAGTATTGGATGATGCCTTACTTAGGGCAGGGCGTTTTGACAGACGCGTACACATTGGGTTACCAGATTTTAAAGAACGTATGGAAACATTAAAGTTGTATTTAAAATCCAAAAACCATAATGTAGACATTGAAAAAGCATCACGATTAACCATTGGTTTTAATTCAGCTGCCTTGGCAACACTTATTAACGAAGCAGCATTGAATACTTTACGTCGGAATAAACATATTATAGAAGATGAAGATCTTGAAGCAGTTAGAGAAAAAGTACTTTTAGGTAAATTTAAAATTCAAAATTTTTCTGTAGCAGAACGTCGTATTCAAGCATTATATCAAGCTGCTAAAGCCATTACAGCCTCTTGGTTAGAAGTTGAGTATGAAAAAATAGGAATTCTATCTTCACACTTTGTTCCTCATCACAATGAAATTCTTTCAAAGACTGCTTTGCAAAATGAATTAAAAGTACTGTTAGCAGGACGAATTGCTACTAAAAATCATTATGGTGAACTTTTTTCAAATGCTAAAGGAGATATTAAAGCAGCAAAAATTTTAAGTTATCAAATTACAGAAGAGTTCTTCATGACAGAAAATTATACTGCTTCTCCTAATCATTCAGAACAGATTTTAGCTGATGCAAATGATGAAGTTTTAATGCTCTTGTCTAAACTTGATAGTGTTTTGGTTATTGTAAAAGAGTATTTATTAGATAATGAATCCATAACGATGGAGCAAACAAAAACCTTAATCAATGAGGTATTTTAGATGAAGTATTTCAATGGTTTTTCTCTTAACGGTGAAGAAGTATTTTTTAAAGAACAACTTATTGATTCTGATTATACCATTGCAGGTTTTTCTTATGGTGCACAAAAAGCATTTGAATATGCCTATAATAAAAATGAACGCGTAGATAAACTCATTTTAATTTCTCCTGCTTTTTTTCAAAATCATAAAAAATCTTTTATAAAAACACAACTGCGTTATTTTAAAGCTGATGAGATAAGTTATAAAAAAGAGTTTTTAAACAATATTGTTTACCCTTCAAATATTGCTTTAGATAAGTATCTCAACGAAGGGATTTGTGAGCAATTAGATGATTTACTCTCTTATGTTTGGAAAGAAGAAAAAATAAAAATCCTTATAGAACGAGGCATAAGCATAGAAGTTTTTATGGGCGATGCTGATAAAATCGTAGATAGTAAAAAAAGCTTTGACTTTTTTTCTAAATTAGTTCCTGTTTATTTATTTAAAGAAAAAGGGCATTTACTAACACTTTAATCTATTATCACTTTTAAGTAAAATTATTTCTTAATCATATTACTTAAAACATCTGTAGCTATTCTTCGTCTATCATCATCCATATGTGTATAAGCTCGTGTAGTTGCTGGATCCTCATGTCGCATCATGTCCTGAACCAATGCTAGATCTTTAACTTTAGAATAAAGTAGAGTACCGTAAGTATGTCTTAATAAATGGGCGCCTTCTTTGTCTTTTACAATTCCTGCATAATGTAATAAATCTTTAATTTTATGAGAAGCTGAAGAAGCCGAAGCTTCTCGTTTAGAATTTTGTGGGGAACAAAAGAAAAAACCATTAGGACAAGCAGGTTCACGTAACCAAAATTTTAAATAGGGTTCTAGCGATACTTTAGGTACCTCTATAATAGAACTTTTATTTCCTTTCCCAACTATTTTAATGAGAAGATAATTCTCTTTTTCTTGAATTTTATTTTTTTCAATAGAAAGTGCTTCAGAAATTCGAATGCCCGTATGTAAAATAAGCCGTATTAATAGATTATAATAAATAGCAGAACGGTCTGAAATAAATTTATAACGGTCCAGTGCCTCTAAAAAAGATTGTACTTCTTCTTCAGTTAAGTAAGAAGGGATTTTATTTCCTTTTTTTCCAGAAAGACCTTGCCAGTTAGACAATTTTAAATGATAAATATAGCCATTTCCACTATTAGGTTCATTTTCATTATGATCTGAAAGATAATTAAAAAAATTATTAATGGCATTACGGTAATTTTTTTTACTTGCATCTGACATACCAGCTGTACTTGAGGTTAAATAATCAATAACCATTTCATCATCTATGGATTTTAAAGAATCTATTTTTTGTGCTATTAAATAAGTAAATAGTTTACGAACAGGTATGTAAAAAGTTTTTACCCCTTCTATACCAGCTTTACGAATATTTTTTACTATTTCTGAAAGTTCATCAATGGAAGTAGGGGATCTGTTTAACTTAGTAATGGCATCTTGTACAGCCATTTGATTTTTCACATTTCGAGAAGAAAGGGTATTTGTTTTATATTTAACATAACGAGTTATCCAAAATATTAAAGAATTTTTAGGTGAAGAAGAATCTATGTCCAAGGGAAAACGCATTTGTTAATTAGCCTTTTATACTTACTTATTTATACTCTTAAAATCATAACATAATATCTAGTTAAAATAAGGATCTTTATTAGTTTTGGTTGTAACTATAAGACAAAAAGTTGTTTTTTGAAACAAAAAAATCATAACATAATACTAAATTATGTTATGATTTATAAAAAATTCAAGGAATTTCTAAAATGTTATTAGAAAAAGAAAATATTCTAAAAGATTATCAGCGTTGGCTAAAGTCTTATTTTAGAAATGCAAAACATCGAGAAGTCTCAAAGAATTCGATGATTATTTATAAAAGAGTTTTTTCTAAACTTGAAGATTTTATAAAAGAGCAGGGTGATACTAATAAATTAAGTGAAATAGACAAAGAGTTTATTTTGTCATTTTTAGAATATTATGAAGAAAACTCTAAAACAGGATACTTTTCTACAAAAACAAAAACCTTGTATATTTCTGTACTAAAATCATTTTTTATTTATATTTCAGATAATAATGATGACTTCTATACTTATGAAAAAGAATTCAAAGGTATTTTACCTAAGAAAGCAAACAAGACTAAAAAGGTAACTTATCTTAATGACTATGATGTAGACAAATTGGTGACTTATCTTAATGCTGATTTGAATGAAGAAAAACATTATAGTTATATCCATTCATTAGGTATCAAGTTGATGCTTTTTTCAGGTCTTAGAGTTTCAGAAGTATTATCTTTAAAATTGGAAAATATTCAGATATCAGATTTAAAAAATAATGAAAATGAAAAAGATTTTTATGAAATTCATTTATTAGATACAAAATCAAAAGAAGAGCAGACTGCCTTAATAAAAAGAGAACTTATAGGACAAGAAATAGCATATTTTAAAGAGTTAAATAGCGATAATGAATTTATATTTAAGGCTAAAGAGGCTAAAAATCCCATAAATAGAAGTAATTTTTACGTAAGTATTAGCAATATAATGCAAAACTTAAATATAAAAAAGAAAGGATTACATATACTGCGTCATACTTGTGCCATGCAACTTTTTAGAAAAACAGGGAACTTGTTGGTATTAAAAGAAACACTTAGGCATTCCGATATTAAAACAACCATGATTTATGCTCATGCAGAAAAAAGGGATATAGCTGAGGCTATGAGATGAAAAAGGATATTTTTTAATTATATTCAGGAAAGATGAATTTCCTGAATATAATGTTTTTTATCTATATATGTCAAACTTTTACCTTTATGGTTTTTCTTGGTACAAATGAGATATAATTCACAAAATGAAACCAAGGTCTACTTAAGATGTCAAAACAACCTACCATACTCCAACAATTTCGCTCTTTTTGCTACCAAAATAATGCCACAAACTTAGAAATAGCTTTAGAATACTTCGCAGTATTTGGTGGTATGGGTTGGCGTGTTGATTTAACAAAACCTTTGGATGAACTTATAGAAGAGAAAGTTTTAAATAACTATCGTTATATTCATGGTGATACAACCAAGATAACACAAAGTAAAGAAGTTCATCATAAAGTCCTTTCTGCCCTAGCCACAGGTGATCGAAGAGAACATTCTGCCTTTAAAAAAGCCCAAACAAGCAAAGAGATGGGTGAAGAATCTGTAGATTTTATGATAAGCGAAGGACTTTTGTCTAAAGATCTATCAATAGAAAAACCATTAAAAGA
>CACVAZ010000099.1:8255-15262 GCA_902727995.1 uncultured Sulfurovum sp.
CTCCCCTACTCTTCAATCCCATAAAGCTTTAACAAACTCTCAACCTTAGGTTCACGACCTAACCATTGTTTGTAAAGGCTAGACATCTCTTGGGAACCACCTTTGTTTAAAATATATTTCAAGTATCCATCTGCTTTTTCTTGGTTAAATCCAGATTCTTTGTCTAAACATTCATAAAAAGCATCAGCACTTAAAACTTCTGCCCATTTATAGGAGTAATATCCAGCAGCATAACCTCCAGCAAAAATATGAGCAAAACCATTTTGAAATTTATTGTACTTTGGCACGGTTAAAAGGGCTGTTGTTTCACGAATTCCATCTATTAGAGCTTGAACTTCCTCTCCTTGATAAAGCATTTTATGTAAATTAAAATCAAAAAGAGAAAGTTCAACTTGGCGTAATATTCCTAAAGCTGCTTGATAATTTTTGGTTTCTTTAATTTTATTTAAAAGTTCATCGCTCATTGGTTCATTTGTTTCATAATGAAAAGCAAAACGTTTTAAAATTGGTTTTTCATAAGAAAATGCTTCTAAAAACTGTGAAGGAAATTCAACCACATCCCAAGCTACCCCATTAATTCCTGAAACGGAACGCTCATTACAAGTACCAAAAAGATGATGAATGGCATGACCCATTTCATGAAATAGCGTTACCACATCATCATGTCGAAGCAAGGAAGGGTTTTCCTTTGTCGAAGGAGAAAAGTTACAAACCACAAATACTGTGGGTAAATGTTTATTTCCTTTTGCATCTACATGATGTGTTTCCCAGTTATGCATCCATGCTCCACCCCGTTTGCTTTCTCGTGCTTCAAGATCAAAATAAATTCTACCTGCTAATTTATTACTACCGTCTTTAGCTAATTTGTAGATTTCAAAAGGTTTTACTTTGTCATTCCATATGGTAGCTGTTGACGCTTTAAACTCAACCGAAAACAGTTCTGAAACTACTTCTAATAAACCATTTAAAACTTTTGATTGTTCAAAGTATGGTTTCGTCATAGAGTCGTCAAAATGAAATTTCTCTTTTTTTAATTTCTCAGAATAGTAAGCTACATCGTAACCTTGTAAGTCATCAATGCCATCTAATTTTAAAGCAAAAGCTTCTAGCTCTGCCAACTCTTCTTTAGCTTGTGGTAATGATTTAACCCCTAATTCTTCTAAAAATTTTGTTACCTCATCAGTATTTTTGGCATCTTTGGTTGCCAAGGAATAAGCTGAAAAATTTTTAAATCCTAATAGGATTGCTTTTTTTTGACGTAGCTCTAAAAGCTGATCAATTACTTTTGCATTCTCAGGAGCTCTTGAAGCATAGGCTTTTGCCATTGTCTTTCTAAGTTCACGAGAACTTCCATAAGTCATGTAAGTTAAATAAGAAGGAATTTGTAAGGTAAACTTATAAACCGTTTTCCCCTCCTCTACTATTCGAGCCAAGCTCAAATCACTTTCTGGAATCTCAGCCACATCTTTTTCATCTTCAATTATCATCTCAAATGCATTGGTAGCATTAAGTAAATTTTGAGAAAAGCTATTTCCTAGTTCTGAAAGTTTTAAATCTATGGCTTCAAGCTCTTTTTTTTGTTCCAAAGGTAAATCTGCCCCTGAAAGTACAAAGCCACGAATATCATGTTCTATAACCGTTCTAGCTTGAGGGTCTTCTGATTTTATCTTTTTTATTTTACTAAATAAAGCTTCATTTTGAGAAATATTACTTGAAAACTTAGACAGTTGAGGTAAAGACTCTTCATAAGCTTTTTGTGTTACTTTAGAATTTTCTACCGAGTTCAAATGTGAAAGTGGCGTAAAAAAAGCACTTAACTCTTCATCTAAATCTTGTAAAGGTTTCATGACTTTTTCATAACTTTCATCTTTGCTTTTTACAATACTATCAATACGTGCTAACTGTGAGGCTAACATGCTTTCTAACTCTTTTGGAAATTCTTCTAAATTATCTATTTTAAATTCTTGAAATGGCATTTTTTGTCCTATTTGTGTAGTATTTGGATTATAGCGAAATAGGTTAAAATGAGGCATAAGATTTGACAGCTACATATTTTCATAGAAATTTAAGTATAATCTTTTTTATTAACATAAAATCATAATTAGGATATTTAAATGAGTTTAAATGCACAAATAAAATCAGACATAAAAGATGCAATGAGAGCTAAAGACGTACAAAAAAGAGATACGCTAAGAAACATTCAAGTGGCTGTAAAAGACATTGAAGTCAATGAACGTCGTGAGGTCACTGATGCTGACCTTGAAAATATTATGATGAAATATTGCAAACAAAGAGAAGATGCTATGGCACAATTTAAAGAAGCAGGACGCGATGACCTTGTCAAAAAAGAGGAAGCTGAACTCGTGATTGTCAAAGCATATTTACCTGAACCTATGAGTGATGAAGAGTTAGAAGATATCATCAAAGAAGTCATTAATAAAACAGGTGCATCGTCTATGAAAGACATGGGTAAAGTTATGGGTACTGCTAAAGGCATTATTGGATCAAAAGCAGATGGTGGACGTATTAATGCTTGTGTAAAAAGCCTTTTATTTTAAAGAATAACGCTCTTTTAAATCCGTTAAAAACTCTATTACTCTTAGCTGGTAGAGTTTTTCTTCTTCAGTCATCTCGCATTTTTGAAACTGCATTAATGCATTGATATCTATTTTTTCTGAAAAACGTTTAACATTACGCGTATCTTTTTCAACTTGAAAAACCAAATGCTCAAAATCCAAGCCATTGTTGGTAATAACCTTTTCAAAATATTCTTTGACGGTTTCAACTAAAATTTCACAACGTTCTTCATCATTTTTATAAATATCACAGGCGAGTTCCATCAACAATCTATCTTCAGACTTACCTATTCTCTCATTGGCTGCAACTACCAATGTAAATATTTTAGCTCTATACTCTAATGAACTGTTATGATAAAGTAAGAATTCTCTAAAAAATTTTTTAAATTTTCGTCGAATCACTTTAAGCATTTAATAAATCCTGAACAGAAAGTAAAGGGTCTTTACCCTCTAGCATTTTATAAACCTCATTGGCAATAGGTAAATAAATATTTTCTTTTTTTGCAATATTATGTAATGCTTTTGTTGTGGGAATTCCCTCTGCTACTTCACCAAGTTCTTGCATAATTAGCTCTAAACTTTTACCTTCAGATAATCCTAAACCTACTCGATAATTTCGAGAAAGTTTTGAGGAAGCTGTTAAAAATAAATCACCAGCTCCCCCTAACGATAAAAAGGTCTCAGCTTTAGCCCCAAAATGTTCACCAAAACGTGTCATTTCCACCAAACCACGTGAAATAAGTGCTGCACGAGCATTATTACCTAAGTTTAAACCATCACAAACTCCTCCTGCTATGGCAATAACATTTTTATATGCCCCTGCTACTTCAGCACCTACGACATCAGATGCGACATAACCTTTTATAAAAGAAGGTAAAGCATTCGCATAAATCTCTGCTAATGACAAATTGACCGAAGATATTTTTAAGGCCGTAGGCAAAGACTTTTGAACCTCAGTAGCAAAAGAGGGCCCAGAAATAAATGCCAACCTATTGGCACTGACAAAAGATCCATACACTTCATTTAAAAATGAACCTGTAGCAATTTCAATGCCTTTAGCTGCGACCAAGATGTTTTGTCCTCTATCTTGAAAATTTGCTTCCATCCATCCACGAACAGCTTGAGCTGGAATCGCCATGACTAAATATTGACAAGATAAAGCTTCATTTAAAGAGACAAAATTTTCAATCTCTTTTACCGTTCTAGAGTTAATAACTACTTCATTTTCACTGTTTTGACTATAAGCATGATAAAGAGCCTGACCCCATTTACCTGCTCCAATTATCGCTATCTTCATTATTTTCTCCCTATTCTATCAAGTTGGACTATAAACTCTTTTGCACTTTCATCATATAAATCAAATATAATATCTGCACCAGCGAGTTTAAGCTGTCTATTTTTTTGTTCTGTATCACTCAAAGCGATTATCTTACCATTAAATTGATTGACTTTTAATGAGATGGCTAAGTAATGATTAATGGCTTCATCATCCATTGCACAAATAACAAGATTGTTAGATAATCCTTTTAAAATATCTAAATGCTTTTCATCTTCAAAATTAATAGGCAAAACATGATTTTCATTACGTTCTATATTATCATAAATCTCAACGTCTATTCCAGAGCTTATGCACATATCTACTAGATGTTTACTCTTTGTACCATAACCAAAAACTGAAACTTTAAGCCGATTGTTTTCTTGTAGTTGATTGATAATATAATAATATGCCCTATTGTGAATAATTGCATAAGGATCAATAACCTTATCCGTACCAATTGACTTATATTGTAAAAATAGATGTTTTGAAGAAATTCTAGAAAGCAATATGGCTCTTTTATCATAACTTTTGGCATTTAAGATAAAGTAGATATTCTCAATGTCTGAACTTTTTAATGTCAGCATTGCGACAATATTACGCTCATTTTTGTAAATCATCTTCATAATTTCAAGTGAACAACCATCTCCATAAATGGTTAAATGAGAAGCGTCAAAAGATTTATTAATTTTCTCTTTATTTTCTTCAATAACCACACAATGGTAATTCGTCTCTTCCTTAATATAATGGGCAATACGTGAGCCTAAATAACCATAACCATTTAAGATAACCACATTTTTCAAATCATACAAGGTATTAATACTAGAATGTGTTCGTAACTCATCAAAACGTTCAGCAAAAGCTGAAACCATAACAGAAGTTACAAAAGAAATCATAGCAATACCAAAAATTATTCCTAGCATTGCCACCATTTTACCAATATCAGTTACAGGTGAAATGTCCCCATAACCAACGGTAGAAACCGTAACCAATGCCCAGTATAAAGCATCTAGAAAAGATTTTATATTTGGATTAATTCCATACTCTACGACATAAAGTACCGAAGCCAAAGAGAAAACTACTGTTAAAAGAATATAGCCTAAAAACTTAAACTCAAACTCTTTTTTCGACAGTGCTTTAAGCAGTGTTTTCGCTCCATATAAATAATGGTATAGCTTAAACAAACGTATAATTCTAAACTGAGGTAATACTGCTAAAAGGTCAATGATTCCTGTCAAAGAAAAAACATATTGAACTTTACGTTTGAGTATAGTAAAGAGCATTTTCCCAAGACGCTCTCCCTTACTTTCAAGTTCTAACACTTGCTCATGTACATTTGAATAAATCCAAAATCGTAAAAGATACTCCAATAAAAAAATAAATGAGATAAGATACATGTCTATAAATAAAATCCATTGAGAAACAGCATAGGTTTTATTTAACACTAAAATAAAAACAGAAAAGAGAATTAAAATGACCATAGAACTATCAAAGTATTTAGTATAAGAAGTTTCTCTATTGGTTAAAAGTTCACAAAAGAATTTTTTTCTTTCTTGATAAGACTCACTATTTTTTAATTTCTTTGAGGTTTTAATTAGGAAGTTTTTCATAAAAATGATTATAGCTAAAGTTAAGTTAGCATTATAATTTTATAAAAAATAATTTATTGAGATCAAAAACTTCACTTCTAAGAATAAAGCTTTCTGATCTCATATTGTATAAAATAGAAGAAACTTACTTTGTATATTTAAAAGTTCTCCATTTAGATTTTGGACTTCTGTTTCCATTTTTATCAATAGCCCAAACTCTCCATTTCCCTGATTGAGCACCCACATAAGTGAAACTATATTTTTCAGTATTTACCTTTGCTGTTTTCCATGCTTTTCCTTTAACATCTAAACACCACTTTCCTGATTTACAACAATGCAAACAATCTATTTCCACACCATAAGATTTAGCTCCTATTACTTTTGACCATTTTAACACTGTTTTTCTAGGGAAGTGATCAAAAATAGCATTATTCTGAGGAGTAATTTGTTTTGGTGTAGCTAATTTATCTTCTATAAAAGTCTCTGTAGTCATATAATTACTGCGTCTACTTTTATCAGTAAAACGTGTAAAAGATTGTACTACTAACTTATTTCCTTTTCTCTTCACTACTAAAATTTTTTTAGAAAACCCTGTATTAAATGTAGCTGATAAAGCAAGTATGTTTCTTTGTAAATTAGAAGAGGTAGACCTACCATAAGGATATACTTTTTGACTCCCCCAGTCACAATCACGAGGAGAACAACTTCCAAAAACTTGCATTTTAAGTTGTTGATTACTCTTAGAGATTTTAACTTTAGTAATTCCCCTACTCTTTGAATTTGTATTCTTCCAATTACCAGTAAATTGACTTAGAGTAGTAGCACTCAATGACATTGCAAACACAATCATGAATAAAATAATTTTTTTCATCCGTTAATCCTTTTATTTGTTTTTACTAATCTATACTAAAAAAATCTTATAACATAAATTAGTATTTTATATGTTATCAAAAGAATGTCACAAAAGCGTCACAAATCATTATTTATACTCTCAAATTAAGTTTTTACTTTTCAACCTAAACCTAGTATAATTTCACAAAAAATAGGATTTAGCGTGAAAATTCAAAAAAATGCAATGGTTTCCATTAGTATGACTTTAAAAGATGAGAATGGAAATATTATTGAAAACAATGATCAAGAAATAATTTATCTTCATGGTGGTTATGGTCACCTTTTTACAAAACTTGAAGAAGCTCTTGAAGGTAGAAGCATTGGTGATGCTTTTAATATTAACCTTAGTCCAGTAGAAGCTTTTGGTGAATTTAATGAGGAGTTGGTTTCAAAAGAGCTTTTAAGTGACCTACCTGAAGACCTTGAAGTAGGTATGGAACTTGATGGTGAGGTTGAAGGCGTAATTTTTTCAGTACTAGAGATGGATGAAACCCATGCATTGGTTGATGGGAATCATCCTTATGCTGGATTTTCACTAGTAGCAGAAGGAAAAGTTTTAGAAATAGAATACTTGGATGATGAAACCGTTACTCAAATCTTAGAAGACGAACATCAACATTAAAGAGGATGTTCATC
>CACVAZ010000099.1:15362-17056 GCA_902727995.1 uncultured Sulfurovum sp.
TTAATCTTTGCATCTGGCAGTTCAGGCATTTCTAAAGCTTCATTAATCATTTCTTGATTTACCATCAATGGAGGTAAGTCTGGCTCAGGAAAATAACGATAATCAGCAGCTTCTTCTTTTCCTCTCATTGACCGAGTAACGCCTTCTTCTACATTCCATAAACGTGTTTCTTGATTTACTTCTTGCTCATAAATACCATCTTCATAGGCTTCTCTTTGTCTTTGTACTTCATATGCAATTGCATCTTCTACAAAACGAAAAGAGTTAATATTTTTAATTTCAACACGTGTTCCAAATGCCTCTTGACCTTTAGGACGAATAGACACATTAACGTCACATCTAAATGAACCCTCTTGCATGTTGGCATCAGATATATCTAAGTAACGCACCGTAGAGTGAAGTTTTTTTAAGTAAGCCACAGCTTCATAAGCGTTTCTCATATCAGGATCAGAGACAATCTCAAGTAATGGGGTACCTGCACGGTTAAGATCTACTTTTGAATGAGAACCTTCATGTATGTTTTTTCCAGCATCTGCTTCAAGATGTGCTTGTGTCATACCAATACGTTTTTCAGATCCATCTTCTAAATTAATAAATACTTCCCCTTTTTGAACAATAGCATTGGTCAACTGCGTAATCTGATAGGCTGAGGGGCTATCTGGATAAAAGTAAGATTTTCTATCAAAGTTTGAACTATGTATCACATTCGCATTAATCGCGTAACCCAGTCTCATGGCTTTAACAGCTGCTTCTTTGTTAACTACAGGCAATGCCCCAGGAAGTGCCAAACAAGTTGGACAAGTGTTAGAGTTTTGATGCTCACCAAAGCTTGTTGGACAAGCACAAAATAGTTTTGTTTTAGTGTTAAGTTGAACGTGGACTTCAAGACCAATGACAGTTTCAAACATAATGGGTTTACCTTCTTTTATGACTATCTAAATATTTTGCGTATTATAGCTTTTGTTTGGTTAAGGTACTATTCCCTATCTAACCTACACAAAGCCAAGATTTTCTAAACAAATCCAAAAAATTACTTTCTTTTTTTCCTAAAATATGCTTTAATAAAGTCTAATATTCCTATCAACTAGGACAACTAAAATAGGACAAAACATGCCATTTAAAAACATTTTAAACCTCCAAGTTAAAGCTTTTTTCTTTAACGCTACTACCGATTATTTACCTTATTATAAGAATTTTGATATTACCATTGATAAAGGAGCTAGACTTCTTGATGTTTTAGATCAAATTAAAGTAAAGAATCCTAATTTTTCATTTCCGAACAAAAATGTTATTTTAAAAGTCAATAACATGGTAACCACAGCTAATTTAACCGTTGAATATGTGGTTAACACTCTTGGGACTGAACTTACAATTGAACCAGCAACATCGTACCGTTCTAACAATGGATTGATTTTAAATGATGACGATTTTATGGAAAGTTTTGAGCTTTTAGCTCCTTATGCTAGTGAAGAAGACAAAACTTATTATGAATCGCTTTATAGTGTACACTACGCATCAGAGACAAGTAATTACAATCGCCAATTTATTGGGGATGCTATTTTACTTTTGGCTTCTAAAATGATTAATGATGGCAATCAAAATAAAGAAGAAATTTTAACTGCCATTTCTGATGAATTTAATGGTATTAGATGTTGTGAATATGAAAATAATGTACTTAACGGTAAAGACCATAC
>CACVAZ010000099.1:17156-21086 GCA_902727995.1 uncultured Sulfurovum sp.
CAAAAGTGGTATGATGGTTGATGTTAATAATGACATGAATTCAATTTTTGAAAAAAGATATAAAAAAACTCACCATAAAGCTTATAATCTAGCAATTTTTAGGAATGAAAAGTCAATTGCTAAACTCCTCAAAAACTATCCTAGTATAGGATTGATTACCCCATTGTCAATGTCTATTTACTCTGATGATCAAAATAACATTAATATTTCTACTTTGTCTTTAGAAGGAATGGCTAGAATTACTAAGATACCTGTAAGTAATCCTGATTTAATTGAGTATCATAAACTATTAGATATAGCTTTACATACTGCCTTACCAAAAGGTAAGTATTTAGAGAGAGATGCTAAAGTTAAATCTGAAACTAAAAACTTAGTAAGCGAATTTACAACAGAGTTTGATCTTGAAGATGGCGATACTTATGTGGATGCAAAAGAGGGGTTTAAAGAAGAGTTTGAAAGTGAGATAGGATCTGTAGGCTTTTTAGTGCCTAAATCATACAATTTGCTAGAGTCAATTAAACAGAGTACTTACGACTTTTACGATACCTATTCAATTATTAGATTTAATGTGATTTTTCCTGTATCAAAGGATCATCCTGATGCTGGATCATATGCACCTTTTTCATTGGCTATCTATAAAAAGAAAGATGAAGATACCATACACGTGAGCTTTCCCTCAATTACAAACTGGGCTAAAGACTTAAACATAAGTGATAAAGAAGCATTAGCAGAGATTGATAAAACTCAAAATATGATTAGTGGTATTTTAGAAGAATTAACAGAGTAGTAAGATGCGATTACAATCGCATCTTCTAACTAATTGAGTATAAAGCCTAAAATCCTACAGCGTCAACTTGACCTTTATAACATCTACTTTTAGCTCTCTCACCACTTTTGAACAACTCTTTTAACTCTGAACTTCCATTTCCTAAATGCAACCAAAGCTCTGTAACCAACCCTTTTCTACAGTTCATTGTCACATGTTCCCCTGCTCCTATTCCAAATTCTTGATCAAACTGTTTACGAATTTCTTTTAAGTTTACCATGCGTCCAACATTTTCTTTAAAATATTGTTGTACTTTAGATTCATTGACTTGTGTTAGTAAATTCATGGCATCAACATAATAATCATTTGCAGATGTACCATAACAAGTACCATGCTTAATCCATTCATGACGATGTAAATTAGAGGCATATCCAGGCATAAGTTGAGAAAGTTTAGTTCGTGTGGATGAGGTTAAATCTAATTTATCTAAACTATACCATTGTTTGTTTTTATCCATACCAACTTGTTTTTTACTCACATTGCAATAAGCATTATTTCGTGGCTGAGGCCATAATCCATGTAAAACAAATTCAAAAGCACCAAATGAGTTGGCATTCATTGATTTACACTCTTTTTTATATTGATGTGTTTGACAAAAAGCATTTTGCCATGAAATAGCTAAAAGATTTTGTTTTGACGTTGACTTAGAAGTACTTTTCACAGGAATAGAAGGAGCTGTCACTTTCTTTTTACCATCTGAGAGACAAACTTCTTTTACCCAACGCTGAGCGACTCTTTGTCCCTCAATAAGTGTTAACACTTGCCCTTTATTTCTTTGTAAGACTCTGTATTTTTTACCCATTTCAAGCTGTATGTCATTACTGTTGGCTGTATGTTTTAAATTATTGTATGCTGGACATTCTAGTACGGCTGTTTCATAAACTTTTGGGTTTTTTGCTAGTATGAGTAAAGGCAAAGATACCATTAGTGAGGCTGTTATTATTTTATTCATTTTAATCCTTATATTTTTAATATTATATTTTAAAAAAGTGAAAATAGCATAAAAAAGAAATATTCCTAATAAAAGTTGATTCATATCAACTTTTAAGCATTTCCTTTACATTATAATAAGTAATAATTTTATATTTTATATTTTTATGAAATTATATGCTATAAAAATAAATACAAAAAAAGGAAGGAATGTGAAAGAAAAAAGCACACTTAAGAAGATTGCAATTTTTGTATTTATAATTGCACTCATCTTCTTTGTTTATATGGCTTATATTGCTAAAGCATGGTCATATTTATCAAAAGACCCTAAAGCTTGTATTAACTGCCATGTTATGAATACCCAGTATGCAACATGGCAACATAGTGCTCATGGAGTAGCAGAAGTTACTTGTGTTGAATGTCATTTACCAACAGACGGTTTTATTAACAAATACAAGGCAAAAGCCATTGATGGTTGGAACCATACCTTGGCATTTACTTTTAATACTTATGATCATGCCATGCAAATTAGTGATGATGGTGCAAATCGTGTCCAAAAAAACTGTATTTCATGTCATAAAAGTATCACTTCGACACTGGCAAACAATGCTGACCACTATCATAACTTTGACGATGAAAAAATTGAAAATGGAAGAAAATGTTGGTCTTGTCATAAAGGAACACCTCACGGTAAAGTGAGAGGTTTAACCACTACCCCTCATAATCTGGGTGTAAAAAATTAAAATAAAAAAGGAGAATAAAATGAAGGTAAACTACAAATTATTACTAGCAGGATCAACCCTTGCCATTGGTGTTATGGCTCTCTTAGCAGGGAGTGTCAATGAGAGAGAACAAGAGAGAATTGATTTGGCAAAATCGCCAATTATTCCCAAAGCAGTTCAACATAAAAGTGAAGAATGGGCAAGGTATTATCCTCGACAATATGGTTCATGGAAAAACACCAAAGAGAGTTCTCAATTAACGGATATGCTAAAAGAAAAATCTCAACTTCCTGTTCTTTGGGCAGGTTACGGATTTGCTAAAGATTATAATGCTCCAAGAGGTCACTACTATGCACTTCAAGACAATGTAAATACCCTACGAACAGGTGCACCAACTGATGGAAAAACAGGACCAATGCCAACAGCATGTTGGACTTGTAAGTCACCTGATGTTCCTAGAATCCAAGAGAGAGATGGTGAGCTAGAGTACTTTACAGGAAAGTGGGCAAAGTATGGAAATGAAATTGTCAACTCAATTGGTTGTGCTAACTGTCACTCTAATGAAACAGGAGAATTAACAGTAAGAGTTCCTCACTTAAACAGAGCTTTAGCTGTAGCTGGATTACCTTCATTTGAAGATTCAACACATCAAGAAAAACGTAACCTTGTTTGTGCCCAATGTCACACAGAATACTATTTCAAAAAGACAAAATGGACAGATAAAAAAGGTAATGAAAAAGTAGCCAGTGTAGTAACACTTCCTTGGCATAATGGTTTAACAGCAGAGGGTGCAGAAAAATATTATAATGATCAAGGTTTCAGTGATTGGACACATAAAATTTCTAAAACTAAAATGTTAAAAACACAGCACCCAGGATATGAACTATTTAAAACAGGTATCCATGGTCAAAAAGGGGTATCATGTGCTGATTGTCACATGCCTTATACACAAGAGGGTTCAGTTAAGTATTCTGATCATCAATTACAAAATCCACTTAATACAATGGATAGATCTTGTATGCCTTGTCACAGAGAAAGTGAGAGTAAGTTACGAAGTATTGTTCTTCAAAAATATAAAAGAAAAGAACAATTACATGAACTTGCAATGGATAACCTAGCAAAAGCACACTTGGAAACAGGAAAAGCAATGGAAGTTGGAGCAACAGATGAAGAGTTAGCAGGAGCTAGAGCAGACATTCGTTCAGGACAATGGAAATGGGATTACGCCGTAGCATCACACCCAGCATTCTTCCATGCACCAGAAGAAACATTAAGACTTTTAGCTGTAGCCAATGAGTCAGCTCAACAAGCAAGACTTAAATTGGTATCAATTTTGGCAAAACATGGTGTTATGAATTATTCTGCACCTGATTTTTCAACCAAAGAGAATGCACAAGCACTTGCAGGAGTTCCATTAGCTCAACTAATTGAAGAAAAAAAGAAGTTTAAAGC
>CACVAZ010000099.1:21186-24720 GCA_902727995.1 uncultured Sulfurovum sp.
TATCAATTTTGGCAAAACATGGTGTTATGAATTATTCTGCACCTGATTTTTCAACCAAAGAGAATGCACAAGCACTTGCAGGAGTTCCATTAGCTCAACTAATTGAAGAAAAAAAGAAGTTTAAAGCAACACTTGAAAAAGAGTGGTATAAACAAGCAGAGAAGAATGGCAATCTAAATGCTGAAAAATCTCGAAAAGGTTTAGACGACGCAGAGACAGCATACTCTGAATAGTTAAGGGTTATAGAGAATACAATGGTTAAGAGTTTTCTCTTAGCCATTTCATTTTAAAAGAAAAAAGCCACTCTCTCCAAGTTTTGCTTCTTTCTCTTACAATGATAAATTACAAAATATTTTTTAATAAAAGGTTTTTAAATAAAATGTATAAAATATTTTCCTCGTACAAACTTATGATTCTTCTACTACTCATCTTAGCCACAGGGGCAGGAATAGGAACATTCATAGAAAATGATTTTGGTTCACTTAGAGCCAAAGAGTTGGTCTATAATTCTTGGTGGTACCAACTATCTTTCTTTTTAATCTCTCTTAACCTTATTGTGATTATTGACAAAACAAAAATGTACAAGGTCAAAGCACGAACTCTTTTTCATGTTTCTTTTATTATTATTTTACTTGGAGCAGCCCTTACCCACTATTTTGGACTTGATGGCATGATGCACATTCGAGAAGGAGAAAAGTCTAATGTCATTATGATAGGCGAAGAAAAAGTAGAAACGCCTTTTTACTTAGCATTAAAAGACTTCACCCTTACACGCTACCCAGGAAGCCGTTCACCCTCTGAATTTGCTTCAGACATCACAGTCATTGACAAAGAAAATGACGAAAAGTTTGATACTAACATTTACATGAACCATACCTTAGTTTATGGTGGCTACAAATTTTTTCAAACCTCTTACGACGAAGATGAAAAAGGAACCAAACTCTCAGTTAACAAAGACCCTGGCGTTGAAGTCACCTATATTGGTTATGGCTTACTTTTCTTAGGACTCATCTTAAATCTTTTTGATAAAAAATCACGTTTTCAATTTTTAATTCGTAAAATAAAAAATATGCCCATTGCTGTTGTGGCACTCTCTTTGGGAGTTTTTTATCAGACTCCTAGTTATGCATCATCTTCCCAATTATCTCCTTTTATAGAAACTTATTTAGAAGGACATCAAAAAAATTCTAAAGCCTTAGCCAAAGAATTTGGAACACTCATAGTCCAAGGACCTGTTGGACGGATGAAACCTCTTGATACCCAAAATCGTGAAGTTTTGAATAAATTAACAGGAAAAAGTACGTGGAGAGGTATGTCTGCTAATCAAGTTGTCTTAGGAATATTCTCAAAACCTGAACTTTGGAAAAAAGTAAATATTATACGTATAAAAACACCTAAATTAAAAGCTCTACTGGGTGTAGATAAGAACCAAAAGCTTGTGAAGTTTACAGATTTTTTTAATGAAAAAGGTGTTTATAAACTAACCAAAGAAGTAGAAATGGCCAATCAACTAGTACCCTCAAGAAGAGGAACTTACGAACGAGATCTAATTAAAGCAGATGAACGACTCAACATCGCTTTTATGTCTTACCGTGGTGTACTGTTAACCCTATTTCCTTTGCCTAATAACGAACGCAATAAATGGGTAGATTTTAAAAGTATGTTTGCCATGGTAAAACATAGTGACATTAAAAGAGCAACCAGTCGTTTACTTGATACAACTTATAACCGTAACTACGACAAAGGTTTCCCTTATATAGAAGAAATTAGAGCCTATCAAAAAGAATTTGGAAAATCTGTCATACCAAAAAAAGAAAAACTAATATTAGAAGTATGGTTTAATGAAATAGCACTCTTTTTCAAACTTTCTTTAGGCTATCTTCTTTTTGGATTTATACTTTTAATCTATGGTTTAAGTTCAATGTTTTACAACAAACTTATTAACCAAAAGGTAAAAAATATTATTAGTTTTTTGGCGTTTACTTTTTTTACCTTGCATACCTTTGGAATAGCTTTACGTTGGTATATTGGAGGCTATGCTCCTATTTCCAATACCTATGAAACGATGATTTATATTGCTTATGCTTCTGTGATTAGCTCTGTTTTCTTTCTACGAAAGTCAACCATTGCCCTTTCTGCTTCCTTTATAATGGCTGGAATCTTCATATTTGCTGCCTACTTAGGAGAAATAGACCCTGAAATTACCAATTTGGTACCAGTTTTAAAATCCTATTGGTTAAGTATTCATGTTTCTGTCATTACAGGAAGTTATGGTTTCTTTGGTGTAGGTGCAATTTTAGGAATTATTACCCTTTTTCTCTATATGTTACGCCATCAAACACGTCCACATATTGACAATCATATCAAAAACATTAGTTATATCAATGAAGTAGCGTTAACCTTAGGCTTAACCTTATTGGTCATTGGTAATTTCTTAGGGGGTATCTGGGCAAATGAAAGCTGGGGTCGTTATTGGGGTTGGGATCCTAAAGAGACATGGGCATATATTTCTATTTTAGTTTATGTTATTGTTTTACATATGAGACTTATTAAAAAAGTTTATACTCCTTATCTTTTTGCTATTTTAAGTGTTCTCTCTTTTTTCTCCATACTCATGACTTACTTTGGTGTAAACTTTTATTTAGCAGGAATGCACTCTTATGCCACAGGTGATCCTGTACCCATTCCAACATGGGTTTACCTTACAATTTCTATTGTATTACTTATTATACTTATGGCTTATCCAAAACGAAAACTAAATTCACATTAAAAGGACTAATATGAAAAAAAAAACTCTAGTAACCCTACTCTTAATGGTAAACATTCAAGCAGAAACATTAAAAGACTTTGTAGCAACACAAGATACGAATAAAAGTATAAGTATAACAGCTCAAGACATTAATCAAACAAGTATTGTAAAGCCTTATTATCAAGGATTTATAGTTAAGGTAGAACAAGGTGGGGCTTATACTTATTTAGAAGTTAAAGAAGCCACTGAAAAAACATTTTGGATAGCTGTAACGAGTGCAGAAGCAAAAGTAGGAGATTTTGTACGTTTTCAAAAAGAGCTAGTAATGAGAGATTTTAAAAGTAAAGCATTAAAACGAACTTTTGATGAATTGATGTTTGCTTCTGGATTACAGTATCGAGTTAATAAATAAGAGTAATTAATTTAGATATCATATTTTAAAAAATAAAAGTGACATAAAATATGATATTTAACTCCGTAGACTTTATCAAAAAACTTAGCGTAGATGAACGTTTGAATTATTTAGGAAATAAAAAGAAAAAACCTTCTAATCTTAAAACTTTTCGTTCAAATATGATGCTTAATCCTCTTAAACTTAAACACATTAATAACATCGACAATTTACCTGCTGACATGATTACCCTAAACCTAGAAGATGCGATAGCTCCTAGTAGAAAGAAAGAAGCTTTGCATAATATTGCTCTTTTCCTTTCTAATTTAGAGTTTTCGAACTCTTTTATCATTATTCGAACGAATCCTCTTAATGAAGGTGGTCGAGAAGAAAT
>CACVAZ010000100.1 GCA_902727995.1 uncultured Sulfurovum sp.
GTGATTACTGATATTAAAACTAAAGAAGTTATGTATGAGAAATTAAACATGATTTATGTTGAAATTCCTAAATTTAAAAAACAAAAAACAGAACTTTCTAACCATTTAGAATGGTGGCTCTATGTCTTTCAAAATCTTAATAAAATGACCGATATTCCCAATGAACTTAAAGGCGATGTCATTGAACAAGCTTTTGAAAAAGCAGAGTTTATACGATTACCTAAAATGGAACAAGATAAATATCATCAAAACTTAAAAGTTTACAGAGACTTAGTGAATAGTTTTGATACTGCTAATCAAGTTGGATTTGAAAAAGGAATTGAAAAGGGGATTGAACAGGGAAAATTTGAAGAAAAATTAGAGATTGCTAAAAATCTACTTTTGGCTGGGGTGAGCATAGAGCTTATTGTTACTACGACAGGCTTAACAATAGAAGAAATCAAAGCTTTACCCTAAAACCAAAGTATTGAGCAGAAGTTTTGAGTGGGTTTCGCCCAAAAAAATTGGGAAAAATATTGAGAAGTGAGTAAAAGTTAAAAACCGTCGCACGTCACGTCGTCCGTCATTAGAAAATTGGGGAGTAACTTCCCATTTCTCAATAGCTTCAACAGGATGGAGACCCTTATCCTCTCTATATTTTTCAATTACAGCTATTTTCTTCTAAAGTGTGGATGGTTTCCAAGAGTTGAATGATTCGACAGAGATTGAAAAGATTGGGATTAGCATTGGATGTATAGCCCTAGCAACGTTGAGTGAGTAGATAGAGAGCTAAGATGAGAATTATATTCATATCAATCAATATTAGAAATACCTAAAAGTGATACATTGTTCTATGACTTTTGACCCATAGTGAGTATGCCCATAATCAGATTGGTAATCTTTGATGGCTTCACTGAAATTTTTGGATGCTTTGAGTATATCTATGACTTTTTTTGTGCCATTTTCACCATCATTAAAACGAGGCATTCTCCAAGTATTGTTGTCATATTTATAGGTATCAGAAATGGCTTGATTAAATTTTATTTTTAAAAGTTGATAGGTTATTTTGGCTTTGAACTCTTCATTTTTAGCGTATTTTAATGCCAATTCATAGGCTTCTTGGGCTTGGCTTAAGTCCATTGTTTTAGGAAGCTTTCCCCCTTTTGTTAGGTAAGTACTACGATAAAACACGGAAGACATAGGAAAGTTTCCAAACCAACTTTTATTGTAAAGGGCATTGGCATACAAAAAGTGATTTAAGGCTGACTTAGGCTCTTTTTCTAAAGTTTTTTGTATGCGTACCATGGTTTCTGCAAATTTCTTTTGAGAATAGGTTTGTTTGGATTTGGTTCTATTGGAACCATTAATAGTTACATTGAAAGGATTATAGAGGTTAAATTCATTCTTTTTAGGTACTTGACGTAGGTAAACTTGTGCTTTTTCAAAATTGTTTTCTTGTAAATAAAGGGTTGCTAAGATTTTTGCAACATCCCCTTTCTCTAAATTATTCATGGTCTTTTTAAAAACTTTTTCTTTAAAAAATGAACGTTTTTTCTGTTCTACATAGCTTTGAAACTTTGTAGCATCAGCATAGTTAAGTGCTTTAAGTATGATGGCTCTATGGTTTTTATTTTGTGCAAAAAGTTTATTAAGGGTCTTTTCAATCGTATTGTCAGGATTAAGTGTGGAAATTTGTAAGGCTGTGTATCTTAAAATAGAAGTTTGTTTTCTTTGTGAAAATTTTGGAAGCAGGGGCTTTAACTGAAAATAAAGTGCCTGTTGTTCTTGATAAGAGCTTGATGAAAGTTGATGGAGTCCATAAATATAAGTGAGTAGTTTTGAATAAGGTTTTTGTTTGTAGTTGGCTAAAGAGTGGAGTTGTACCACCTCTTTACGCTCTAAAGAGTTATATTCAAGTACATTGAGATAAAGTTTGGAATAGAGTGTAAAAAAAGTTTGTTTTTCCAGTTTTTCAAGTATGGCTAAAAAATGTTTTTTTTGTAGTTTATAACTGTTTACTTGAGCTTTGAAGTATTTGTCTTTTTTGCCTGAATGTACCATAATAGTATAACGTTTGTTTTGTAACTCTTGCATAATCATGTAAGAAAGGCGTTCAAACCAAATAGAATTTGGGGCTAATGTGGCAATGGATTTTAGTTCATGAAGGGGTTCATTGTTCCATTGCATGGCACGTAAAAAATGGTAAAGGGCTTTCGTTTCGTTATTTTCGCTACTCTTTAGTAGTTCTTGCCATTCTTCATTGCTGTTGACTTTAAAGTCATAGTAACCATAATGAGGGTTTGTTTTATGGGTTGAAAATATTTTGGCGTAAAGTTGATTGGCTTTGGTATTTTGTTCTAGGTGTTGGTAAGCACCTGCTCTTAAGGCTTCTATCCACTCTTTGACAATGCCTTTTTGATTAATAATGAGTAAGTTGTTTACATAGAGGTCAAGTACCTTATTGTATTGCCCTTCATGATGATAAAGTCGCATAAGAAGATAGAGATAACGTTCTTTAAAAAAAGGTTTTTCTTCTTTTTTTAAGAGGGCTAATCCCTGATTAATAATGGTATGACTCTTTATTTTTTCATTGTTTTGAGCCAGTTGATTTTGGGCATGTAAAAAAATAATGTATTGGGAAAAGCTAGGATACTCTTTGTTATTAGCATAAATCTTGGCACTTTTTTCAATGGAATCTTTTTGATAAAAAAGATCGTTTATCTCTTTGTGTGTAAAGTTTCCGTTAAAATAAGCATACCATGCTTCAATATTAGCTTCTTTTTTTTCTTTGGCAAAATACTCAAAACGTGCATTATGAGCAGCATAAGTTCCTGATAATTTGTAGAGTGGGTTGTCTCTTGGCAGGTCAATCATGTCTGGATCAGTAAAATTATAATATTCATTTTTTAGGTACATTTCTTGCCATGTTCCAGCACAAGCAATGAGTTTATTATGAAGTAGTAGAAGCAAAAAAATACTTCTTAAAAGCAAGTTCATTTTAACCCCAGTCTTGATTTTTACTGCTATTTCTATGTTTGTCTTTTTTGTAGGAAGTACCATTTTTTAGTTTTTGAAGTCGGTTAAGTAAAGTCATGTTTGCATCACGAATGTTATCTAAGATAAATTCACGAGAGACCTCCAAAGTAAGTTGCTCAATATAGGCTTTCATTTCATAATGGTATTCAGAATTGAGTTGAATTTCAACTTGTTCATTGAGCTTTTTTTTAAGTTCGTTAAATTTGTTTAGAAATTGTTCCTGACTTGTTGTTTCATCTCGAAACATTTTAAAAAGATTTTTAGTAACTTTTTCTAAAAAAGTAATGTAACGTTGGCGTTGATATTTTTCAATTTGTTTTTCTGTGTATCTCATTGAAGTTATTATAGCGAAAAGTTAAAAAAAGATTCTTTTTAGTTTTCAAAGATGCTAAGAACTGTTTACTCTATTGGGTTGACACATCATCCTGAATTAAATATTATTGAAATCTTTTGGAGGTTTATGAAGTATGTTTGGATTGATTATTCGGCTTATTTGAATTGGGATAATATGATTCTTTATATTCAAAAAATATTTGATAACTATGGTAAACATTATAGGATAGATTTTTATTAGGGTTTAATTTTTATTGGGTACTTAGAGGGCTATTTAAAACTTGATAAGATTTAAAACATCCCCAAACTTAGAAGCTTTTTATTGCTTGGGTCAAAGGATGGGGTGGAGTTTTTGGAGTGTTGATGGTTATCTATAGCTCTTAGTCACTTCATACCATACCTTAATTTAAACCCAATTATCCAACTCCAACCCCTTAACTCGGTTAAATTCCTTCGTATTATTAGTAACAAGTACCAAGTCTAACGCCAGAGCATGTCCTGCTATTTGCATATCCATATTACCTATAACTTGCCTTTTTTTTTCTAAATATGCTCTAATTTTTCCATACTCTATCGAAGCCATAAAGTCATAATCGACGATTTCAAAAGGCATTAAAAAACTTTCTATGGCTTTTAAATTTTTTTCTTTATGTTCACTCTTGAAAGCTCCATACATTAACTCTGAAACGGTGATGGTTGAGATGCACAGTTCACCAATCTCAAATTCTCTAAATCGTTCTTTGACACTTTTTGGTTTATTTTTAATAATATAGATACAGATATTGGTATCAAGCATCATTTTTCTCAAAATAAATCCTCTCGTTCTTGTTTAGGTTCTGTTCTTGTTTGCATAAAATCATCTGAAAAATTGTCAAGATTATCAAACATGGTATCCCACACGGTTTTGTCTGATTTTGGAATGAGTACCACCATGCCATTTATTTTTTTGATAAAAACCTCTTTTAAGTTCTCAAATCGAAACTCTTTGGGTAATCGAACAGCTTGACTTTGACCATTTTGAAACAATTTTGCAGTTGCCATCATAATAAGCTCCTTGAATTTAATATATATTTTTTAGTATATACTATTTTTGATTTTATGTCAAGATGGGTAGAAAGATATTTGAAAAGAGAGATTGAGTAATACCCCTAAAAATCTAGCACCAATAACTAATTATTCCCCAAAAAAGATTTAAAAAATCGCGTTTAAAATAATTAATTATTACCCCTATTTTTCTAGGGTTTGCTCTGTAAAAGTGGGCGTGAGAAAGCGTTAATTATTAACTTTTTTCTAAGTAACATTGCTATAGAATGGTGAGATTAAAACAAGAAAGAAACGAAATAGAGCCCTGAAGTCGATCAAAACCAACGACTCTATTTCTAACCTAGGCTGATGAAATTTTATCAGTCCATCGGTTAAGTCTGCCTTTAAGAGGTGCTGTTTTTTTCTTGTTTATCAAGAGATGTTGGTAACTGGACTCTTGAAAATTAAATTTTTCAAGGATTCCTATGTCAGCCGTACCAAATAGAACCCAAATTCTCATCAAAGACCTCCCTTTTCAAGAAAAATACAACTTGTCTCA
>CACVAZ010000101.1 GCA_902727995.1 uncultured Sulfurovum sp.
GTCATGAGTAAAGACAAGACATTAAACCCTACTTTAATAGAAGTGGAATGTGCAGAGTCAACATCAGGTAGAAGTCCCCCCAAGGTTCCTAAGCCAAAAGCAATCACGGCTTGTTCAGGAGTCACCACTTCCATAGAAAGTAAAGTTGCTGAAACCACAGCCGAGGCTCCAGCTGCTACAGTAAAATGTGTATTAAAATTTGCCATATTAGGGGTCTACTTTCGTTAATAGTTTATGTGAATTTCCTAAGATATGCTCAACTATTTGTTCCCCTTTAAAAAGAACCATGTAAGGTTTAGGGGTCAAATAACGTCCTGTACGAGAAGGCGTAGAAACAGAAGTTTCAACCAACCAACCTTTCCAAGCCAAGTCACCTCCATAAGCCAAACCTTTTTGTTTGTAAGCACGTTTAGGTTCTGCAAACTTATATTTTCCCTGCTCTCCTCTTGTTAACTTGCTTGAAAAATAATTTTTAATGGCATTTTGGTATCTAAGTGGAGAGACACCATAAGCAGAGTTTGAACCCTCAGCAGTGCCTATTCTTGTGCCAATCCCAGTTCCTAGTCCAACGGTTGGCTTCGGTGCTGGTACACAGCCAGTTATTAATCCTGCGACGATTAAAATTCCTAATGTTTGTCTCATCTATTTCCTTTTTTTAATTTAATACTTTTTTAATACCTTCAGCCAAAGCTATTTTTTCAATTTTTTTAATTTCAAGTTCATACTCTTCAAGAGACTTATTGCCCTTTTGAATCTCTTTTTGTAAAATAACCTCTCCCCCATCAAGCTCTGAAGTTACCCAATGAACCGTAACGCCTCCTGTTTCATTTTCATCATCATAGGAACGCTCAATCGCCATAAGCCCTTTGTGCAAGGGAAGTAAAGACGGGTGTAGATTAATGGCTTTTATTTCATTGGTAAACGTAGGGGTTAAAATTCGCATAAAACCAGCTAGAACCGTTAAGTCAGGTTTATAATAGTGTAGTGCATGTACCATTTCAGAGTCAAAGGCTTCACGTGTTTCAAAATCTGAAGAGCTAATAATCTCAAGTGGAATATTATGTTCTTGTGCAAAAGCAATGCCACCAGCATTGGCTTTATTGGTCAAAGCTACCACGACTTCAAGCTCTTTTCCATGAAGATTTTCTAAAATATATTGTAAATTTGTTCCAGTTCCACTGAATAATATGGCTATTTTTTTCATGCTGATATTGTAGCAAAAATATATTTGTTAATTAGGACGAATAGTTTTAGACTTCACCAATTCAATGAATAAAACAGGGAGAATAAGTAAATCAGCTATCAACGAGCCTGTAATTAAAAGTACCGAATACATTCCAATACTCGATATCGTCGGAATATTTGCAAAAACAAGGAGTACAAAAGTGATTAAAAGTATGGTGCTTCCTATGCCAATGGGTGTACCTACTTCAATAAAAGAGTGTTCTAAAAACTGCTCATCTGACGTTTTATATCGAAGATTTCGATGATAATAATATAAAAAATGAATACTAGCATCACTCGAAAGTGCTATCATGATAATCATGGCAACGAGAATTTCTATGGAGAGTGAAAGTTGTAGGATAATTAGAATAGAGAAAAACCATACAAGAGGTATGCTATTTATAATTAAAGCGATAAATGCATAAACTTTATTTTGTGTTATGTAATAGATAACACATGAAATTAGAAATAAAATAAAAATCACAACAACTATCATATGATTAATGGTGTCATTTTTGGCAGAATTCAAAAGTGAATTAACGTCATCAAGGAGTGTTGTGTTTTCTTTGTCCCATGTTCGAATCCATTGAAGAATAACATTTTTATCGATGCCATCTTCTTCAAGATAAATTGACATTTGATGCCCAGAATCTTTAACCACATCATCATATATTCCATAAAGTTTAAAATCAAATAAGATAAAATCCATGTTTATATTTTCAACTTTAAATTCTACAGCAGGATCATAAGCTTTCGTAAACCCTTTAGCATATTTATAGATGGAGACTATATCGTCAATATCATCCTCAAATTTTAACATAATGTCATGGTGAAAATGTTCTGCTTTCTTTAATGCTTCTAATGTTAAACCATCTGATGGGAAGTGTAAACTAATGACTTTATTATTGGATTTAGTAACCATACTTGTTGGTTTAAGAATGACGAAAACAATTGAAATGATAAAAACAAAAATCGTTATAAGAAAGAAACCTTTTAATACAATAAGTTCATATTTAGCTTCAAGAACTGCAAAAAATCTAGAACTATTTTTCGTAATCATATAGGGATTTTTAATTTTAAAAAATGACAAGAGGGCTATTAAAAGAGAAAAGCTTAAAATAAAGGCTGTAATAGAGGATAAAATAACATTGTAACCAATGGATTGTAAAATAATACTATTATGAAAAATAAGCGAACCAATACCCACCACACTCACAACCGTAGTCCAAAAAATAGGTTTAATCGTTTTCATCATGACGTAATAAATAGAACGTTTATGGCTATGTGCCTGTTGCATAATATGCCAACCGTAGTAAATATAGACAAAATCCATAATCGAAACAGCAATAGCAACTAGAAGTATGGAGACATGTACAGGTACATCAGGTTGAATAAATTGATAGAGAGAAATCGTAAAAAGTGAATTAAAAGCAATAAAAATAGTTCCCAATATGGAAGGAGTAATTGAGCGAAAAGTGATGCTAAAGAGTACAAAGAGTGTTGCTAAAAGAATAGCAAAGAGTATGCTATCTTTAAAGATATTTTCTTTTTCTACTACACCTATAATCTTATGTTTAAAGGGGATATAGACTTTAGTATAATCAATAGGTTCTGTTGAAAATACATAAACATAAAGAGTCTCTTTATCAGATGAGTAAAATTGAGAAAATGCTTTAAATGAACTTTTTAGTGTTGTACTAATTTCATTAACAGTCTTACCATAAAGCATGGTAAGTTCTACTAGGGAAGACCCCTCATTATCATCAGAAGAAGTAATTATGTTATGGGTAAGTGGAGATTTTATTTTCTCTATATGCTTGACTTTTTCAAAATTTGAATGTAAAAGTTGAAGATTATTGATATTTTCTTTTGAAAATGGCTTGTCGCCTACTTTAAGCTGAAGCTTTTGTATGTAAATCTGTTTATGTGTTTTCTCTTGAAGCTTCTTATATTCATTACTGCCCTTAAGCCATAAGGTATCATCATTGTGAGTAAAAAAGGCTGTCATGGTAATGACTAAGTAAAGAAAAATAAGGGTAAATATAGTAATAATAGGAATACGAAACTTTAAAATAAATTGATAGTATCTATAAAAGTTGTTTTGAAAAATTCTCACTTAGCCTTCCCATTAATAATAATATAGGGACGTTTATAGACACCAATTCTTTTAGCCACGGTTGATATTTTTTGAAAAATTTTTTCTGTTTCTTTATTTCTTATTTTTTGTAAAATAGTACTTTGATTACCAAGCATAATATCACATAACATTTTCTCTTTTGATTCAGAGTGTATTATGTTTAAAATATGTTTCTTAGATTTTTTAGCTTTTAGTTCATTTAAATAAAGATATACCGTATACTCAGAAAATATTGCATTGTTACGTTTATAGAGTAGCTTCAAATAGCGTTGGGACATTTTACACAAAGGATCAATAAATATATGAATCTCTTTGCCTCCACTGCCTAAAATGATGGCATCATCTTTTATGGTTTCAATAAGTTTGGTTGTGAGTTCAGGACTAATCAATTGCTTGGTTTGAGGAATAGCAAAAAGAGAACTCATACAGAAAAAAAGAAGGATAGCATATTTACTATAGCCAAAAGTTGTCTTATTCATAGTTATCCTTTACGTGATGAATAAATATTCATGATTTTATATAAAATGAGCTTATGCTTAAGTAAATATTTATTTATTTGATTTAATTATAATAATTCTGTATCAAAAATAAACTTAGTAAATAAAAATTTTAGTAAAAAACCTATAATTCTGTATTGCCTTTTGCCTTTCTTTGTGATTCTAAAAGCCCAATCTCCTCAATAATATCAGTAGGCAACATTGCGTAAGAACTCCCAGTATAAGCTTTGGTAGCTGAGGTAAAGGCTAAGGAGGCTTGAATTGTTGCTTCTAGCCCATCATAACCTTGTGCTAACAATGCTCCAATAAGTCCAGCCAAAACATCACCTGAACCTCCTTTAGAAAGCCTAGAACTTCCATGAGGATTAATAAATAAAGCTTCATCTTGGGCAATTATCATATTAGCTCCTTTTAACAACAAGGTAACGTGGGGAAATAATTCACAAAACTCTCGAGCCTTTTCAAAACGGTTGGCTTGAAGAATCGCAATATTTAAAGGAGTGTCAATGGTCATGTTCCATAAGCTTACAAACTCTTTTGGATGAGGTGTTAAGACCATCTCCCTTTCTTTTTGTTCTAAGAACTCTAAAATAATTTCATTAGAAAATACCCCTGCATCTAAAATCAATGGAATATCACTCTCTAAAACATCATCTACTATTTCCTCTTCAAAATCAGAAAATCCCATACCAAAAGCAATGGCTGTGGTATTTTCAGGTAGTTCAGTCTCCTGCATAAGTTCTAAAGGTAAAGAACTTTCAACGTCTCCAACCACAGAAACAAGCCCTACTCCAAAACGTAAAGCAGCCATCCCAGACATAATCCCAGCCCCTTCTTTTTCTCCTGAAATCACGGCTAAATGTCCAAAGTTTCCTTTATGTGTATTGACTCTTCTTCTACTTGGAAGTCTTATGTCCTCCTCTTCTAAAAGAA
>CACVAZ010000102.1:0-16924 GCA_902727995.1 uncultured Sulfurovum sp.
AGTGTATCAAGGGTAACTCTTGCACATTCACAAACAATTACTTCTTCTTCAAAGCTTTCCATATCCACGTTAAGATATTGCCCAGCTGCTTTTTTAATTACATCATAAGCCATTACCGAACAGTGCATTTTTTGAGGTGGTACTGATGGTGTATCAGGCGTATCTCTCATTGCTTTTTCAACATCAATGTTTGTAATCTTAACAGCATCTTGAACTGTTTTAAATTTACAAAGTTCAGCCATAACATCTGAAGAAGCAATGGCTGTACCACAACCAAAACTTTTAAATTTTGAATCCATAATAACATCGGTATTTGGGTTAACGGTCCAATAAAGACGTACAGCATCTCCACAAGATTCTGCACCAAAGTCAGCAACAATGAGTTTTCCACCCATTGCTTCTGCTTGTTCTGTTGTAATTTCACCCATATTTTGTGGGTTGTTCATTAACTTTGTTACTTTATCACTGTACTCATCCCAGATGGTACCACCAACTAAACTATCTAATCCCATGATTTTTCCTTTATAATTATTTATTTGCTAATTGCAAATTTAAAGCACAACTTAATGTGCTACGAGTCCACTGTTATGACCTTCTGGTGCATAAGCAAATGAACTTGAAATTTCTCTAAGTCTAGCAACAGCTTTAAGCACAGTTTCTAGAGTATAGTCAATCTCTTCTTGTGTTGTGTAACGGCTCATTGAGAATCGAATCGCTGTATGCGCTAAATCTTCATCTGCCCCAATGGCTTCCATGACTGAGTTCGCTTCTAAATCTTCAGAAGCACAGGCTGAGCCTGTACTCGCTCCAATTCCTGCTTGGTTTAGATCCCATAACATTGATTCACCCTCAATACCTCTAAATGAGATAAGAATGGTGTTTGGTGTTCGGTGTTCCCTTGGTGTGACCACAAAAGTATTAGGAATTTTAAGAAGTTCATCCTCAAAGGCATCTCTCATTGGACGAAGTTCAGTCATTTCATATTGAAGTGACTTTACTGCTTCTTCAATGGCTCTACCCATTCCAACAATACCAGGAACATTTAGTGTTCCTGATCGTAGACCACTCATTTGTGCACCACCATGGAAAAGTGGCATAAGTTCTTTACCTTTTTTGATGTAAAGTGCTCCTACCCCTTTTGGTCCATGAAACTTATGGGCAGAAAGGGTTAAGTAGTCAACATTAAAGCTTTGGACATTAACGTGGAATTTTCCAATGGCTTGAACAGCATCGGTATGAAAAAGTACATCATGCTTCGCACAAATATTACCAATTTCTTCAACAGGGAAAATAGCCCCTGTTTCGTTGTTTGCCCACATAACAGAAACAAGGGCTGTTTTATCAGTAATGCTTTCTTCTACATCTTTAGCTTGAATAAGTCCTTCAGCATTAATAGGTAAGTAAGTTACTTTACATCCCATCGACTCAATAAACTTTGCTGTAGCAATAATAGAAGGGTGCTCAACTTCTGAGACAATAATATGGTTTTTTTTACCAGTTAGGATTTGCTCAAAATAAACTGACTTTAATACCCAGTTATTACTCTCTGTTGCACAAGAGGTAATAACAACAGAGTCTTCTCGTCTTGCTCCAATACCAGCATAGATTTTTTCCATTGCTGTTTTAATGTGAGGGTGTGTTTCACCTGCATATGCATGTAATGAGTTTGGATTACCATATTTTTGTATAAAAAATGGTTCCATCTCTTCAAATACATGTGGATCAACAATTGTTGTTGCATTATTATCCAAATAAACTTTCATTTGTTTCCTTCATTTAACTCATAATTTTAAATCGGACAATATTAGTCCTAATTAACTTTGCTCATAATACATGATGAAAGCTTAAATTATGATGAGGTAAATTTTTTTTGATGATTATACTGGGTAGATGGTTAAAGAAAGTTATCCTACCTTATAGAAAGTAAAATTGATATTTAAATATAATTAATAATTAAATATTCTAAAATGTTTTAATTTATTTATATAAAAATATTATTATATAAATTTAAATATATTATGTTTAATTTAGAATAATATGATTTAATTTTAATTAATATACTAAATTTATTTTAAATAAATTAGATATACTTATATTAAAGAAACATAAGGAATTATTTAGATATGGATTTATTATTAAATAGAGAGCATTATTTATGCGATGATAGCCTAAATAATTCGTCTTTTATTCACTTTCACACAACATCGAAAAAAATATCTGCAGAAAATTATAATGAATTAGCCATTATTTCTAAAGAAAAAGGATTAACTAAAAAAGTTATTTATTTTTATCAAAAAGCATTGGCATTAAGAACTTCTTCTTTGGGTTTGTTAAATAGTAAGACAATTGCTTCTGTTAAAAGATTAGCTGAAGCATATTTTGATGAAGGAATGAGTAAAGAGTCTTTAATTTTTTATAAAAAATCCTTGGAACTTAATCAAAATCTCTTTGGTGAAGATTCACTTCAGGTTGCAAGTGACTATAGTGCTCTAGCAAAGATTTATTTTAGAGAAGAAAATTTAGAAGAAGCTTTTAGTTTTTATTTACGAGCTTTAAAAATTCGAGAAACACATTTGGGTGGAAAACATCCTCTAACAGCTTGTAGTCAGTATGAATTGGGATATTTTTATGCTGCATCTGAAGAATATTCCCTAGCACTTCCTCTTTTTGAAAAAGCCTTAGAGACAAGAGTTGAACTCTTTAGGTTTAGTCATCCTGAGACAGCTAAGAGTTATAATAGTCTAGCCATGTGTCAATATCATCTTTTTCATTATGATAAGGCTTATGAATATCTTAGTGAAGCACTTAAAATTAAAGAGATGATTTTTCCTAAAAACGATGAACGTATATTAGTATGTAAAAAGAATTTAATTGAGATTGAAAAATTTTATTTGAAAAAAGAAAAGCATACTCTTTTTAGAGCTATGCTTATTGGATTAAAAGTTTTTAAGTTCTGATTCTTTTATAAATTTATCATATTCATAGATATCTTTTCTAAAATAGGTTAAGCCATTACGTTTGAATACGGTAAAATACGTTGTATGAACAGGTAGTTTTTTTGTAAAATTAATAACCTTATTAGTTAATGTATTTCTATATTTTTCTATTTGTGTTAAATCTCTTGAACTTATTCTTGACTTTAATACCTCAAGCAGTTCAAACGGTTTTTCTAAACGCATACACCCCGAGCTATATACTCGATATCGGTATTGGAATAAGGATTTGTTATCGGTATCATGTAAGTAAACAGCATATTTGTTAGGAAACATAAATTTAATACGTCCAAGGGCATTATCATCTCCAGGATATTGTACAAATCGGTAGGGGATATGTCCTTTTGATTCATCAGCATAAGGGAAAAGCATTGAAGGCACAAAATCTTTCATTTCACCCTTGCTTTTCCATCCATAAAAAACATGAATATTATGTTCTTTTAAATAGTTAGGATTTTCTTGAAGGGCAATAATAAGGTCTCTTCTTACTAGATTTTCTGGAATATTCCAATTTGGATTAAGCTCAATGTAAGTCATATAAGAAGAGAACAAAGGGGTTGGACGTTCAGGTTTACCAACAACAGCCCTCATCTCTAAAATAGATTGACCATTTTTATAATAATTCATTTTAAAATCAGGAATATTTACACGAATATATTCATTTGGAAAATGATTAGGGAAAACTTTTAGTTTATCAAGGTTAACCATGATTTTTTCACTTAGTAAGTGGATAGGTTTGTTAAGGTAATAAATAAGAATTTTATCTATAAGACCATTTTGTTCTAATTTAAAGCGATCTTTATAAGAAAATATAGCATATTTTAATTCTTCATCAAAAATATTAGTGGTATTATATTTATTGTTAAGGTCACCACTAAGGATGAGACGTTTTTTTAGACTCATAATATAGGGGTGTTCATCACCAGGTCTTAAGTCTTTTTCATATTTGATAGCTTCTAAGTTATTTAGGTTTCGATAGAAACTTAGTGCCTCTATAAGTTCACTATATTCTTTTTTTGATGGGATTAAAGAATTTAAAAACCCTTTGATATCTTGGTTAGCAATAGCTCTAAATAAATCTGAGGTAGAGGGCAGATTTTTACGTACCATTTCCCAATCTGCTGAGATATCTTTCGCTTCTTTAAGTCCCTTAATTTTCATTTGAACCATGTCCCAATTGATATCACCTTGAACAATGAACTTTACAAGTTTAACATAGGCACGGGTTAATAAAATATCAAGCTGACTTAGTTCTTCACTGTGCATATTTAAATTCATATTATCATGAAGTAAGTAGATATATTGTTCTATCTGACTTTGATGAAAATCTTTATATTTATAATTGAAGTAAGGATTTTGTAAAATTGCTATAAGAGAGTTTAAATTATTGGCATGACCAATCCATAAAGGCAAATTATTATTACTTTTATAAAGTTTTTGAATTATTTTTTGTTCATCTTCATAGAGTGAAAGTTTTTGAGGTTGATTGATTATAATAAAGTTTAATTTATCATCTAATGCTGTTGAAAAAAGGGTGGATAGAAATAAGCTAAGGATAACTATAAGTCTCACGTATGTCTCCTGGAAGTTTTTAAAATATGTATAAAAACTTGGTTAGAAATATGAAATTTTTAGATATATCTTAATTGGAAAGCAGATAACAACCTTTTAAAAGGTTGTTATTTTATGAAGATTCTAGAATTGGTAACCAGCACCAAGTGTTAGACCCCATTGAGAAGGTGTACCTGATTTTTTCATGTAGTTAACAACATCACTAAATACAGAAACTTGATCTGTGATACCATAGTCAAGACCAGCACCATATGAGAAACCTGTATCTGCAGGAGCTGCACCAGCAGCGTTAGTTTTAGATACACCAGCTAAACCATAAAGGTTTAATTCATCAGTTAAATCATAATTAGGTTTTAAATAAGCACCACCTTGCTTGAATTTTCTGTTAAAGTCATCTTTAGCAAAACCATAAGTACCTCTTAATTCAGCACCTAAATAGTCCATAAAGTCGTAACCAATTCTACCTGTATATCCAACTTGTCTGTCTTGACCTATTTCTGTACTAAAGAAATTAGCAGTATCTGTTTTATGAACAGCAACATTGGTAAGACCCCCTGCAATGTAAAGACCTAAAGGTGCAGCAGCAGGTACAACCGGTGGAATTACTACACGTGGTGGTGGCGTTACTACAACTGGTGGCGTTACTACAACTGGTGGTGGTGGTGGTGGTGGAGCTATTGGTTCAGGAACAGGTGTAACATCTACATATACTTCCTCTTGTTCAAATACCGTAATAGGGTTAATATCTCCTCCAGCAAAACTTAAAGTACTAGTTAAAGTACCAAGTGTAGCAATGGCTACAAGTGATTGTGTTAATTTCATTTTGAAATCTCCTTCATATAATTAAAAATATGGAGTAGTATAACATAAAGAGCTTGAAATAATTCTTTAAATATTAAGAAAAATTAGATTTTACTTAAATATTATTTAATGGTATGATTAATTATTTATTTACTTATTATATTATAATTTTCTTTGGCTATAATTCGCGTAATTTATTATAGTATAGGAAATCCTTAAAATGCAAAAAATCAAAAATATTGCCGTTATTGCTCATGTTGACCACGGTAAAACAACACTTGTGGATCAGCTTCTTCAACAGTCAGGTACATATGAAGCTCATCAAGAGGTGCAAGAAAGAGCAATGGACTCAAATGAGATTGAGATGGAAAGAGGAATTACAATTCTCTCTAAAAACACAGCTATTACTTATGGAGAACATAAAGTAAATATCATTGATACACCTGGTCACGCTGATTTTGGTGGTGAAGTTGAGCGTGTTTTAAAAATGGTAGATGGTGTATTGTTACTTGTTGATGCACAAGAAGGTGTTATGCCTCAAACTAAATTTGTTTTGAAGAAAGCAATTGGTTTTGGACTGATTCCCGTTGTTGTTATTAACAAAATTGACAAAGAAGGTTCAGATCCAGATAGAGTAATGGATGAAGTATTTGACCTTTTAGTAGCCCTTGATGCGAATGAAGAGCAACTTGAGTTTCCTGTACTTTATGCAGCAGCTAGAGATGGTTACGCTAAATGGGAAATGGAAGATGAAAACAAAGATATGACTCCTTTATTTGATGCAATTATTGAGAAAGTTCCTTATCCAAAAGGTTCTCCTGATGCTGATACTCAAGCACAAGTATTTACATTGGACTCTGATAACTTTGTGGGTCGTATTGGTATTACCCGTATTTTTAATGGTAAAGTTAAAAAAGGTGATGAATATTTATTGGTTAAAGCAGATGGATCTAAGACTAAATCAAGAGTTTCTAAACTTATTGGATTTAAAGGTCTTGATAGAGTTGACATTAATGAGGCTGAAGCTGGTGATATTGTGGCTATTGCAGGATTTAACACCATTGATGTTGGTGATTCTATTTGTGATCCACAAAATCCAGTAGCACTCGATCCTATGCATGTTGAAGAGCCTACACTTTCAGTTATTATGTCGGTAAACAATGGACCTCTTGCTGGACAAGAAGGTAAGCACGTAACTTCTAACAAAATTAAAGAACGTCTTGAAAAAGAGATGGAAACAAACATTGCGATGCGTATGGAGCCAATGGGAGATGCTTCATTTAAGGTCTCAGGACGTGGTGAACTTCAAATTGGTATTTTGGCTGAAAACATGAGACGTGAAGGTTTCGAGTTTATGTTAGCTCGTCCTGAAGTTGTAACTAAAGAAGAGAATGGTGTTAAAATGGAGCCATTTGAACATTTAGTTGTGGATGTTCCAGAATCTTTTCAAGGGGTTGCTATTGAAAAACTTGGAAAACGAAAAGCGAATATGACATCACTTGTTCCTATGCCTGATGGTACGGTACGTTTAGAGTTTGAAATTCCTGCACGTGGTCTTATTGGATTTAGAAATGAATTCTTAACAGATACCAAAGGTGAAGGAATCATGAACCATTCATACTTAGAATATAGAGCCTACTCTGGTATGGTTGAATCAAGAACACCAGGTGCGTTAGTTTCTATGGATGATGGTGAAGCTGTTGCTTTCTCAATCTTTAACCTTCAAGCACGTGGTGTTATGTTTATTAGTGCACAAGACAAAGTATATTCAGGAATGGTGATTGGTGAATCTGCACGTCCAGGTGATCTTGATGTTAATCCACTTAAAGGAAAAGCATTAACAAATATGAGAACCTCAGGTACAGATGAAGCTGTAAAATTGGTAACCCCTAGAAAAATTACACTAGAATCAGCAATGGAGTGGATTGAAGAGGATGAGCTTATTGAAATTACCCCAATTTCTGTAAGAATTCGTAAAAAATCATTGGATCCTGTTGTACGTAAAAGACTTGCACGAGACAAGAAAAACTCTAAATAATACCATAGTAATATCATAGAAAGTAAAGCGTTTTCTTTTGTAATTCTTAGTTTTGTCGTGTTTATATTTATTAAAGCTTATAATAAAATGAAAGAACCAGAAGAGGAAGTTGTTGCTACTGAAAAAGCTTGTCCTACTTGTGCAATGAAGATTCCAGTAGAAGCTAAAAAATGTGGTCACTGTGGTGAGACTAACCTTTAGTCTGTTTTAAGTAGTGTTCGGTATTACTGAACCTACGATTTTATTTTACTTAACCATTCCTCTAAAGTTTTTTCAAAACCTATCTTAGAACTTTCATAAAATTTCATATTTTTAGACATATAATTTTGCTCAATCCAACCACCATAGTCATGAGGATATAGATAATGTATTTTATCATGTTTTATATTTTTGGGAATGGGATAAATTTCTCCTGATTGAACGGCTAAAAGGGCTTTGTTTATTGCTCTATAAGCAGCATTAGACTTAGGTGATGATGCCAAATAAATCACTAATTGAGAAAGGGAGATTCTAGCTTCTGGATAGCCAATCATTTTTACAATGTTTAAAGTAGATGATGCTAGGTTTAATGCATGAGGATTAGCATTACCAATGTCTTCACTTGCAAATATGCACAAACGTCGTGCAATAAATTCAGCAGGTTCACCCCCATTAATGAGACATGCTAAGTAATAGATACCAGCATTGACATCTGAACCTCTTATGGACTTTATCATGGCTGAGGTTAGATCATAGTGAGAATCAGTTTGGGAACTTCCTGCTTGTAGTGCATAAGGACGAATAGACTTTAGTTTCTCTAGATTAACTTCTGTACCCAAAGCCTGAGCTGATTCTAAAAGATTTAGCATGGCCCTAACATCACCAAAAGAAGAACTGACTAAAAAAGATTTCGCATCTTCTTTAATATGAAGATGTTCTTTGTTTATAATCTTTTCAAGTTGTTCTGTTAATGCTTGGTTATTGACTTGTTTAAGTTCAAAAAGGTGTGAACGTGAACGCATGGCAGAGGTGAGTGAATAGTAAGGATTTTGCGTTGAAGCACCAATAATAAGTGCCGTATTATTTTCCATAAAAGGTAAAAGAACTTCTTGTTGATTTTTAGAAAGTCGATGTACTTCGTCAATGAAAATGAAAGGTTTTTCTAAAGCATTGGCATAGGTTTTAAATATTTTTCGTAAATCGTCAATTTTTAGGGTGGTGGCATTAAGTTCGTAAAATGGAGCTTGTAAAACTTTGGCAATAATTCTTGCCAAAGTAGTTTTTCCACATCCTGGAGGTCCATAAAAAAAGGAGTGAAGTAATTTTTTCTTCTCAATGAGTATTCTAAGTGCTTGACCTTTGTCTAAAAGATGCCCTTGCCCAATGATTTCATCGAGTGTCATTGGTCGATATTTTAACGCCAAGGACAAAATTATTTCCTATTTTTTTTGTTAGGGTTGTTTCTATTGGAATTTTTTTGTTGTTTTTCTTTAAGTTGTTTTTTTTCAGCTGACTGGGCTCTACGTATTTGATCTTCTGTTTGATTTTTTCTTTTTTCTTTAAGACGCTCAGCTCTTGCTCTGTCTTCTTTTTCTTTTTTCTCTTGTTCTTCTATTTGTTTAACCATCTTTAAATACTTGTGTGTGTCATCATATTCACGACGCGTAAAAAAACGTGTTTTACCAGTGGGCAAATTATTAAGTTCAATTCCACCAAACTCTACTCTTTTAAGGTCAAGAACATTGGCTTCAAAATGTCCAAAGAAACGACGAAGCTCTCGGTTTTTACCCTCAGCAATGGTAACACGAAGTTTAGTAAAATTCTCACCTGCATTACGTACTTCATAATGGACAAAAGGGGCAAACTCCATAGAGTAAATTTTAGATTGTTCATGACCACCTGCACGTGCATCATCTAAAGAAAGTCCTTCTCTCATGGCTTCTTCCATTTCAGAGGACAAAGGTTTGTCTATTTTAATATTATAGGTTCTGTCAAGTCCACTTTGCATCATAACTTCGGCTACTTTGGGTGAGTCGGTTAAAAGTAAAATGCCTTCAGAAGCAAAATCCAGTCTTCCTATAGGAATGAAGTGTCTAAACTTTCCGGGGAGTTTGTGATAAATAGTGGTTCGTCCACGGTCATCTTTTTTGGTTACTAAGGTTCCTTTTGGTTTGTTAAAGACAACCATCGTTAGTTCGGTCTTTTCAGTAACATGAAGTCCACGAATCGAAATTTGGTCATCTTCTTTAACATCATAAGCAAAGTCTTCTACTTTTTGTTTATTAATCATCACTTCACCAGCTTCAATGAGCTTGTCAGCTTCACGACGAGAGTACTTAGAGTTATGCGAGATATATTTGTTTAGTCTCATTATTTTTCTTTAGAGTAGAGTTGTGATTTTATTCACATGTATTGTGAGCATTATAACACATTAAACAACCCAAACTATTGAAAGCTCTTGAACCTCAATATTTGACTTTTTAGGCTTCATTGAGGCATCTTGAATTTCAACATTATCAACATCAAATTTCTCAGCTAAGGCATCAATTTTATCTTCGAATTCTTCGGCTAAAAGTTCTATCTCTTCATGTATTTCTGCGAGAGCTTCTTCGGCTCTTCCTATGTCTCCACGATCTTTGTAGGCACGGCTACCTTTTGTGAAAGCATGACCAAGTTTTGCTGATGAACTTCGTCCAAATAAAGCACCTAGCACAGCAATCCCTGTGTCAATCATGGATTTACTTGCATCGGCTTCTTCTTTGGCTACTTTTTCTTGGGCACGTTGTAGACGTTTTAAGAGTGTTTTTTCTTTTCTTTCATAACGCGTTTGAAGCTTGTCAATATCCATTTCTTTTTTTTCATCTAAAATGTCTTTGAGCCGTACTTTAAAGTCACCTAAGCTTTCATTGGGGCTAGAGCTTAGTCTTGGAGAAGTGGTTTTAAAAAGTGTTAAACGCTTGTTTTTATAAATCCAATCAATAAGTCCTTTTTGGGTTCTTTTAAGACCTTTGTCTTCGCTAATTTGTGAACTCAAAGGTAGATAAGAAGCAGAACTTGGTTCTGTTTGTGAGAAACTAGGACAATTTTCGAATACTTCAGCATTTTGCCAATCAAGCATATCTTCTGCATAGAGTTCAAGGCTTAAACAAAGTGCTTCATTTTCATCTATATTTTTACTTTGATTAAAATAGTGTACTTCAACTTTAGCTTGAAGGGTGGCTCTAAAATTATTTTCACCAGTGACATCAATGGCATAACGTTGTGTAATGCTTTTATCAAGATGAACAAATTTTTCATAAGCATCATCTTTTAGAGGTTGACTTACTAGCATTTGAGGTGTAGTATCTTTTTTCTTTGCCATGAACAGTGAAATCTCAGCTGTCTTAAGTGGCCCTTTTAGGTAAGACATAACCCAACGTGTGGAAAATATACGTATGTCTTCTAAGTGGGCAGACTTTAAAAAGAAAGTACGTTTTTTTAGATTGGCTAAGAGGTTTTTAATTTCTGATTTTGAGTAAGAAGCACCAACTTTACCCCCTAAACCATCAATAACACGTTCAATGTCTTGTGAAGTTTGCAAACGACCAATAAACCATGTTCCAATGTTTGAAAGACCTTTGTAGTCTAGGTCTACAGGGTTTTGGGTACTTAAAACAACCCCTGTACCAAAAGCTCTGGCTTGTTTGAGTAGTAGCATCATTGGTTCTTTAGAGGGTGGATTTTTAGAGGGTGGAAAGTAACCATAAATTTCATCCATGTAGAGTAGGGATTTGAGTGCTGAAGTTCCTGACTGTCGACGCATCCATGCAATGTATTTGTTCAGTAGAATGGTGACAAAAAACATGCGTTCTTCATCGGAAAGATGAGCAATGGAGAGTACAGCTATTTTAGCTTTTCCATTGTCGTCATAAAGTAGTTTTTGAATGTCAAGTTCATCTCCTTGAAGCCAAGCAGAAAAAGTAGGAGAGGCGATAATAGCATTAAATTTAGTAGCTAAAGTAAAACGTTTATCTTGTGGGTAAAAACTCTCCAATGGAAGTACGCCAATTTTGTCAAAAGAAGGTGAAATAATATTCCCAATAAGTTCTTCAAGAGAGATACTTTGTCCCTCTGCCCATTTATTTACTAAAATTTGGGCAAGGAGTAGATATTCTTTTGAAGAAACAGGGTCAGCTTCGATTTTGATGAGGGAAAGCAGAGAAGAAACGGTACTTTTTAAGTACGAAGCAAAGGTGTCTGCATTGTCTAAGACTTCTTGGGGTGGTGCTTCTAATGAACCTAAAATATTAATGGAAATTCCAGCTGAGCTTCCAGGGGTATAGATGGTTTTTTCTACATCATGCAGTTTTTGCACACGGGCTTCATCTTGGTAGTCACTTTTGATGCCTTTTTGCCACATAGAAGCAATTTCTTGAGCATATTCAGCCACATTTTTTTCTTTGCTATGTGCTTCATCTTCAACCCAGGGTTCAAAACTTTTAGGATTAAAGGTTGGGTCTGTTAAAAGTAAGTTTCCCATGTCACCTTTTGGGTCAATGAGAATGGAGGGAATATTATCAATAGCAGCCTCTTCAATGAGTCCAATACCTAAACCCGTTTTACCAGAACCAGTCATACCAATGATGGCAGCATGGGTAGTAAAGTTTTTATTTTTGAGTAGGGTTAAGGCTTCACTGGTTTCTTGTGTCTCTTTGTTAATGTCTCGACCTAAGTAGAAGAGTCCGAGTTTTTCATAGAGGTCTGTCATGGTTTATTAATCCTTTAAATACTTATTGGATATATTTTAACATAATTCATTTTTAACTAGATGAATGATTATAAGGAAGATTTTGCTTCCTCTTCTTTTAACTCTTTTTCTTGTGCTAATCTTATATGTTTACGTTTTTTGTGGTAGGTTTCTGAGTCCCCATATTCAAGATATTTATGATACCTTGAATGCTCATAACCTATCTTTTGATTATGTTTAATAGGACACCAAAACTCTTCTGTCCTTGTACCAATTTCAGCTGCGTATTGTATGACTCCATTAACATAGCCACAAAAAACACAAAAAAGTTTTTCAATACCATTTAAATAACTTAAGTGATGTCTATCAATAACGATGTATTTACTCCGTTTGACTTTAGGTATTTTATAGACTGAAAAATTTATTATTTGATATATAGTAGCGAAGATATCAGCAATAACGGCAGGTATAATCATCATGATAATAGAGGGCATGGTTATGATGTAAGAAAGTTTTGCTCTCGCTAAATATTGATATGAGAATGTTCCTATTTTTGACTTTTTTGTATCTTTGTTTTGCATGATTACTCCATCTCTCTTTCATTTAAAAATATACTATACTTAGGTATTCTTAAAATGAATTTAGGAGGAGTAATGACGAACTAATTAAAAAGTATAACAGATAAATTTGGTAATAAAATATCCTCCTACAACAAGCCAGATGAACATTGAGAGTGCCGTATAAATAGGGGCTAAGCCTAAACCTTTAAATTTAGCAAAACGTGTACCAATACCCAGTGCTACCATTGCCATTGTTAGTAAAAAAGTATCAATTTGATTTATCCAGTTTACAATGTCTAAAGGAACAAGATTTAAAGAGTTAAACCCTGCAACCCCAATAAAATAAACAGCAAACCAAGGAATGACCAGTTTAACCGTAGCACCTGCTCCTCCTGTTTTTTTGGCTTGGTAGGAGAGGTAAATACCCAAAACAATGAGCATTGGGGCAATCATGATGACCCTTGTCATTTTGACAATCACAGCAGCGTTGGCAGCTTCAGCATCTAGACCAGGTACAGAAGCTGGAACGGCTACAACTTGGGCTACTTCGTGAATGGTTCCTCCAACATAAATACCAAACTCTCTGGCTGTCATGTCTAAAATACCAGAAGTATGTAGAACAGGATAAAGAAACATTGCGATGGTTCCAAAAAGAACAACCATTGAGACAGCAATGGCTGTTTTATGTTCTTCTGCTTTGACCACAGGTTCAGTAGCAAGTACAGCAGCAGCACCACAAACAGAAGCACCTGAGGCAATTAGAATGGAAGTGTCTTCTTCCATTTTAAATACTTTTGTTCCCAGCCACGTACCTAAAATGAATGTTGAAGCTAACATAATGAGTGAAACTAAGAATCCTTCGAGTCCTACTTCTGCTATTTGTTGAAAAGTAATTCTAAAGCCATAGAAGACAATGGCAAAGCGTAAAATTTTTTTAGCTGAAAAAGTAATTCCTGTTTCCCAAGAACTAGGCATTTTATGATGAAGCGTATTAGCAAAGATTATACCAATCACAATTCCTACCACTAGTGGTGAAATTCCTAAGTTTTTTAGTGTTGAGGTTTCGGAGAGTAGACTAGCTGTGATAGAAATTATTGCTACAAAAGCAATTCCCATAAACGTTCCATTGCGTTTAGTTGGTGAAAATGGCATAGTGTTCCTTAAAATTTATAATGTAAAATTATACTCTTATTCAAAATAAAAGAAAAATAAATTTAGTTGATGAAATAAATAAAGAATATTGTAGAATAGTTGGCAAATTAAAAAGGGAAAAAATGGCATTTGAATACGCAGTTGTGCTAACAGGGGGCATTGCAACAGGTAAAAGTACGGTGGCTAAGATATTTAAAGAGTATGGTTTTGAAATTATTGATGCTGATAAAATTGCCCATGAGATGTTAGATTTACATCATAAGAAGATAGAAGAGTTATTTGGTTCTAAGTATGTAGAGAATAAAAAAGTGATTCGTAAGCAATTAGGCTCATTGATTTTTGGAGATGAAAAAGAGAAAAAGCGTTTAGAAGCTTTGCTTCATCCACTTATTTTTAGTGAAATTGAACATCGTGCTACTAGAGAGGATAAATTTAAAAATCCTTATCTTATAGATATTCCACTGTTTTTTGAGACGAATCGTTATCCTATTAAGGAGAGTATTGTAATTTATGTTCCTAAAGTATTACAATTAGAACGTTTAATTAAGCGTGATAATAGTAGTAAAGAAGAAGCACAAGCACGTATTGATGCACAGATGGACATAGAAGAAAAGAAACAAAGGGCAACTTATCTTATTGATAACCAAGGCGATATGAAAATTCTTCAGCAGGTCTGTGCTAAAGTAAAAGATAAGATAATTGCTAACTATAAGGAAAAATAATGTTTTTACGTTTATGGTGGATTTTTATATTTGGAAGTAGTATGTTGTTGGCCGAACCTTTATTACTTGCTGATAAAATTATTGTAAAAAAGTCAACACGGATGTTGTATTTGTCTCAGGCTGGAGAGATTTTTAAAAAGTATCATATTACCTTAGGAAGAGTACCTGTAGGGGACAAAGAGGTTGAGGGGGACATGAAAACACCTGAGGGAGCCTATAGTATAGATTACCGACAATTCTCAGAGGATTATTATAAATCCCTTCATATATCCTATCCTAATGCTAGTGATGAGGAGTATGCTAAGAGTCTTGGTTCAAGTGCTGGTGGTATGATTATGATTCATGGTACACCACCTTCATGGTCACTGTCTCCTTATGGAGATTGGATGAATGTTTTGATTGATTGGACTGAAGGGTGTATTGCCATGGCAAATGATGATATGGATGAAGTTTGGGAACAAACAAACAATGGTGCAGTTGTTGTGATTGTTCCTTAAAAAAATTTAGTTCTTTATTATGCTAATATTTATTATTTTATTTCTTTTTTGGCGTAATGTACATGTTAACGTAACGACCATCACGTTTAGCATCTTGCTCTAAAATACCCACTTCTTCAAGCATTGGCCATACACGGTTAAGAACATCAACACCCCACTCAGGGTTTGCCATTTCTCTACCACGTAAAAAGACTCTTAGTTTAACATGTTTTCCCTCTTCTAAAAATTCAATGGCATGTTTAACTTTATAAGCAATATCACCATCAGCAATTTTACAAGAGAATTTTACTTCTTTTACATCAATGATTTTTTGGTTCTTTCTTGCTTCTTTTTTCTTTTTTTCTTGCTCATACTTAAACTTACCATAGTCCATCATCTTCGCGACTGGTGGTTTTGCATCAGGCGAAACAAGTACTAAATCTAGCTCTTTTTCATCTGCAATTTTAAGTGCTTCATCACGAGACAAAATACCCATTGCTTCACCTTCATCCCCAAGAACTCGGAGTTCTGTGGCACGAATTTTATCATTCATAATGGTGTCATCTGGCTTTTTTCTGCCTCGGTTGTTTCTGTTGTGTTGTCTACTCAAATTTTGCCTTCATTTAGTTGTTGCGTTAATTCTACCATAAATTCATCAAAAGAAAGATTATACTGCTCTTTTGTTCGTCTATTTCTAAGGGCTACGCTTTGCTTTTCAACTTCTTCATCCCCGACAATTACCACATAAGGTACTCTTTGCTTCTCAGCATTTCGTACTCTTTTGTTGAGTGAATCATTTTTATCATAGATTTCAGCGTCAATTTCAATGTCCATAAGTTGGGCTTGAAGCTTTTTAGCATAAGGAACATGAACGTCTGAAATAGGCACAAAAATAACCTGTGTTGGTGCTAAGAAGAGTGGGAACTCACCAGCATAATGCTCTGTTAAAACAGCAATGAAACGTTCGAACGAACCAAGAATAGCACGGTGAATCATGACAGGTTGTTTACGGGTGTTATCTTCATCGACGTATTCTACTTCAAAACGCTCTGGTAAGTTAAAGTCTACTTGAACCGTACCACATTGCCATTTTCTTCCAATGGCATCGGTAATTTTAATGTCAATTTTTGGCCCATAAAATGCTCCACCACCTTCATCAATGGTATAAGGTAGGTTATTTTCATCAAGGGCATCTTTTAGTCCTTGTGTTGCCAAATCCCAAACAGCATCTTCACCAATGGCTTTTTCTGGTTTAGTAGCTACTTCCATAGTGTAGTCAAAGTTAAAGAGTTTCATCACCGAGTCAACAAACTCAATAATATCAATAACCTCAGAAGCAATTTGTTCAGGGGTACAGAAGATATGGGCATCATCTTGGGTAAATTCACGTACTCTTAAAAGACCATGTAAGGCACCAGATTTTTCATGACGGTGAACGACACCATATTCATAATATTTGAGTGGTAAATCACGGTAAGATTTTCCAGTTTGTTTAAAAATCTGAATATGACCAATACAGTTCATTGGCTTAACCCCATATTCTTGCTCATCAATAGAAGTTAAATACATGTTTTCACCATAACAAGCGTAGTGACCAGACGTTCTCCACATGTCAGATTTTAAGATTTCTGGACCACGTACTTGCTGGTAACCTCTTCTTCTATGTGCTTTATGTAAGATATTTTCAAGTTTTTGTCTAAGTTTTGTTCCCTGTGGCATCCAAAATGGTAAACCAGCTCCTGACTCTTCATCAAACATAAAGAGACCCATCTCTGCACCAATTTTTCTATGGTCACGCTTTTTTGCCTCTTCCATCATTTTAAGATAATCTTTTAATGACTCTTTATCAGCAAAAGCAATTCCATAAATACGGGTTAACATTTCAGCTTTTTCATCACCACCAAG
>CACVAZ010000102.1:17024-24039 GCA_902727995.1 uncultured Sulfurovum sp.
TCATCCTGTAATACGTAACGGGATGTGATTTTTAAATGCTGATATTATATCTTTTTTGGCTTAACCCCAATTCACCGTGTAATGTGTTAAAATAATAACTTTAAATTAGGAGAATATATATGGAATTATTTGGAACAGATGGTGTTCGTGGACTAGCAGGTGGAAAATTGAATCCAATAAATGTAATGCGTTTAGCCATTGCAGCTGGAATTCATTTAAAAAAAAATAGTAAATATAATAAAATTTTAGTAGGTAAAGACACACGTCGCTCTGGGTATATGATTGAAAATGCATTGGTTTCAGGTTTAACCTCTGTTGGCTTTGATGTGATTCAAATAGGACCCATGCCAACACCTGCGATTGCTTTTATTACTGAAAATATGCGTTGTGATGCAGGAATTATGATTACGGCATCTCATAATCCTTATTATGACAATGGTATTAAGTTTTTTGGTGCTGAGGGTAATAAGCTTAACCATGAGTGTGAATCTGAAATAGAAGCAATATTTCATAACATGGAAGAGATAGAAAATGCCTTTGTCACTAAAAAAGAGATTGGTCGTTCGGTACGTATTGACGATGTGGTAGGACGTTATATTGTGCATATTAAAAACTCCTTTCCTAAAAAATTTTCATTATATGGTAAGCGTATTGTGGTTGACTGTTCTAATGGGGCTGCGTATATTGTGGCTCCTACGGTATTACGAGAGTTGGGTGCTGAAGTTATTGTACTTTCAAGTGAACCTGATGGGTATAATATTAACACCAATTGTGGTGCAACCAACCCTGAAGCATTAGTAAAAAAAGTCATTGATACACGTGCTGATATTGGCATTGCTTTAGATGGTGATGCTGATCGAATTGTTATTGTTGATGAAAAAGGTAATATCGTTGATGGAGACAAATTGATTGGTGCGTTAGCAATGCATCTTAAAAATGAAAAGAAATTAGCCAACGACAAAGTTGTTGCAACCGTGATGAGTAATCAAGGACTTGAAGACTATTTGGCTTCTCATGGAATTAAATTAGAGCGTTCGGATGTAGGGGATAAGCATGTCTTAGAAATTATGAGCAAGGTAGGTTCTAATTTTGGAGGAGAACAAAGTGGGCATGTAATTTTCTCTGACTATGCTAAAACAGGAGATGGTTTGGTTTCTGGACTACAAGCATTTGCTTACATGATTGAGACCAATAAAACTGCTTCAGAAGCATTTAATGTTTTTGATTTGTATCCTCAAGAGTTGGTAAATATTAGTATTTCGCATAAAATACCTATAAATGAGATTACAGGTGTTCAAGAACTATTTTCAGAAATCGAAGCTGCTGGTATGCGTTATTTAGTGCGTTATTCTGGTACTGAAAATTTAATGCGAATTTTACTTGAAGGTAAAAATCAAGCTAAGCTTTTAAAAATGTTAGATAAAACTGTCTCTTTCTTCAAAAAGGCTTTACAATAATGATGCGTAATATGCTAGTTTTCTTCTTTGTTGTACTAGGAACATTTATGATCGATCAAGGCATTAAAACTTGGGCAATGGATGCTGTAAATGGGGTTGAGTATGCTGTCATTATGGAAGGTTCTTGTATTAATTTAGAACTTTTTTACAACAGAGGAGTCGCTTTTTCCATGTTGGCTTTTTTGGGTGATAACTTAAAATGGGTACAACTGGTTTTAATTCTAGGTATTATTGCTTATGTCTTTTATGAGGGCTATTTAAGACAGTATGCTTTTGCCATAGGACTAATAGTGGGTGGTGCTTTAGGGAACTTATATGATAGATTTATTCATGAAGGGGTCGTTGATTATGTCGCTTGGCATTGTGGTTTTGATTTTGCCATTTTTAATTATGCTGATGTCATGATTGACTTAGGTGTTGCAATTATTTTATTAATGACATTTTTAGAGTATAGAAGGGAGAAGAAGTCTAGATTACACTAATATTACACCAAGATTACACCAAAATCACCTTAACTTAAGGTATTTTTAAATTGATAGTTAATACTTTATGTTATATAATATGTTTATGAAAAAAAATATTAAAATATTATATGTTGAAGATAATGACTTTATTAGAGAAGAGGCTGTTGAGTATCTTTCACTTATATATAACAATGTTTTGGAAGCTTCTAATGGACAAGAAGCGTTAGATATTTATGCTGTATCTAAACCTGATATTATTATTTCTGATATTGAAATGCCTATTATTAATGGGTTAGAAATGGTAAAAGCCATACGTCGACAAGATAAAAAAACACCTATTATTATAGTAACGGCATTTATGAATACGGAATATCTTTTAGAGGCAGTAGAATTACAACTTGTAAAGTATATTCTTAAGCCGATGACCAATTATAAGTTGGATACTGCTTTGAGTCTTGCTCATGAGTATTTAGAAGAAAATGCAGATGAATCTATTGTTCAACTCTCTTCAAATACCTATTATGATCAATTAAATAGAACACTTGTTATTGAAGAGAATATCATACAATTGACACATAATGAACTCATGTTATTTACGCTACTTCTTAAAAAATCAAAGAGTATTGTAATGTACAGTGAAATCAAAAATGAAATTTGGAACTATGAAGAAAATTATAGGGATTCATTACGTTCGCTAGTTCGTTCTTTAAGGCATAAGTTAGAGGGTATTGTTATTAAAAATTTTTCTGGTCTTGGCTATCGAATTATTTTAGAGAAATAGTGGATAGATGAAAAAAATACTTTGGGTTGTACTTTTAGTATTTAGTCCTCTTTTTTCGGAAAATAATATAGATATTGAAAAGTTCATGGTTTATAAAACAATGGATTCTTCTTTAACTTTAGAAGAGATAAAAGAAAAGGAACATTTATTTACGCCTATTCCTAAAAAAAATACTTTAATTTCTTCAAAGACGACCTCTTGGATTCAAATAGCATTGAATAAAGATATACCCTCGGGTAAATATTTTGTATCTTATGATGGTTTTGAATTTGATACTTCTTCCTTTACAATTGAACAAAAACTGACTAAATATTTGACTAATAAATTAAAAGTTTATAGTTTTGAGTATGATAAAAAAAAAGATTCTCAAATTTATTATTTAAAGCTTACAAATGTTAAGTACTCTAAACAACCTTATTTAAAAATAGAGTTGTTTAATAATTATTACAAAACATCAATTTTTAAGCCTGATAGTAAAGAGTTTTATCTTTTATTTGGAATAATTGTAGGGTTTATGTTTATGGTGAGTACTTACAACCTCGCAATTTTTTATTTTCATCATGATAACTCTTTCTTTTATTACTCTATGATGCAGTTTTTTATGATTGGCATTATGATATATCAATTTGGAATTAGTAGTTTAGATACTTTTTTATATAATGCAGCAACATTAATTTCATCACTTTTTGCAACACTTTTTATGCGTTCTTTTTTAGATACAACTAAGTATTTACCAATACTGAATAAGGTTTTAATTCTTTATATTATTTTATTATTGTTGGATTTCATTCATCTATCCATTAGAGGATATTCAATTGTTTCCCATTTGAGACTTTATTCACTTTTTGGATTTATTTATTTTCTTATTGGTTTTTTACGCTTAAAGCAAGGTTTTCATCCTGCTAAGTTTTTTTTAGTAGGCTGGAGTTTATTAGTTATTAGTCTCTTTCTTACAGAACATGTTGGTGATATTTATGGCATAACCCCTTTTCTTTTTGGTCCACCTTTAGAGGCTATTTTATTATCACTTGCACTGGCTCACAGACTCAAGCTCATATTAGATGAAAAAAAAGAGCAACAAGAACTCTTAGTCCATCAATCTAAATTGGCTTCAATGGGAGAAATGATAGGAAATATAGCTCATCAATGGAAACAACCTTTAACCTATTTATCTTACAATTTCATGAATTTACGTGAAGCTCAAAAACGTAATCTACTTGACAACACTTATTTAAATAAAAAGTTAGATAAAGCTAATGCTCAACTGGAATTTATGTCACACACCCTTGACAACTTTAAAGATTTTTATTTACCTAATAAAGAAAAAAAACTATTCTCTATAAAAAAAGCAACTTATGAAACATTAGAGATTATGACATACCAATTTGAACAACATAACATAGAAGTTGCTATTGATGTAAGAGAAGATATAAAACTCTTCTCTTATAAAAATGAATATAAGCAAGTACTTCTAAATCTATTAACTAATGCCAAAGATATATTTATTCAAAGAAAAATAAGTTCACCTCAAATCATCATAACTATTAATAAGGATTTTATTTCTGTTTTAGATAATGCAGGAGGAATTGAAAATGAAATAATAAAACATATTTATAAACCCTACTTTACTACAAAAGAAGGAAACTCTGGAATTGGACTCTATATGTCTAAAATGATTATAGAAAAAGATATGGATGCTCTTTTAAAAGTAAAAAACTTTAGAGAGGGTGCATTATTCACAATATATTTCAATAAAATTAAGGAGTCAACATGAAAAAAATAATTGCTTTAAGTATCTGCTCTATTAGTCTCTTTCCGATACATGCTAATGCTACAGAATTGTTTGTGGGTATGGAACAAAGCCATAAAAAGACAAACAATAAAACCTATGTCAATAATAAAATGGATAAGCATAATAAGTCGCTAAACATTAGCTCTTTAAAGCTCGGTTTATTTAACGGAGATAAACAAACAGGTGATAGATATGAATTTATTTATAACTTTGGAGATGAAGACATTGTATCAGGTTTAGATTTAGTAGATGTTGCGATTCAATATAATTATACTTTACCTTCTCTTCTAAATTCAGAACTTTACTTACCCTATTTACGCTTAGGTGCTTCATATAGTAGAGTTGCTGAAAAGAATCCAAAGTCTCAAAAAAAGACAAAATATGATGCTTATGGATACATACTTGGTTTGGGAACATACTACTCTCTTAACAAAAACCTAGAATTCTCTTTGGGTTTTGACTATGGCTATAAAAAATGGAATGACATTACCCTATATCAGGGAACCGTTAATGTATTTGCTAAAGAGAAGATTCAAAAAAGCTATATTGGTCTTAACTATTTATTTTAAGTAAATTAGAATAAATAGTTAAACAAATGAGAAGAAATCTCATTTTCTTCTCATTTCTTCCTTATAAAATTCTCATTTTCTTGTTGTATACTAATTTAATATATTTATATATATTAATTATTTAAAAAGGATATAGCATGAAAAAGATATTTTTAAGTATTTTAAGTTTATCAATAGTATTTTTGTTCTTAACAGGATGTAAAGATAATAATGCTCCAACTTCAGAACAAAAGTCTAATAAAAGTTCGGTATTTATTTCTATAAAAAAGGCTGAGGATACAAAAGTATTTTCTAAACAATCATTGAGTATTAACTATATGCAAGTTGAAGTTTTTGATACTCTAAATAATAGTGATGAAAGTTATGTAGATGAAAGTTACATAGATAAAACGCCTATTAATATCAAAGCATTTACTAAAGTAGCTTCTGAGTGGACAGTTAGTCTCAATAATTTACAACGTAATAAATATTATATATTTGTGGTTACAGCATTTTCAAGTAATGATGCTGATGTGAGTAAACTTATTTTTAAAGGTATTAAGACCCATGAAATAGTTGAGGGGATTAATACGCTAGAGATTAATTTAAGTCAAACAGCCAATGCTGATACCATTGAGAACTTACCTTCAGCTTCTAGTATTGTTACTACGACATTGGTGAATGGTAGTATTGAACTTTCATTTAACATTTCTAATCCTTATGAAGAAGCCTTAAACTGGGAGATCCGTAATGATGGTGTTAGTACAATAAGTGATAATTTTTCTTCTAACTCTGGTGTGACAAGTACGTTAAATACAGCCATTAAGCTAAACTATTTAGAGACTAGCTCTAACAGTTATCTATTACTTTTATCTACAGAGGATGCTACTGTAAGTTACCATTTTTCTATTGACATAGATGACAATGACGAGGTAGATATTACAGTAGAGAAAGCACCTGTTATTACTAAACTTATAGTCTCTGTTCTAGGAAATGAACTTTCTTTAACACCAGAGCTTGACACGGTAGCTGATGCTTATGCTTGGGAAATAGTTGAAAATTTAGGTTCAGCCATTAACATTGATGATACTACGGCTCAAAATATTACACTTTCTCCATATAGTGAAACAAGTGAGTTTAAAATTAAACTAACGGTAACTGCTACAAGTGGGGCTTTTTCTTACCGAATTTATCATGTTTTTGGTAATTATAGTAGTGATGAGAATAATAATGTGGTTATTCCTCCTATTAGTACAGAGAGTTTAAACATTAAAAAAACGCAACAAACAACAAGTTATGACTACCTAGGAGATATAGATGCTACGGTTAAAGATGATGGCTTCTATGAAAAAGGGCTTACGCCTTCGTATGCAAAAGATAGCTCTACAAAAATAGTAACCGACAATGTAACGACACTTATGTGGCAAGATGATAATGACACAACCTTAGATTGGTCTCGTGCCGACCAATATTGTACCGATTCTAGTATTGGAGGCTTTAATGACTGGAGGCTACCAAGTATGAGTGAGCTAGATAGTCTTAAAACTTATTATCCTCTTGATCCTGTAAGCAGTAGTCATGATGTCTTAATTGATGGTATTTTTGAAGTAAGGAGTAGTTTTAAATATTGGTCATCTTTCCAATATCAAGCTTACCAAAATACAGACCGTGCATGGTATGTAGACTTTAGAATGGGAAATCAAGGAGATGGGAACGTAAATCGTTCAGGAACTTACCGTGTTCGTTGTGTTAGAGGAACACTTACTAAACCAACCTTTACTAAAGACATTGCTCAAGGTATTGTAACTGATAGTCTTAATAACTTAGAGTGGCAAGATAATGGTGCTTTTGTGGCTGAAACATGGAAAGAGGCTATGGAAAGATGTGAGAGCTTAAGTTTAGGAGAAGTTGGCAAAGATGGAGGTTGGAGACTTCCAAATGTCAATGAGTTAATGAGCATTGTTAATCGACAG
>CACVAZ010000103.1 GCA_902727995.1 uncultured Sulfurovum sp.
TTATCGTCTTTCTTTTTTTCTTCTTCTTCTTTCTGCTCTTCTTCTTTCTTCTTTTTTGCCAATTCTAAATTAAACTTTGTATCTTCATCATATCTTACTTTCAATGCTTTTTCATAAGATTCAATGGCTTTATCTAGGGCTTGTTTTTGAAAATGAACATTCCCAATATTATGCTGACGCTGGGCCTCATCAACGCCTTTAGCATTCTTATAATCACTTAAAGCTTTGTCATAATCTCCAGCTTTATACTCTGCATTTGCCTTATCATACGCCACCGTAGGTTCTTTTGAGTTCAAATCATTAAAAAACTTAGCCGAATTGTTAAAGTCACCTTTTGCATAGGCTTTATTTGCTTTTTCTATGGTTTGAAAGTCAAACATATCTGCCCATAAAAAATTGCTACTTATTATAAAAAATATTAATTTATTCATCTTTTTCCTTATTAAGTTCTAGTTCAAAAATATCTTTTTCAATTTCTGCTTTTAACTCTTCAATACTTGGTAAGTATAACTGATATTTAGAAACAAATAAATTGTCATTATCATCAATCACTGAATACTTTACAACTGTATTGTCTTTTTCAGTACATAATATAATCCCAATAGTAGGATTATCATCATTAGACTTTTCTAAGTCATCAAACATTCGTACATACATATCCATCTGACCCACATCTTGGTGACTTAATTTTCCTCGTTTTAAATCAATGACAACAAAACATTTTAAAATATAGTTATAAAACACTAAATCAATATAGAAATCACTATGCTCAGTCTTTATTCGTTTTTGACGGTCAACAAAAGCAAAACCTCGTCCAAGTTCTAAAAGGAATTCTTGAATCTTTCCAATTAGAGCAACTTCTAGTTCAGTCTCTAGAAAGGATTTATTCTCTTTTAAGTCTAAAAATTCTAAGACGTAAGGGTCTTTTATTAAATCTTTTGAACGTACTAACATCTCTTTTGTCTTGTCTACTGCTTCTAGTTCCACACTTTTCATTTCTTGACTAGAGAGTAGACGTTCATAATAGTGTGTTCCTATCTGTCGTTCTAATGCCCGAACACTCCAATGAGACTTCACAGCTTCTTCCATATACCAAGCCTTGGCATCTTCATCTTGCAAACGAATAATAAGCTTATAATGACTCCAACTCAATTCGCTCCACAGTGTAGAGTGAATTGGAAAGCTCTTGTAAAACTGTCGCATATTACGAATACTTTGTTGACTAAATCCTTTTCCAAACTCACTACTCAACTGAGAAGAAAGCTCTTTAATCAGATAAGAGCCATACTTCGCTCTATCTTCACCATTTTGTTCTTCTTCAACTATCTGCTTACCAATATTCCAATAAGCTTCTACCATGATAAAGTTTATCTGTTTATAGCTATTTTCTCTTGCTGTTTGGAGAATGGTTTTTATAGTTTGGTAGATGTTGTTTGTTTGTAATTTCATATCAACTCTTTTCTAAAATTCTTCATCAAAACTTCAATATTTAATCGCTCTTGTGCAATTCTAATTTTATCTTCAAAAAGTTTATCTATTTCAAGGTACATATCCCCAAATAATAACTTTGTTAAACTCATATTTTCAATTTTTTTTGCTTTAAAATTTTTTGTATCTTCCACTCCATTATCCAATATATAACGATAATACTTTTTAGCTATTTCAAAATTTATATTTTCAGAAGTTCTCTTTAACCTATTTCCAAGTCCTATAGCTATATTTATGCCTGTAGGGTCTATGTCTCCAAAGTAAGAGATAGTTAAATTATTATTTTTCTCCCATCTTTCATAAATTGCATTAGCCATATCTTCGCTATTAGCATTCACTCCCCAACCATAAATAACTTCATTATAATAATCCATTTTCCGATTATACTTACAAAAACTATCATAAGTATTATAGTTTTCAATAATAATTATTTTATCAGATTGATTATTGAATACAGTGCTTATTATAGGCGTAGCAACTAAATAACAGTCTATATCTTCAAGTGTAATATGTTTAAAGATAATGCCTTTTCTTAGTCTGTCAAGTTTTTTTTCATCATTAAATAGTAATAAAGAACGCTCTTTTATTGCAATAGAAAATGGATTTGAATTCCTATTTATTAGATACTCATTTATAATTTTAGCTGATTTTATAGTAGCTGGATTTTTTTCACGATACATGAAACTAAGTTTTGGATGCCAATGAAGAATAATATCCTCTTTTCTCTCTGTAGCTTTTAAAATTTTAATCCATTTAGGAAGCTCAGGTCTTCCTCTCATCCAATATTTTACATCTTTTGATTTTGGTAAAGCAATACATTTATCTCTTTCTAGCTTATGTAATAATTCAAGTAACTCCACTTTATTACACTCATCAGGAGATAAAGAAGCATCTATATAACATCTGTTATAAATATCATAAGTTAGTTTACTTTGAGTTATCGTCTTTTTTTGAAGCTCTAACAAAAAATTATCGTCCAAGGTTATCATCCTTTTCCATTCCTAAATGTGCTACTTTAACCATCTGCTTATCTCCAACTTTTATATTTCTCCTAAGAACATAAACATTTTCAAATAGATTAAACATCTCATTATTTTCTTGCTCCATAGTATATATAAACTGAATACCCATAGCGTGTCCCAACTCTAGTTTTAGTACAATCGTTTCTTTATTGGTATTTTTACCAAAAGGATTATCTATAACCATAAACCCTTGAAATTCTCTTCCTGATGAAGTCGTATGACTTCTATATCGAATTCGAGAGAGTGCAATATACATCATAACTTGAAAAATTAGTTTTTGCCCATCTGAAAGATTGTGTTCTGATGGTTTCACCATCTTTCCAGAGAGATTATACTCATCAACCAACAGAAGCTTTAAATTCAACATTCGTCCTTGTAGCAATGCTCTAATAATCCCTGAACATAAATGCTTCCAATTAGGTATAACACTTTGACTCTGTGTTAAGGTAGTAAGATAAGCTGATAAAACCTCTCTTTTTGTAGCATCTGTCAAGCTTTTAATAGAAGCTATATTAACCGTTATAATTGAACGATTTGCAAAAGCTCCTGCATTTTCAGGTAATTTTGTATTTGAGATATCTTTTAATGCATCTATAGAAGCATCTGCTATACGCCCCAAATAATCTATGGCTGTACTTTCTGATTTCTTTAACCTTTCTATATTGCTTTGCATAACTAATATACGGTCTTCTATTGCGATATAAATATGTGTAGGGTCCTCAATAATATCCTCTGGACTTAAACGCTTAATCTCTTCTATAATTAACTTTTCTGACTCTTTAACTATATTTTTTTCTTGAAAAACTGTTGTAAACCTATTAAGTATTGTTTGAAAACTTCTCTCTACATTAACTCTGGACTTTTTTATATTTTTCTCAATATTTGAAATTTCATCCAAAGTATTTTTAATTTGAATTCCAATATCTTTGGAATCACTATATTTTGAATCAAAAAACTCAACCAACTCCTCAGGTTTATACTCTTCTTGCCAAGCATCTATTATCTGTTCATACGACTCATAAGGTTTCTGTTTTACTTCAATATCCTTTTTTAAATCCTCAATAGTAATTATTAATTTTTCTTGTGTAACAAATAAATCTAGTAGAGTATTGATACTTGTTTTTAAAAACTCTTGAGATAATATCAAATCTATACGATTATTAAAAATTCTATTAAAGTCTCTTTCATTTAAAGAGTACTGTTGATTATCTTCTTTATAATTTTTAAGTCTATTATCAAACTCTTCTTTTTTAGATTTTGCATTACTTGAACGCTTCTCTAACTCTTCTTTTTCTTTTAATAGAGTCTGTTCATGCTCTTCATAGTCCATCTCTATAAATAATTCTATATCCTTTTGGATACAAGAATTTTCGAGTATACTATTAGCTTGTTTTAACTTATCATCAAAAGTATCTTTATACGCATCCATTTTTGATTTATGTTCAATTAAACTCATCTTTAATTGAGACAAATCATTATTATTCATATGAGCTTTAACTTGATTACTATACTCTTCTAAATCGTCTAATAATCCTTCTAAGTCAAACTTATCGACTCGTATATTATATTTATCACTGTACTCAATTTTATCATCTTTCGTAATAAACTTTAATGCTCTTTTTTGAACATTTTTAATCTCTAAAATCATAACTTTATAACGAGACTCATCCTCTTCATAATTTGATTTATTTTTTTCTAATTTATCAAGCATTTTATCATTAGAAACTATTTCCCCTAATTTTACTTCAACCTTTTCTTTTATCTCTACTTGCTTCTCTATTCTTTTATCTAAATCGCTATAGTCTTCTATAAAAATTTTTACTGTTGAACAAGCTACCTTAATATCACTTATATCAATTTCTTCTAAATTCTTTTTCTTATCCTCTAAGGCTTCGAGAAGCAACTCATTTTCACCATGTAATAATCTTTCCTGCTCTATCACATCTTCCAATGATTTATCAGTCTCTTCTTTCTCTTTTTTCCATGACCTAACTTGCTCTTCACTAAAACTTGAATAAAAACCTTTTAACTCATCTCTATAGCTATTTAACTCTTTTAAATATTTTGTCATTGATGTTATAGAAGTATTAAGAGTGATAGTTTCACTCTCCAATTCCATCTTTTTTGCAAGAGCAGATTCTTTGTTATAAGCATAGTCATGAATTGGCATCAAAGA